>NZ_JBJJLB010000041.1:0-144849 GCF_045449795.1 Marinobacter alkalisoli
GGATGGCCTGAGAGAAGCGCACATGGATGTGCTCGTAGCGGTTCCGCGAAAGAAGCCACCCACCCCCGACACCACCGAATCAAGAGGCCAGGGGAAACCAAACTCCGAGGCCAAAACAGAACTGACAGGAGAACACCATGAGCACTCCGGCAGAAAAGCTGAGCAACGCAGAAGACTACAAAGTCCGCGATATCACCCTGGCCGACTGGGGCCGGAAAGAGATCAAAATCGCTGAAGGCGAAATGCCTGCCCTGATGAAGCTCCGCGAGAAGTATAAAGCCGAGCAGCCGCTGAAAGGCGCCAATATCATGGGCTGCATCCACATGACCATCCAGACCGCCGTGCTGATCGAAACACTGGTCGAGCTGGGTGCCAACGTGCGCTGGTCATCGTGCAACATCTTCTCTACCCAGGACCAGGCCGCTGCAGCCATCGCCGCGCAGGGCATTCCCGTGTTCGCATGGAAAGGGGAAACCGACGAAGAATACGACTGGTGCCTCGAGCGTACCGTCGGCGCCGACGTAGACGGCTGGGAACCCAACATGATCCTGGACGACGGCGGCGATCTTACCGCCCTGCTCCATGAGAAGTACCCGGAAGTCCTGACCAACTGCCACGGCGTCACCGAAGAAACCACCACCGGCGTACACCGCCTGCAGGAAATGCTGCGCGAAGGCACTCTGAAAGTGCCGGCCATCAACGTCAACGACGCCGTCACCAAATCCAAGAACGACAACAAGTACGGTTGTCGCCACAGCCTGAACGACGCCATCAAGCGCGCCACCGACCACCTGCTGGCCGGCAAGAAAGCCCTGGTGATCGGCTACGGTGACGTGGGCAAAGGCTCCGCCGCTTCCCTGCGCCAGGAAGGCATGATCGTAAAAGTCACCGAAGCTGACCCGATCTGTGCCATGCAGGCCTGCATGGACGGTTTCGAAGTGGTGTCCCCGTACATCAACGGCGTCAACACCGGCACCGAGGCCGGCATCAATCGTGATCTGCTGCAGAACACCGACCTTCTGGTCACCACCACCGGCAACATGAACGTGTGCGACGCTCACATGCTCAAGGCCCTCAAGAGCGGCGCCGTGGTGTGCAACATCGGCCACTTCGACAACGAAATCGACACCGCCTACATGCGCAAGAACTGGGAGTGGGACGAGGTCAAACCGCAGGTGCACGTGGTGTATCGCGACAAGGCCGTCAACGACCACCTGATTCTGCTGTCCGAAGGCCGCCTGGTGAACCTGGGCAACGCCACCGGTCACCCGTCACGGATCATGGACGGCTCCTTCGCCAACCAGGTGCTGGCACAGATGTACCTGTTCGAGCGTAAGTTCGCCGATCTGCCGGAAGACGCGCGCTCCAAAGGTGTATACGTTCAGGTACTGCCGAAGCAGCTGGACGAAGAAGTCGCCCGCGCGATGGTGGAAGGCTTTGATGGCGTCATCACCAAAATG
This sequence comes from Marinobacter alkalisoli, assembly GCF_045449795.1. Lineage (NCBI taxonomy): Bacteria > Pseudomonadati > Pseudomonadota > Gammaproteobacteria > Pseudomonadales > Marinobacteraceae > Marinobacter > Marinobacter alkalisoli. The sequence goes on from NZ_JBJJLB010000041.1 coordinate 1,461, forward strand.
ACCCCGGAGCAGGCCAAATACATCGGTGTACCGGTCGAAGGCCCGTACAAGCCGGAAAGCTACAAATACTGATCGGATATCAAGATGGAATCCCAGAAACAGTTCAAACGCCGTTTCAGCTTTGAATTTTTCCCGCCCAAGACCGACCAGGGCAAGGAAAAGCTGCAGAACGTGCGAAACCAGCTCGCCGGGGAGAACCCGGATTTCTTCTCGGTCACCTTTGGTGCCGGCGGTTCCACCCGGGACCGCACCATTGAAACCGTGTTGAGCCTGCACAAGCAGGGCATTTCCACGGCTCCGCACCTGTCCTGCGTGGGTGGTACCCGCCAGGACATTGGCGAGCTGCTGGATTTGTACAAAGAGAACGGGATCAACCGGATTGTCGCCCTCCGGGGCGACATGCCTTCCGGTATGGGCGCCGCCGGTGAACTTCGTTACGCCAACGAGCTGGTGGAGTTCATCCGCGAGCACAGCGGCGACCACTTCCAGGTTGAAGTGGCGGCCTACCCGGAGTTTCACCCCCAGGCCCGCAGTGCCGAGGAAGACCTGAAGAATTTTGCCCGCAAAGTGGATGCCGGCGCCAACAGCGCCATCACCCAATACTTCTTCAATGCGGACAGCTACTTCTACTTCATCGACCGCCTGGAGAAGATGGGCATCACCATTCCGGTGGTGCCGGGCATCATGCCCATCGTCAACTTCTCCAACCTGGTGCGCTTCTCCGACATGTGCGGTGCGGAAATTCCCCGCTGGATCCGCAAGCAGCTCGAAGCCTACGGTGACGACAGTGATTCGATCCGCAAGTTCGGCGAGGAAGTGGTGACAGAGATGTGTGAGAAGCTGCTCAGAGCCGGTGCGCCCGGGTTGCATTTCTATACCCTGAACCTGGCCCAGCCCAGCATTCGCATCTGGGAGAACCTGGGGATTGGTGAGCGGGAGAAGATTGCTTTCTGATTGCCTTTCCAATGTCGGATTACGGCCCGTTGGGCCTAATCCGACCTACGGGTTCACCGGTAACCCGGCCTACGGAGTTCTTCCTTAACCGTAGGTTGGATTAGGTCCGCAGGACCGTAATCCACCAACCCTTCCTTCGCAGCACCTCCGCCCCAAGCATTTGATTTCCTGCATTTCTCCGTTTAATGGTCTAGAGTTAATTTGATGCAGTTCCATTAACGCTCCCCGACAGGCACTGTCACCAACCGTGCCTTTTGGCTTGCCTTACCGGGCAATCGGAGCTCCATAAGAAGACAAGGAGAAAGCATGAGCACGAAATGGCTGAAAACCCTCGGCGCCACACTGGCGATGACCGTGGCCGCGGGAACCGTGAGCGCTGAAACCCTGAGAGTCGTGACCGACCCCAGCTTCGTACCCTTCGAGATGATGGATCAGGAAACCGGGGAGATGATCGGTTTCGATATGGAGATCATCCGTGAGGTGGCCGACCGTGCCGGGTTCGAGATTGACCTCAACACCATGGATTTCAATGGCATCATTCCGGCTCTGCAGACGGGTAACGTGGATATCGCCATTGCCGGTATCACCATTACCGAAGAGCGTCAGGAAATCGTTGATTTCTCCGATCCATATTACGATTCCGGTTTGCGTATTCTGGTCCGCAAAGACAACGACTCCGTGGAAACCATGGACGACCTGAACGGCCAGAAAATCGGCACCAAGATCGGTAGCACCAGCTATGACTACCTGACCAAGACCCTGGATGAGAACGATGGGGTTACCCCTTACCCAGGCAGCTCCGATATGTACATGGCACTGATGTCCCGTGCTGTGGACGCGGTTTTCTATGACGCACCCAACGTTGGCTATTTCGCCAGTACCAAGGGCGAAGGCAAGGTTAAAACCGTTGGTCCGCTGTACGAAGGCCAGCAATATGGCATCGCCCTGAAGAAAGGCAGCGAATGGCTCGATGAAGTCAACGAAGCACTCGCCTCCATCAAGGAAGACGGCACCTACAAAACCATTTACGAGAAGTGGTTTGGCCCAATGCCGGAAGACATGTAACCGTCCGGCACCATAGCCGGGGCGCCAGGCGCCCCGGCAGGTAACTCCCCATACAACGGAGACAACCACTGTGGAATTCCAGTTTCAGTTTGACTGGCAAGCGGCCATAAACTCCATTCCTTTCCTGCTTAAAGGGATCCCCTACACTCTGCTGATATCGTTTGGCGGTCTCGCCATCGGCTTTGTGCTGGGCATTATTTTCGGCCTGCTGAGCATTAACAAGAAATGGTTCCTGCGCTGGCCGGCCACCGCTTACATCGAGATATTCCGCGGCACTCCCATCCTGGTCCAGGTGCTGTTTATCTTCTACGGTCTGCCCGACCTGGTTGGCAGCCCGATTGATCCGCTGGTCGCAGGCATCGCGGCCATTGCCCTCAACTCCGGTGCTTACATCTCGGAAGTCGTACGGGGCGGCGTCCAGTCAATCGACAAGGGCCAGACCGAAGCGGGTCTGTCACTGGGTCTCTCCCGGTCCCAGACTTTCTGGTCCATCATCTGGCCTCAGGCTTTCCGGCGCATGATTCCGCCGCTTGGCAACCAGGCGATTGTCAGTATCAAGGACACCTCCCTGTTCTCAGTCATCGGCGTCGGTGAACTGGTCCGCCAGGGTCAGGTTTATATTGCCAACACCTTTACAGCCTTTGAGGTCTACTTTGTGGTGGCCTGCCTCTACCTGATGATCACCCTCTCCCTCTCACTACTGCTACGACTCATTGAGCGTCGCGGGCTGGCTTCTGTCTGAAGGAAAGGTACCCATGACACACATTGTGCAAATGAAGAACATGAACAAGTACTTCGGTAAACTTCATGTTCTGAAGGACATCAACCTTACTGTGGAAGCCGGCGAGGTTGTCGTTATCATCGGCGCCAGCGGCTCCGGCAAATCCACCCTGATCCGCTGCGTAAATGGCCTTGAGGAATTCGAGTCCGGAAAACTCGAAGTGGACGGACACCCGCTCGCACCGAAGAGCGGCAATCCGAAATCTTTAGCCGAAATCCGCAAGGAAGTGGGCATGGTGTTCCAGCAGTTCAACCTGTTCCCTCACCTGACGGTGAAAAGAAACATCATGCTGGCGCCAATCAAGGTGAAAAACGCCTCCCAGGTGATCGCCAACGCCACCGCCGAGCGCCTGCTCAATCGCGTGGGCATCGGCAGCCAGGCGGACAAGTACCCCAGCCACCTCTCCGGCGGCCAGCAACAGCGCGTGGCCATCGCCCGGGCACTGGCTATGGAACCACGGCTGATGCTGTTCGATGAGCCAACGTCAGCGCTCGACCCGGAAATGATCGGTGAGGTGCTGGACGTGATGCGGGAGCTGGCCAAAGAAGGCATGACCATGATGGTGGTAACCCACGAAATGGGCTTCGCCCGGGAAGTGGCGGATCGGGTTATCTACATCCACGAGGGCCAGATTGTCGAGGAAGGCAAGCCTGGCGATGTTTTCGACAACCCGCAGAACGAACGGACCCAGGCGTTCCTGTCCCGGGTGCTGGCGCATTAGTGCCGAGACTACAATAACTGGCGGAGGGCGTCGTATTCCTGCTCGATTTTGGCGCGGGAGTCTTCCGCCAGGAATCTGGCTACCTTTTTGCCCAGCAACGGCACATCACACCGCACGTTCAGACTGACGTGGTTGGTGCAACGTTCCGCCGATCCTTTCAGTTTCATGATGCCGTGAATCTTCGCGGGCACATTCTCTATGCGCACCCGGAATTCACAGTGCCACTCGGAATCGTCCTTGCGGAACCAGTGTTCTTCCTGGCGCACCTGGTTCCACTCACGATGGAAACTGGCGAGAATCCCCGGCACTTCGGCCGAGGTCATCATCTCGCGCTCCACCACCAGTTTCGCTGACAGCTCATCGCGCTTCAGTTCCACAACACGCACATTCCGGGAACCCAGCTTCCGGTTTTTCTCAATGATGCGGCTCTCGTCGAAGAAGGCGCCCAGCACATGCTCAAGGCCTGCCTCGTAAGGATGTTTCAGCTCCAGTTCCATAACGGCCTCCGTAAAGTATAAGGAGATTGTTACGGGGGGGCTGCCTGCAAACATTGGCCGTCAGGTCAGGCTGTGATGGCTGCATAGCCAGAGTGATTCAGATCACACTCTGGTGTCCCGTCTGGCTCAGTGGGTTGACGAATGAGCTGGACGGGACACTAGCAGGCCTCACCTCCGCCAAGTATCATGGTGAACCTTTTGATTCATCAACTACCGATCCCTTTACCGGGCCGATAGGAGACTCACAGATGCGCAACGCCGATCTCGTCGCACGGGACCTGAAATCCGTCTGGCATCCCTGCACCCAGATGAAAGACCACGAAACCCTGCCACTGATTCCGGTGAAACGGGGTGAAGGGGTCTGGCTGGAAGATTTCGAGAACAACCGCTACATCGATGCCGTCAGCTCCTGGTGGGTCAACCTGTTCGGCCACGCCAACCCGCGCATCAACGCCGCGATTCAGGAACAGATCGGGAAGCTGGAACATGTGATCCTGGCCGGCTTCAGCCATGAACCGGTAGTCAACCTGTCAGAGCGCCTGATCGAGGTCACCCCTCCGGGCCTCAATAAATGCTTTTATGCCGATAACGGTTCATCCGCCATCGAAGCGGCGCTGAAGATGAGCTACCACTACTGGAAGAACCAGGGCAAACCCGGCAAGAAGAACTTCGTCAACCTCGGCAACAGCTATCATGGCGAAACCCTGGGCGCCCTGGCGCTTGGCGATGTTGCGCTGTACAAGGACACCTATCAGCCGCTGCTGATGGAAGTCCTTACGGCACCTTCCCCGGACGCCTGGAACAAGGAAGCCGGTGAAACCGACGAGGAATACGCCCTGCGCCAGTTCGAGGCCATGGAAAAACTGCTGGCCGAGAAGCACGAGGAAATCTGTGCCGTGGTGGTAGAGCCGCTCATTCAGTGCGCCGGCGGCATGCGCATGCACCATCCGATTTACCACACCAAGTTGCGGGAAGCCTGCACTCGCTACGGCGTACACCTGATTGCCGACGAGATTGCCGTTGGCTTCGGCCGCACCGGCACAATGTTCGCCTGTGAACAGGCAGATATCACTCCGGATTTCATGTGCCTGTCGAAAGGACTGACGGCGGGCTACCTGCCGCTATCCGTGGTGCTGACCACCGATGACGTCTACCAGGCTTTCTACGACGACTACGAGACACTGCGCGCGTTTCTCCATTCCCACAGCTACACCGGCAACCCCATCGGCTGTGCCGTCGCCCTGGCCACCCTGGACATCTTCCGGGATGACAACGTCATCGAGAACAACAAGCGCCTGTCCGCCTGCATGGCGGACTCGGTAGCCCACCTGGCAGATCACCCGAACGTCGGCGGCATCCGCCAGCACGGCATGACACTGGCCGTGGAAATGGTCAAGAACAAGGCCGACAAAACCCCGTTCCCATGGCAGGAAAGGCGCGGCATCAAGGTCTACCAGCACGCCCTCACCCGCCAGGCCCTGCTTCGTCCGCTGGGTAACGTGGTGTATTTCATGCCGCCGTACATCATCACCGAGGAGCAGATCCGCCACCTCGGCCAGGTGGCGACCGAAGGCATTGAGATCGCCGTCAGGGACTGAGCATGCGCGTTCCGAGAATCTACACCCGCTCGCCACTGAGCGAGGGCGGCACAACCGAGTTGGACGAAAATGCGGCCCAGCACGTAGGCCGGGTACTGCGCATGCAGCCCGGCCAGGAACTGCTGCTTTTCAACGGTGACGGTAACGACTTCCCTGCCACCATCACCAGCGCCAGCAAGAAGCAGGTCGAAGTCCAGGTGGGAGCCCCGGCTGCCAACGCCACCGAATCCTCCCTGGACATCGTCCTCGGTCAGACCCTCTCCAAAGGCGACCGCATGGACTACGCTGTGCAGAAAGCCGTGGAAATGGGCGTGACCCGCATCGTTCCGCTCACTACAGAACGTTGCGATGTAAAGCTCAAAGGTGACCGCGAGGAAAAACGCCTGCGCCACTGGCAGTCCGTCGCCATCAGCGCCGCCGAACAATGCGGCCGCGCCCGCGTGCCGGAGATACTCCCGGTCATGACCCTGGCGCAATGGTTTGAACACACTGAGGATTGTAACCTGAGGTTGGTCCTGCACCACCGCACGGAACAGTCCCTGGACACCATGAACAAACCAGCCCGCGTCGCCCTGATGATCGGCCCGGAAGGGGGGCTGAGCCCCGAGGAAATAACCGCAGCTGAAAACAGCGGCTTCCTGCCGGTGGCTCTCGGGCCACGGGTACTCAGAACAGAAACCGCCCCTATTGCGGCCATGGCACTGTGCCAATGGCTTTGGGGCGATATCGGCAACTGACTGTACCGACTGTGCCGCCGCCCCTGGCTGGCGTATCAGTCATTGACAGGGCGCGTGCTGGCAAACATTATCCCTGACAAGCTAAATCGCGGTTGAGAACAACACCGTATTTGGGGCTATGTTACGGGGAAGGTTCTCCAAAAACTGTGCGGAGCCATGGATGGCGGAGCCCAAGCGCTACATGGACGTACTTGAGCGTGTTTTGGAGAATCCTCCCCGTAACGTAGCGGGAACCAAAACACCAACAACGAACAAACGCGAGTACCGGATGACAAGTCTGTTTACCAATCCCGAATTCTGGCAATACCTAAGCATCCCGGTCATTGCCGCACTGATCGGCTGGACCACCAACTGGCTTGCCATCAAGATGACCTTTTATCCCCTGGAGTTCATCGGCAACCCCCCATTGCTCGGCTGGCAGGGCATCATCCCCTCCAAGGCCCGGAAAATGGCCGCCATCAGCGTGGATGCAACCATCTCCAAAATCGGCACCGTCGACGAAATCTTCCAACAGATCGACCCAAAGGTACTGGCCGCGCATATCGTGCATTCCGCGGACCCCCGTATTGAAGAATACGTCGACGAAATGATGCTGCGGGAATACCCCACATTCTGGGAAAACCTGCCCTCCTCTGCCCGCAACATGGTCTATGACCGGGTACGCAAAGCCACCCCCCAACTGGTGGACAACCTGGTGGACGACATCTCCACCAACATCGAAGACCTGCTGGATATAAAAGGCATGGTCATCGAGCGTCTTGCCAAAGACAAACAGCTGCTGAACCGGATTTTCCTGGAATGCGGCGAAGTAGAATTCCGCTTTATCGTCAATTCAGGCCTCTACTTCGGTTTCCTGTTTGGTCTGGTGCAAATGGCGGTATGGTACTTCTATCAGAGCTGGTGGGTGCTACCGTTCTTCGGCTTACTGGTCGGTTACGCTACCAACTGGATCGCGCTGAACGTGATTTTCCGCCCCTTACACGAAAAGAAAGTCGGACCAATACGATTCCAGGGGCTGTTCCTCAAACGCCAGCAGGAAGTGGCGGAGTCCTTCTGCCACATCGTGACCCACGAGATCCTGACGGTCGGCAACATCATCAACGCCATCATTGAAGGCCCCAAAGGCGATCGTGCCCGCAACATGGTGAAAAAACACATCAAACCGCTGGTGGATGAAACCGCTGGCATGGGCAAGGCGCTGACCCAGATGGCGTTTGGCCCCACCGGGTTTGCCACCCTGAAGAACAAAGTGGGGCTGAAAGCCATCGAAATTTCCCAGTCCTCTTTCAACAACCCGATGTTCGAACAAGACCGTGCCCGGGCGGTGGAATCCATCATGGTAGAGCGGATGATTGCGCTGTCATCGGAAGAATTCCAGGACCTGCTCCGACCCTGTTTCCAGGAAGACGAAATCAAACTCATCCTGGTGGGCGCATTCCTTGGCATGATCGCCGGTGTCGGCCAACTGGTCTTTGTATTCGGTGGCGCCCTGGGCTGACCGGGGCGTTTTCCTGTGCATAAAACACTGAGGCCTCTATACTGGCAGGTAGCGGGTGCGTAACCTTAGACGACCTATTTACCTGGAGGCACTGGATGCCAGGCTTTATATCCTGGATATCAGGCTTATTCTCTGCTGCCGGACCAAAGCCTCAGGGTGCCGAACCACGATTGTTCAACCCGGTCACAGACGATGCGCCAACTACAGAACAAGACGCTCAACTGATCCAGAACCTGGAGAACCACCTGTTCTGCTGGCTGCTTGACTCACCGCCTTCTGCACTCAAGGCGGGCGTGCCTTCCCTCGATGCCATCCTGAGCCAGCTTGAGACCCGCCTCCACGACCAGACTCTGGAAGAACTGCCCCGCCAGCCGCTGACACTCCCCAAGCTGATGCGTGCCCTGTCTGACGAATCCTCCGATCGCCACCGTCTGACCGATATCATTCTCAGCGACCCGGCCCTGACCGACCAATTGCTTCAGATCGCCAACAGCCCCTACTTCCGGCCCGGAGATCAGCCCATCGAGTCGGTAGACCAGGCGGTATTTGTGCTTGGTATTGATGGTATCCGGAATGTCATCTCGGCCGCAGTGATGCGGCCGATGATGGTCGCCCGTAACAGCCGCGAGGCCCTGTTTGCCCAGCGGGTCTGGCGATGGGGGCTGGCGTGCGCGCGCTCGGCGGAACTGATAGCAAGAATTCAGGGCCAGGATACCAGCGCACATTTCATCGTTGGCCTCTTGCCGGCACTGTCCTACATCACCCTGCGGCGGGAGATCCACCGTATCTGCCGGACCAGCCGGTACGGAATCGAGCCAGAACCGGCTCTCATAAGGCACGCACTGGCACGCTATCAGTGGACAACGTCCCAGCTAGTCGCCAATGAATGGAACCTTCCGCCCAAATACCACGCATACCTGCTGGCGGCGGAACGTCCTGCCCCCGGGCAGGTCCATACCCCTTTGAATGACGGCATGATCATCGGCACCCGTGAAGCGCTTCGCCACGCCCACCAGCGCAATATGGCGGAAGAAAAGCTACTCAGCCTGGTTCGCCTGGACGAGGAACAGTTTGTCCGGGTCCGCAAGGCTCTGATCCAGATGCTCGACGGGGGCAATCAGCCCCATAGCTGACAGCGCCCCCACAAGAGACTCAGGGATTACCACCAGGGGACTCATTATCCAGCAGTTCGGCAAAGGTTTCTGACTCATCCGCCGCGGAACGGTTCCGCAACCATGCCGGCAACACCGCCGGCAGACGATCCACCACCCGGTCCTCATCGTGACGGACAGCGTCCAGAACATTGCCAACGGTGATCAGGTTCAGTGCCCGCCCGGGGGTCAACTTATCGCCCTGACTGCCCGCCAGAGTCAGGAATCCCGCACGGATCAGTTTGTCGCTCACGCCCCGGGTCACCTCCCCGGGCACCCGCAGCTGGTGCTCCAGCCACTCCTGCTGAGGCGCCGGCTTACCTTCACTGAACGGTTTGGCGACCATCCACATCAACGCCAGGGCCACTTTTTCCTGCAGTTCAGGAGACAGCTGAACCTGATGGCGCTTCGCCACCGATCCGGGATTCTGCAGGTAAAACGATAAACTGGCACCAAGTAGCAGAATCATCCAGTTGAGATAAATCCAGATCAGCAGAATGATACCGATGGCGAAACTGGAATAGATCGCCTCGTACTTGGCGGAACCTGCCACAAAGGAAGCGAACAGCATCCCCGCAGCCTGCCAGGATACCCCTGCCACCAGGCCACCGATAAAGGCATAGCGCAGTTTGACCCGGGTGTTGGGGATAAACACATAAACGAAGGTGAATGCTCCCACCACCAGGAAGAACGGAGTAAAACGAGTGATGGCAATGATCAACGAACCAAACGGTTCAATCTCGACCAATGTCTGCACGAATTCTGAAGAGAAAATGGTGGCGGTCGCGCCGATGGCGGACACCATCAGCAGGGGGCCGACCATGATCACACTCAGGTAATTGCTGAACCGTTGCGCCATGGAGCGCATGTCCGGCACACGCCAGATCATGTTGAAGGAACGCTCGATTTTCTGGACCAGCGAAATCACCGTATACACCAGCAACGCCAGCCCCACGGACCCCAGCACCCCGACCTTCATGTTGTCGACAAAGCTCAGGATCTGCTCAGCGATGTCCAGCCCCTGAGGCCCCATGGGCTCAAAGAACTGGAACAGAAAGGGCTCCATTTTCTGGTGGACACCCATGGCCTTGAGCACCGAGAAGCTCAAGGCCAGCAGTGGCACGATACTGAGCAGCGTGGTGTACACCAGGCTCATGGAGTGCAGCGTCAGGTTACCACTGACCACATCCCGGATCAGCGCGTACAGACTACGCCCGGTTTTGTAGAGCCAGGTCCACGGCCAGTGCTGGGGTGGGTTGGGATTGGCGAGAATCCACTTTTCCGCGGCATTCAGCCGCTCTTTCAGTTGAAAAGAAGCCACACAACATCCTGCTTGCCAGTGTTTTGTACAGATTATCAGTCAGATACCAAATCACAACAAAGTATGGCCGATTGCGTGGCTTTTACTAGCGGTTTCGTGTCAGTAGCGGAAGCTCACTCAGTTTGTCACATAGTGCCGGCGCGTCCAGCCCCGCATTTCATCCAGCCGCCTTAGCCGGTTGGCGGCTCCATTCAACGTGGACGTTATTGGGTATTCGCCTTCCAGCATGCCGTCAAAGCGGATGGTCATCAGGTCCCAGAAGCGTTTCATTTCAGGGATGTTGGGCATGATTTCGCCTCGGCTGGCGGACCGGAATGTGTGATCGATGAACGGATCCTCACTGAGGGTTTCCACCACATCCAGATGAGCCACGGCGCCCAGCGGTTTGTCGTCATTCACCGCGTGCAGGCCGTCTTCGGTCAGCAGGTAGTCCTCAAGGAATTGCCTGGCCAGCTGGTGATTGGTGGAGACGGCACTGATACCAGCCGCCAGCACACCCACGAACGGCTTGCCGGGGTCACCTGTCGTGGTGGGTACATCGGCAATGCCCACATTGATGCCGGCGTCCCGTATCTCACTCCAGGCCCAGGGGCCATTGATGATCATCGCCGTCTCGCCGGCTTTGAAGCCATCCATCATGGAGCCATAATCCGCGTCTTTGGCCAGCACACCGGAATCCAGCAGATCCTTGATGCCCGCTACCGCGCGGATAGCGCCATCGGTGGCCACACCCACATCGGAAAGGTCATAAACCTGGCTCTCCAGACCAAAGCTGTACCCGCCCGAACCGGCAAAAACCGGCCAGGAAAAGTACACGTTTTTGTAATCCCAGGAGATGGCCTCAATGCCCTGGTCGCTCAGCCGATGATGCTCGGCTTTTACCTCTTCCAGGGTGGCAGGCGGGTTTGCCACGAGGTCCCTGTTATAGAGCAGGCTGACCACCTCCAGGGCAATCGGATAGCCATACACCCGCTCCCCCACGGAAACCGCCTGCCAGGCGAATGGGGCGATGGTTTCACGTACTTGCTTCGAAGGTTCGATGGGCCGCAGGTGCCCCTCGTTGATCCAGCTACCGAAGCGATCGTGGGGCCAGATCACAATGTCCGGCGCCATTGAGGAATAGCCGTAATGATCGTACTCGGATGTTAGATCATCCGGGGTTTCCACGGTGACCGGGATGCCGGTTTCCGCCTCGAAGCGCCGGCCTACTTCGGCGAGACCCTGGTGTCCCTTGTCGGAGTTGATCCAGATAAGCAGCTCGTCGCGCTCAAAGGCAAGAACTGGCACGGAAAAGAAAACGGAGGAAAGCGCAAGCGCCAGGATGGGTCTGATCATAATATCGCCCTGTTGTTATTGTTGGAGCGTTAGTGAAATACATGCCCTCATTTGGGGCATTTCACGGGCAGTTTAAGCAACAGGGAACGGCAGCCGCGTCATACGGCTGTCATTTTTTCGGGGGTGAGTAAGGGGAAGTACCCGATAAATCAGACAGAAGACAGATTGCGGGCCGTAATCTCAACAATCCTCTGCCTGGCCTCCCGGCTTGCCCAGGCGGAATGCGGCGTCACAATCAGGTTGGGAATGTCATCCGCCAGCAGCGGATTGCCATGGCGGGGCGGCTCCTCTGTCAGCACATCAAAGCCTGCACCGGCGATGGTTCCGGCTCTTAGTGCGTCCGCCAACGCCTGTTCATCCACCAGCCCGCCGCGGGAGGTGTTAATCAGCAGCGCGTCACGCTTCATCTTCTTCAGTTCGTCGGCACCGATCAGGTTACGGGTTTCATCGGTCAGCAGACAATGCAGCGACAGCACATCCACCTGCGGCAGGAACTCGTCCAGTGGTATCCGGGGATAACCATCCACTTCGCCCTGCTCCTGCCCGGGGCGTGCGCCCAGCAGAATTTTCATACCAAAGGCCCGGGCCCGCTCAGCGACACCCTGCCCCAGATCTCCGTAACCAACAATCCCCAGGGTGCGACCCTCCAGCTCCATAATCGGATGATCCATCAGGCAGAACATCGAACTTTGCCCCCAACGCCCGGCCCGCACATCGCGGTCGTAGTCCAGCATTCGCGTCGCCAGTGCCAGCATCAGCGCCATGGTGTGCTGCGCCACGGTGGAACGGCCGTAGTTGGTGACATTCATCACCCGGATACCGTGTTCTCTGGCTGCGGTCTGGTCAATATTATTGAGTCCGGTCGCTACCACGGCTATGGTTTCAAGTTCCGGGCAGGCCTCAAAATGTTCACGCGTGAGGAAGACCTTGTTGACGACAACGGTATCAAAGCCCTGAATCCGTTCAAGCACCTGCTCAGGCGCCGTCCGTTCATGCTTTACCAGGTCGCCGGCAACGGTTTCGATGGGCGTCAGGTCAACGTCGTTTCCGAGCGTATCAGCATCGAGGAAAACCGCTTTCATTCGTTTCTCCTTAACCAAGAAAGCCACAGATTAGGATAGACTGAGATAAACCTCCAATTGTAAGGATGGGTAGACGATGGAACACGAATTCTGGCACGAGCGCTGGGCAAAGAAGGAAATCGGCTTCCACGAGGGGACGATCAATAACTATCTTCACGACCACTGGCCGGAACTGGCGGGCGAAGGCACACAAGCGGTGTTCGTCCCGCTGTGCGGCAAGGCGCACGATATGTGGTGGCTGCACGATCGCGGCCATCCGATCATTGGCGTGGAGCTGAGCGATATTGCCTGTAAGGATTTCTTTGAGGAAGCCGGCGAGAAGGCCCTGGTTCGACCGGGCGAGCCGTTTACCCGTTTCAAGAACGATGATCTGGAACTCTGGTGCGGCGATTTTTTCCAGTTGGTGCCCGATGACCTGAAACACATCCGCCTGGTCTACGACCGCGCCGCCCTGATCGCCATGCCCCCGAAAATGCGCAAGGAGTATGTGGAGCACCTGACGGCGGTTATCCCCGACGGTACCCGCATCCTGCTGATCACGCTGGACTACGATACCGAGATCAAGGGGCCGCCGTTCAACGTCAGCGATGAGGAAGTCCGGGAGCTCTATTCCGACGACTACGACATCGAACATATCCTGACCAACACCCTGGCCAAGGATCATCCGTTTACCAAGCGCAAGGGGCTGGCCGGGGCTACTGAGAGTGTGTTTCGGCTCGTCAAGCGGTGACTGCTGACTGTTGAGTGTCGGCCGCTACGGGTGGGGTACCTTTCTGAAAAAAGCTCGCTTAAACTCGCTTCGCTCAGACAGGCGATCCTTTTTCAGAAAGGTACCCCACCCATATCAGCCTCTTCCCGGCTTCTCAGTTTGCTGTCCTTTTGCCACTTATCTAAATGCACTTTCCCTGTCTTTTTTGTGCCAGCCTGCACCTTGGTGTACGGGAGTATGGGGGGAGGTCTTTCTAAAAAACACCGCCTGTCTGAGCGAAGCGAGTTCAAGCGGAGTTTTTTAGAAAGACCTCCCCCCGTGCTCCCTCCCCCCAAAAGCCAAAACAAGAACACAACACAAATTAATGAACCGATACCAGAAACAAACTGTCCAACTTTCCGAGCGTGAACTAAGCTCAAGGTAACCAAACCGAAATCGGCCGCGCACCGTAAATCGGTTTGAAGTATCCATTTCTTCCACTAATAACCAGACACACCGCCCAGGTTGGCGGCGCCGACTGCAACAGGGATATTGCGTGAACTGAAAGCTGAAGAACAGCGAGCGAGGGGCCATCTATGAGCATTGTGCAGCACTTCAAAGACCGGTATGAATCAACTCAGGAGGAAGAATACTCCCTTGAGGAATACCTGGAGATCTGCAAAAAGGACCCAACGGCATACGCCACTGCCGCGGAGAGGATGTTACTGGCCATTGGCGAGCCAGAGTTAGTCGACACTTCCCGTGACTCCCGGCAGTCACGCATTTTTTCCAACAAGGTTATCAAACGCTACCCCGAGTTTTCCGAGTTCTATGGTATGGAAGATGCCGTGGAAAACATCGTCTCGTTCTTCCGTCACGCCGCCCAGGGGCTGGAAGAAAAGAAACAGATTCTCTATTTGCTGGGCCCGGTCGGTGGCGGTAAATCGTCACTGGCGGAAAAGCTCAAGTTTCTGATGCAGAAAGTCCCCTTCTATGCCATCAAGGGATCACCGGTAAACGAGTCACCCCTTGGGTTGTTTGATCCGGGCGAGGATGGACCGATTCTTGAGGAAGAGTACGGCATTCCCCTTCGGTACCTGCAAAACATCATGTCGCCCTGGGCGGTGAAGCGCCTGCACGAATACGGCGGAGACATCAGCAAGTTCAAGGTGGTGAAGAAATACCCCTCGGTACTCGACCAGGTAGGTGTCTCCAAGACCGAACCCGGCGACGACAACAACCAGGACATTTCCGCTCTGGTGGGCAAGGTGAATATCCGCATGCTGGAGGATTTCTCCCAGGACGATCCGGATGCCTACAGCTTCAGTGGCGGTCTGTGCCGCGCCAATCAGGGGCTGCTGGAATTTGTGGAGATGTTCAAGGCACCTATCAAGGTACTGCATCCACTGCTGACGGCCACCCAGGAAGGTAACTACAACACCACCGAAGGCATGGGATCGGTGCCGTTTGACGGCATTATCCTGGCCCACTCCAACGAATCCGAGTGGCAGACCTTCCGTAACAACAAGCACAACGAGGCGTTCCTTGACCGGGTGTACATCGTCAAGGTGCCCTACTGTGTGCGGGTATCGGAAGAGATCGAGATCTACAAAAAGCTGCTCAAGAACAGCTCCCTCGCCGGCGCGCCCTGCGCACCGGATACCCTGGACATGCTGGCCCAGTTCTCGGTGCTGTCGCGGATCAAGGAGCCGGAGAATTCCAGCATCTTCTCAAAGATGCGGGTTTACGATGGCCAGAATATCAAGGACACCGACCCGAAAGCGAAATCGATGCAGGAGTACCGCGACGCGGCCGGGGTCAACGAGGGCATGGACGGTCTGTCCACCCGGTTTGCCTTCAAGATTCTCTCCAAGGTGTTTAACTTCGACACCTCGGAAGTGGCGGCCAACCCGGTCCATCTGCTGTATGTCCTGGAAAAACAGATTGAGCAGGAACAGTTCCAGCCGGAAACCCAGGAGCGCTACCTGCGCTTCATCAAGGAGTTCCTGGCGCCGCACTACGTCCAGTTCATCGGCAAGGAAATTCAGACCGCGTATCTGGAGAGCTACAGCGAATACGGCCAGAACCTGTTCGATCGCTACGTGACCTATGCCGACTTCTGGATTCAGGACCAGGAATACCGGGATCCGGAAACCGGCGAAATTCTCGACCGCTCCGCCATCAACGACGAGTTGGAGAAAATCGAGAAACCGGCCGGCATCAGCAACCCGAAGGACTTCCGCAACGAGGTGGTCAACTTCGTGTTGCGGGCGCGGGCGAACAACCAGGGGCGCAACCCCTCCTGGCTCAGCTATGAGAAGCTGCGCAGCGTGATTGAGAAGAAAATGTTCTCCAACACCGAGGATCTGCTGCCGGTTATCTCTTTCAACCCGAAAGCCAGCCAGGAAGATCAGAAGAAGCACAAGCAGTTCGTCGAGCGTATGGTCGATCGAGGCTACACGGAGAAACAGGTACGGCTGCTGGCCGAATGGTACCTGCGCGTCCGCAAGTCTCACTAAGTCAGTGAATGTTCACTGAACTGGAGTAAAGCTATGGGTATGACCCACATAGTCGACCGTCGCCTGAACGGCAAAAACAAGAGCGCAGTGAACCGGGAGCGGTTCCTGCGCCGCTACCGGCATCACATCAAAAAAGCGGTGGCTGACGCCGTACAGCGCCGCTCCATTACGGATATTGAGCGGGGTGAGAAAGTCAGCATCCCCTCCCGGGACATTGAAGAACCCATTTTTCATCACGGCCAGGGTGGCAACCGCGAGGTTGTTCACCCCGGGAACAAGGAGTTCGTTGCCGGCGATACCCTGCCCAAACCCCAGGGCGGTGGCGGCCAGGGGCAAGGACAGGGTCAGGCAAGTCCAGACGGGGAAGGCATGGATGAGTTTGCCTTCCAGATCACCCAGGAGGAGTTTCTCGACTTCCTGTTCGACGACCTGGAGCTGCCCAACCTCGCCCGCAAGAAACTCAAGGATACCGAAGCGTTCAAGTATGTCCGCTCGGGGTTCACCACCCAGGGCATACCCGCCAAGCTGGATGTGGTGCGTTCCCTCCGGGGCGCCCATGCCCGACGACTTGGCCTGGGAGGTGCCCGCAAGAAGAAGATTCGGGATCTGGAAGAACAGCTCGCCGCGCTGAAGTCCGCCCCGGATGATCTGGACGCGGCGTTCAGCCATGACGATCAGGTTCAGGCGCTTGAGGAGGAGATTGCGCGGCTCAAGGCCAACGTGAAGCGCATTCCCTTCATTGATGAAATCGACCTGCGCTACCGGCAGCACGTCAAGCAACCCCAGCCAGCCACCAGTGCGGTGATGTTCTGCCTGATGGATGTGTCCGGTTCGATGACGCAGATGCACAAGGACATCGCCAAACGCTTCTTCATTCTCTTGTACCTGTTTCTCAGGAAGAACTACAAGAAGATTGAAGTGGTCTTCATTCGCCACCACACCAGTGCCAAGGAGGTGGACGAGGAAGAGTTCTTCTACTCCAGGGAGACCGGCGGCACGATTGTGTCCAGTGCGCTGAAACTGATGCACAAGATTATCGAATCCCGCTATTCCCCCAGTGAATGGAACATCTACGCCGCCCAGGCGTCGGATGGGGATAACTGGAACGACGACTCGCCCGTGTGCAGCAAGATTCTGTCGGAGAGTCTTCTGCCCCTGGTGCAATACTTTGCCTATGTGGAGATCACCCCGCAGGACCACCAGATGCTCTGGTACGAGTACGAGAAGATCCAGGAGCAGTTCCCCCAGAGCTTTGCCCTGCAACAAATCGCCGACCCCGGTGAGATCTACCCGGTGTTCCGCCAGTTGTTCGAGAGGAAAGCCGCATGAGTGACATCATCGACCGCCCGAACATTCCGGACAATGATCAATCGAAGGCCAGGGAACCGATCTCCACCAGTTCGGAATGGACCTTCGATCTGATCCGGCAATACGATGAGGAAATCGCCAAATGCGCCGAAGAATTCGGTCTGGATACGTACCCGAACCAGGTTGAAGTCATCAGCGCAGAGCAGATGATGGACGCCTACAGCTCCGTGGGCATGCCCGTGGGCTATCATCACTGGTCCTTTGGCAAACAGTTCCTGAGCACGTCCAAGGGTTACCAGCGTGGCCAGATGGGGCTGGCCTATGAAATAGTCATCAACTCCAATCCCTGCATCGCCTACCTGATGGAGGAGAATACCCTGCCGATGCAGGCGCTGGTGATTGCCCACGCTTCCTACGGCCATAATTCCTTCTTCAAGGGCAACTACCTGTTCCGCACCTGGACCGATGCCAGTGCGATTATCGATTATCTGGTCTTTGCCAGGCATTACGTCGCCGAGTGCGAGGAGCGTTACGGGGTGGATGCGGTTGAGGAAATTCTCGACTCCTGCCACGCGCTGATGAATTACGGCGTCGACCGCTACAAGCGGCCGGCGCCGATCTCGGCGGCAGAGGAATCAAGACGCCAGAAGGAACGGGAGGAATACCAGCAACGTCGCATCAACGACCTTTGGCGCACCATTCCCAAAATGGACGATGACGACGATCCGGTAGGGCGCAAAAAACGCTTCCCGGAGGACCCTCAGGAAAACATTCTCTATTTCATCGAGAAAAACGCCCCGTTGCTGGAAACCTGGCAACGGGAAATCATCCGTATCGTGCGCAAGCTGGCCCAGTACTTTTATCCCCAGCGCCAGACCCAGGTGATGAACGAAGGCTGGGCTTCTTTCTGGCATTACACTTTGCTGCACCGCCTGTATGAGAAAGGTCTGGTGAACGATGGCTTCATGCTGGAATTCCTGCAAAGCCATACTGCGGTGGTCTACCAGCCGCCCTTTGACAGCCCGTGGTATTCCGGCATTAACCCTTACACGCTGGGCTTTTCCATCTACACGGATCTGAGGCGGATCTGTGAAAACCCCACTGATGAAGACCGCCAGTGGTTCCCGGACATCGCCGGCACGGACTGGGTGGAAACCCTGCATTTCGCCATGAAGAACTTCAAGGACGAAAGCTTCATCCAGCAGTTCCTGTCCCCCAAGGTCATGCGGGATCTCAAACTGTTCTCGATCCAGAACGACGACCAGGAAGACGTGTACCGCATCACCGCCATTCACGACGAGGACGGTTACCGCGCCCTGCGGGAAAAACTGGCACGCCAGTACAACCTCAGTTACCGGGAACCGAACATTCAGGTGTGGAACGTGGACGTCAGGGGTGACCGCTCACTGACACTGCGACATATCCCGGTCGACCGGGTTCCACTGGGCAATGAAACCGATGAGGTATTGCGGCACGCCCATCGTTTGTGGGGTTTTGACGTTCACTTGGAAAGTGTCGAGGAGGGCACGGTGGTGGAAGACCATCACTGCCCGCCGAGGGAGCTCGATGACGAGTAGCGTCAGAATGCCCATTCCAGGCCGGCGTAGAATGTTCGTCCCGGCCCCGGCTCGAAGTAGCCACGCTCTTCAACGGGTCGATCTGCGTTGGCGTTGATGCGTACGTTGGCAAAATAGTCTTCATCCAGCAGGTTGCGTACTCCCGCATACAGGCTGAGGATCTGATCCGACACTCTCAGGCTGTCGCCTGCCCGCAACCCCAACAACCAATAATCACTGACCCGGGTCTGGTTGCTGTTTTCTGCATACAGATCACCCGTGTATTGCCATTCCAGCGCGGCAAATCGGCTGCCCTGCCCCCGCCATTCCAGCTCGCTGACCCATTGTTCACGGGGCAGGCCCGGCAGCCGGTTTCCACTGGCATCGTTACCCTGCTCATCGGTGAATTCACGCAGTTTGTAATCCGCCAGTGTCAGCGCGCTGGTGACCCGCCAGGCGTAGGACAACTCCCAGGCCATACCCAGTTCGATGCCATCCCGATCGGTGCGGCCGGCATTCTCATAAAAAGTCCGACCACCCTGCTCAAAGGGCAGGATCTCGTCATCCACCCGAATGGAAAACACCGCGATATCGTAGCTGACACTATCACCGATGACCCCGCGCACCCCCACTTCCCGGTTCAATGCCTCCTGGGGGGCGATGTCCGGATTGAACCCGCCACTGCCATCGGGATTGGCGAATTCGGTAAAGGTCGGGGACTCGAAGGCCGTGCCGATGGTGCCGTAGACCTGATGCTGGGGCGCCAGGCGGTAACTGAGCCCCGCGACACCACTGAGCTCCCGGAACGTCCGGCTGCCGGAATCGTCACCGTCTTCCCGGCGATGGTCACTGATGGAGAGTCTCAGGCGATCAAGGCGCGCCCCCAGGGAGAGGTTCAGCTGGTCCGTCAGCGCCAGGTCGCCCTGGGCAAATACTGCCGCATTGGTGGCGTTCTGGGTTTCATCCTGGGTCTGGCCCGTCACCTCGCCATCAAATGACACCTGATAGCGCCGCCGCTGATCCGACTGGCGATGTACATCCACCCCCGCGACCCAGGTCAACGGCAGGCCCGCCAGCTCGGACTCCTGCTGATAATCGGAGCTGATGCCATAGAACTGGCGATCATAGGCAACCCGGCTGGCGCCCGGGAACGGTAACTGCTGGGCAAAATCCCGCCGGCTGAAAAAGGTATTGAGGGTAAGCTGGCCTTTCAGCGCCGCGGCCTCTTCATACTGAAGCCCCAGGGTCTGCTGATTCACACTTTGGCCGGCATCCAGCCGTTTGGCCAGGAAGGTAGCCTGTTGCGGGTCCTCTTCGGCCTGGCTGCGGGTTAGCCCGCCGGGGTCTTCCGATTGCGGGTTGTGCAAGGCATTCAGGGTTGCGGTCAGCCGCCGACCCGGCTCCAGCTCATGGGAAACACGGCCGTTAAACAGGCCCTTTTCGGCCTCGCTCTGCTCCCGGTGACCGTTGACGTTGAGCCAGGACATAGTGGCGATGGCACTGGTAGAACCGGATGTGCCATTACCCTGAACCGCCGCCTTGCGGTAATCATGGCTGCCGCCATCAAGTCGAAGCCGTCCGCCGGCGGGCAGCTCATCCCCGCGTGCGGTGGTGATATCGAGTACGCCACCGGCGGCATTGCCATACTGCACCGATGACGGGCCGCGGATCACTTCGATGCGCTGGGCGGAGTCCAGGTCCACGGCGTCGATCTGGGACTGGCCATCCGGCAGAGTATAGGGAATGCCATCCACCTGAAGGCGGATACCGCGAATACCAAAAGGCGCCCTGGCGCCAAACCCACGGGTCGACAGCCTCAGGTTCTGGGCGAAGTTATAACGGTTCTGGAAAAACAGGCCGGGTACGGTGTCCAGGGATTCGTCCAGCTGCAACCGTTGCTGGCCCTGCCGAATTGCCGGCGCATTGACCACCGACACCGCCGCAGGCGTTTCATACAGATCACGAACCAGGCGCGGAGAGGTTACCTCCAGTACCAGTTCGTCATCCGTCCCGGTTGTCTGCTGTGCCAGTAGCGGTGAGCCGCAGCCCGCAGCTGCCAACACCGCCGCCAGTGATACCTGCCTGCCCCGTTTGATCCTGTTCAATGTAACCACCTGTCAGGGAGTCCATGAAATCCACAGCCAGAGCATAACCATTACGGTGACGGCTGAATACCCAGCAACAGTCGGAAGCCGGTGTCCCACCAGGCCGGAATATAGGTCACGACAAGCAACGCGGTCCCCATCACCAGTATCGGAAAAATGAAGCGGAAGTTCCTTTGCCAGAAGGTGCCGTGAAGGCTTTCCCACGCCGTTGGCAGGCCGACCACCTGACGGGTCAGCAAGTGGTTGAGGGCGACCGGCGGCGTCAGGTAGCCCATTTCGAAGGCCAGCACCGTCATTACCCAGAAATGCAGGGGATCAATTCCGTTCTTCAGAGCGATCGGCGCCAGGGTGGCGTTAACCAGCAGCACCGCCCCGTAGGGATCCATAATCATGCCGATAAATACCAACAGGCCCATCAGCAGAGTCAAGGTCAGCCAGACCGAGCCCAGCTGTTCCGGAAACAGTTCCAGCAGGCCCGACCGCTCGATCAGCCCACCAACACTCACCGATAGTGCCATCAGCATCAACAGGGCGCCAATCAACCCACTGGAGTCCCGCGTGGCTCGCATGACCGATTGAGAGAATCCCGCGGGAGGGAGGGCATTGCCCTGAGGGGCAGAATCGTCCTCATCCGGGTCACCGACTTTCAGGACCCATCGTTCATAGCCCACGACGAGCAACAGGATCAGCGGCAGGATGGCGGGGGCGGAGAACTCATCCAGCCCACGGTCCAGCAGGACATTCCACAGAGCCACCACTCCCGCAAAAATCGCAATGTACGGCAGTAAAGGAACCAGCGCACGGAGGGTGCCCGGCACCGCTTCCCGTAACGGAGCGATGCGGCCTGCGGATGCACCGCCCAACAGGAATACGTATACCGCATAGACCGTGGCCGTCAGCAACAGTACGCGGGCACCGGCACTGAACAGCTCATCCGTGGTGACACTGTTGTTGAGAGTGGCAACGATCACCACCAGCAAGCAGGGTCTGAGCATGGTCCCCATGGAGCCGGAGATGGCGGTGGTTGCCAGCGCCAGTTGCTCGGAAGTACCGGCCCGCCGCAGTTCCCGGTAGAGGGTCAGGCCGGCGGCGAGAATAAAGATACCGGAAGCGCCGCTGTAGGCGGTGGGCAATGCCGTCAGTAACAGCACCACCACGCCCAGCCATTTCGGTGGCAACTGCCAGGGACGGATCACATCGAAGACTTTGCGGGGTAAATGGGTTCTCGCCAATAGCATGCCGACCCAGACATACAGGCCCAGGTTGAGGAACAGCGCCGACAGTTCCGCCATCATGTTCAGGTAAACGGCGATGCCATGGTAGAAGCCGTGAAAGGCAAACTGCACGGTGGCGCTGACACACATGTAACTGTAGAGCGGCACACTCAGCAGCGAACGGGGCCAGCTGCCGCCAGGGGCCAGATCCGGTCTTGGCTGCCGAAATTGCCAGAGGGAGATCAGGGTCAGCGCGCCAAACCCCGCCACCCAGATGTCGTGCATGAAGAGATGGGCCAGGGGTATGCCTGCGTCCGCCTGACCCAGTTCCTGCTGACGATAGAGCCAGGCCGAGGCCGTCAGCAGGCTGTTTGCGATCAGCTGGGCAAGGGTTGCCATCCGGTCGTCCCGACGGGATTCGACCGGACGCAACGCAATGTGCTGCCGCCCGAGGGTCGCCGCGGCGGCGCAGAACAACAACATGAAGCCCAGCAGCACACGCCGGTTGCCGGTGATCAGGACAACCGCCCGGGACAGGCCGGTCTCCATCAATGCAAAGGCCTGCACACCAGGGCCATTCAGGGATTGCAGACGATCCCATTCGGCACGCCGCTTCTTGCACGCAGCCGAAGTCGACATCACCGATGAGCGGATCTCTTCCCTGTCCAGATTACCGCCAAAGACATCGGCAAACGGATCAGCAGCCATTTCTGCCTTCTTCGCCGCCACCGCCAGTTCCACGGCGGCGTCAGCATCCGCTACCACCTGGCAATCCGGCGCGGAGATCTGCTCAATCACCCGCAAGTTGAAGTAATCCGGCCAGGTTTCCCCGCCAATCTCCAACAGACGGGAATGCAGCGTCTCCCCCACTGAGGCCAGCAGGGTGAGCACCAGGATTACCAGCATCGGCAGACTGGTCAGTGTGATGGACAGGGTGCGGCCACGACTGGCCGGCAGGTGTCGGGCGTCGGTGGTCATCCGTTACTCCACCGGATCGGTGCATTCCTCCCGGGCGCCATTCGCCCGGCACCGGATCTTGCGCTGCAGGGTCAGCATGTCCGCACTGTAGTAGCCCTTATCACGTAACTCCACCCGCGCCTGCTGCATCATTCGGTCGTATTCCCGGCGGTCCTCGGCGGGAATCTCAATCCACCACTTATCCGGCACTTTCTCTTCTTCCATGCGAACCCGGCTGATGATTTCATCGAACCCCTGGTAGAACGCTTCCCGGACGAATTGCGCCAGCTCGTTGGGTACCACTTCCGACCGACCAATCAACTGCGCTGTGATGTGGGTCAGGGGCAGATCGACAATACCGCCATCAGGCTCAAGCCCCTTGTAGAGCTCCATGACTTCATAGGCGGCCAGTGGCGCCGCCAGCACATCCACAACACCGGTATTGAACATGTTCGGGGCGTTGACGATGTCCGCCACCACCGGGGTTGCCCCAATGCCGGAGATCATTTCCGCCTGGACCGGATCGTAGTCCAGTACCGCCACCCGTTTACCCGCGGCCTTGGCCAGGGTGTTGATTTTACGGTCATCGACGAACACATGCGCGGCTCCTGCCGGTGCAATGCCCATCACCACGTAACCGTTGCTGACCATGCGCTCGGCACTGCGGGAATCGGCCATCAGCTTCAGCCCCAGGCGCATCTGTTCCCTTTCCGGAAATCCGCCAATGGAATCCAGGGTACCGGTGTAACGGTTGAACAGCCGTGCCCTCAGCCCACTCATCAAGGCAGCATCACAGGTTCCGGATTTCAGTTCCTCCACCATCACCGATTCACTGGTGTAAGGCACCATCTCGACATTAACGCCGAATTCAAGAATCTTCTTGCGCTGCTCCTGTGCTGCCCCGAAGACGGGTCCGGACCGACCGAAAATGTCCCAGATACACACCCGGTAAACGCGATCCGGGTCCGGCTCCAGGCCGGTCAGTTCCTGAAACGCTGCCACGCGCTCCTCAAGCGGAAGGGACTGGTTATAAATCGTGGATCGCAACTGGTCTTCATCGGACCAGGCAGCGGTGGAAAGCATGAGCAGCAGGCAGGCGGCCATCGCCCGCATGACTATTGCGGAATTATGGGTAAGGTAAAACGTCATTGTTATTGTCCTGAGCTCCAGAGCGAAAGCTCAGGGTACCAGTGAAAAGCAACGGCCCCTCTGTCTCTGGTGGCAAGGGGGCCATGGCAAAAGTGTCAATAGCGCTGTCAGGAGGCCGGCGCCTTGATGGAGGATTGCGGAATGATGCTTCGACCATACATAGCCAGCACAAAACCGATCGGGAACATCAACACCCCGTATACCGCTGCCGGAATGGACATGGCACTGGATTCAAGCAACGTCAGGGTCACCATCAGCGCGATGGTGCCATTTTTGACCCCGAGCTCGACGGCGACCGCCAGGGACTCCCTTTGGGTCAGCCCAGCGCCCCGCCCGACCAGTAAGCCCAGGGCAATGCCGGCAATATTCAGCAGGATGGTGGCCGGGCCCGCCTGTTTCAGAAGATCCCATATCTGGTCACGCACACCGTAAATCAGGCCGACAATCAACACCGCCAGCACGACACCCCCAAAGATGCTGACCACACCCTCGGCCTTCTTCGCCATCGCCGGGTTTCGGGTCCGGACCACCATGCCGATGGCAACCGGGAACAGCACAATGCCAATAAGCATTCCCACGGTCTTCCATACCGGCAAGACGACGGCTTCCTGGGTGCCCATGTAGAAATCCAGCGCCAGATTGGTGAACAGCGGCAGGGTGAGAATGGTGATCAGGCTGGCACTCACGGTCAGGACAATGGACAGCGCGATGTTTCCACGGGCCAGCAGGACAAACAGATTGGACGTGGTTCCACCCGGGCAGGCAGCAATAATCACCAGGCCCACGGCAATCGCGGGTGGAACAGCCAGCAGGCTGGCCAGGGCAAAAGCCACCAGCGGCATCACCAGAATCTGAGCCACGGTTCCGACGATCATTCCCTTCGGATACACCGCTACCTGACGGAAATCGCGAACCGTCAGGGTCATCCCGATACCGATCATGATAATAAACAGGGCGACCGGTAACCCGGCTGAAATCATTGGGCTGGATTCCACACTGCCTCCAGATTGTTGTTTTTATGAAGTTAGTTGGCCATGAAAGGTAGCACAAGCCGGTCCCTCCCGGTGACAGACATTTCGCAACAACATGTAACGAACGCATCCCGTCACAGCGACTGACGATAGGGAACCATTGCCCCGGTTATTCGTGTGATTGATCCGTAATGTTGCGTATACTTTTGCAAAACAACTAATAATCCGTGCGGGCTGACAATAAGTAGCTGAAGCACAACAAGGACATAAGGACGAGACACGAATGAAACGCCTGGGAACCCTGGACGCCTCCTGGCTGGCAGTGGAATCTGAAGATACCCCCATGCACGTGGGTACGCTGCAGATTTTTTCTTTACCTGAAGGAGCCCCGGAGACCTTCCTCCGGGATATGATCAACCGGATGAAGGAAACCGGTGATGTGGCACCGCCCTGGTGCTCAAAACTGGCCTTTTCAGGATTTTTGGGGCGGCTGGTCGCTCCCGCCTGGAAAGTCGACAAGGACATCGACCTGGATTATCACGTACGCCACTCTGCCCTGCCAAAGCCCGGCGGAGAGCGTGAGCTTGGCATCCTGGTATCGCGCCTGCATTCCAACCCGCTGGACTTTTCCCGTCCACTCTGGGAATGCCATGTGATTGAAGGCCTGGAGAACAACCGTTTTGCCCTCTACACCAAGATGCATCACTCCATGATTGATGGCATCAGCGGCGTCCGCCTGATGCAACGGGTGCTGACAACCGACCCGCACAAAACCGAGATGCTGCCGCCGTGGTCCGTCAAACCGGAGCGCCGCCGGGGCAGCAAGACCGATAAGGAAGCCACAATTCCCGCTGCGGTATCCCAGGCCATGGACGCCCTGAAACTGCAGGCGGATATGGCGCCCCGGCTGTGGCAGGCCATGAATCGGCTGATTCATTCAGCCCGGCATCCGGAGGATGGGCTGACGGCGCCTTTTACCGGCCCGCTATCCACCCTCAACCACCGGGTCACCGGCCAGCGCCGGTTTGCCACCCAGCATCACCAACTGGACCGGCTCAAGGAACTGGCCCGGGTGTCTGGCGGATCACTCAATGACATTGTGCTGTATCTTTGTGGTACCGCCCTGCGTCGTTTCCTGCTGGAACAGGATAACCTGCCGGACACACCCCTTACGGCCGGAATTCCGGTCAATATCCGCCCCGCGGATGACCAGGGCACCGGCACCCAGATCAGCTTCATGATCGCCTCGCTGGCAACGAATACTGCCGATCCCCTGGCCCGGCTGCAGGACATCAAGTCGTCTACGCGTCGCGCCAAGGAGCATCTGCAAAAGCTGCCCAAAAGCGCCCTGACCCAGTACACCATGCTGTTGATGTCGCCCTACATCCTGCAGTTGATGTCCGGCATGGGGGGAAGGATGCGCCCGGTGTTCAACGTCACCATCTCTAACGTTCCGGGGCCTCAGCGCACCCTTTATTACGAAGGGGCAAAGCTGGAAGCCATGTACCCGGTGTCCCTGATTGCCCATGGCGGTGCACTCAACATTACCTGTCTGAGTTATGCGGGCGCATTGAACTTCGGCTTCACGGGATGCCGGGATACGTTGCCCAGTATGCAGAAGCTCGCGGTGTATACCGGTGAAGCGCTGGACGAATTGGAAAACCTGATTCTGCCGCCAAAGCCTGAAACGGAAAAGCAAGCGCCCCGTCAAAAGGCCTGATTCCCGTCAGGCCTTGCCACTCTGCCAGTGAGCGGCACCGACAAAGATCAGTTGAAGGAAGCGGGTGGTCCGCTTCCGGATCTGGTCAACCTGGTAATCGTCATCCGGAGAAACGCCCAACAGGTCGGTGAGACAGAAAGCCACCGTTCGCACCACCAGGTCACAGGTCATATCCAGATCGGCGTCACTCAGGTGTTCCGCCAGCCGTAAACGTCTCAGATCGTTAGCCAGCTCGCTGGCAAAGAACCGCATCTCACTGCGAATCCCCTCCTGCACGGCGCGACTCTCCCCCGCCAGGCCCTGGGCCATAAAGAAGAAGAAACTCCGGTTTGCCTGCACATGGTTGATAAAAATGCCGACCGACTCTTCCATCAACTTGTCTGCCTGCAATACGTTGTTGCGCGCTTCCCGCATCATACGTCGCAGCACAAGCCCCAGCTCGTCAACAAGCTGCAACCCCAGATCGTCCATGTTGCGGAAGTGCCGATAGAAGGACGTGGGTACCACACCTGCCTGACGGGTCACTTCGCGTATGCCCAGACTGGCAAAATGCCGGCCCTTGCCAACGAGGGTTAATGCCGCACTCATCAGTTTTTCCCGGGTCTCTCCCGGCTTGCGCCGCTGCTTTTCTGCCATGCCCTCACCGTACTGCAGGTTTCAGTTATACCAGGTACACAAGTGTACACATTTCGGAAAGATAAAGTACCTGAAGCTTGTCATTTTGCGCCAACAGCAAAAATACCAATTGCCCACCAACAACTCCCTGTGTACAGTCGTACACATAAGTGAACAACTGTACACAACGGTACAGATAGAGAGAGCCATTATGTTATCCAGAATCGAAAAAACATCCGCCTTACAGTGGCTGGGCAAGCAGCTTTTTAACCGGGAAGATCCGGCTGCTTTTTTTGACCCGCTGCTGGAACGTATCAACCCGATGTGGGTACAACAGTACACACCAGCGCGGGTTGAACGCATTGAAGACGAGACCGCCGACACCAAAACTTTCGTTCTGAAACCTGCGAAACGTTGGGCAGGATTCCAGGCCGGTCAGCATGTGAACATCTGTATTGATATTGATGGCGTTCGCCGGAACCGGACCTTCAGCCTGTCCAGTGCGCCCGCGCAGTGGCACGACAACGGAACCGTTACGCTGACCATCAAACGCCTGCCGGGCGGCCTGGTCACCAACTGGATGCACGACAACCTGAAGCCGGGCGCCACCCTTGGTCTGGGCGAAGCGTTTGGCGACTTCCTGACTCCCGAAGCCGGCGAACCGCTGCTCTATATCGCTGGTGGTAGTGGCATCACACCGGTACTGAGTCAGTTGGAAACCCTGGCGACTTCCGAGTACCAGGCTCCGGTGACCCTGCTGTATTTCGTACGCACCCAGGCAGACATCATTGCCGCGCAGAAACTGTACGAGCTTCGCCAGAACTGGACCGCGCTCACCCTCAACATCATTGCAACCAATGAGAGTGAGACGCCGCGCTTTCTGAAAGAAGCCGATCTTGATGAAGTATCTGACATTGACGCTCGCCGCTGCTACCTGTGCGGTCCGAAGGGCCTGATGGATCTGGCCACTGACCTGCTGACTCAACGCGGCATTGGCGAAGACAGAATGCACAGCACGTTCTTCGCCGCGCCCCAGGCCGCCCTGGATTCCGATAGCCTCGGTGGCGAGGTCCGTTTCAGCAACAGTGATATCAGCGTGTCGTCAGAAGGCGACGCTCCGCTGCTGGACATTGCCGAGGCCGCAAAGCTGTCACCCCGTTACGGCTGCCGCATGGGGATTTGTCACCAGTGCAGCTGCAAGAAAACCAGCGGCACCGTCGTTAATCGTTTAACCGGAAAAAGCTCCGGGCCCGGAGAGGAGAACATTCAATTGTGCATATCCGTTCCTCAGGGCCCCGTTACCGTTGAGCTTTAACTGAAAAAGACAGGAGTACCATCATGAAACAGATGACCGAAGCACAACTGAACGAGCTTGAACAAGACCTGAACGCCATCCGCGACGAGGTACTCGCCGACCTGGGTGAGCGTGACGCCAACTACATCCGTCGTGTCGTACGCCTGCACCGGGCGCTGGAAGTCGGCGGTCGGGTAATGATGCCCTTCGGCTTTATTCCCCCGGTTTTTGTGGCGGCGACCGCGGCGCTGGGCATTTCCAAGATCATTGAGAACATGGAAATCGGTCACAACGTCATGCACGGTCAGTACGACTGGATGAACGATCCGTCCCTGCACTCACAGACCTACGAGTGGGACACCGTGTGCACCGGCGACTCCTGGCGTCTGACCCACAACTACGAGCACCACACCTACACCAACATCATTGGTAAGGACCGGGACTATGGCTATGCCCTGCTCCGCCTGAGCGATGACGAGAAATGGCGCCCGGCCCACAGCCTGCAGTTCATCAACTACATTCTGCTGAGCGTATTTTTCCAGTGGGGCGTGGGGCTGCATGAGCTGGAATTCGAGCGTATTCGCCGCGGCGAAGTCAGCCTGAAAGAGAAGCTGCCGTTCCTGAAAGGGTTCTTCCGCAAGGGTGGCCGTCAGGCGTTCAAGGATTACGTGTTCTTTCCGCTGATCACCTTCCCGGTTGCACCGATCGTGCTGGCCGGCAATATCAGCGCCAACCTGATGCGCAACCTGTGGTCATCCACGGTGATTTTCTGCGGTCACTTCACTCAGGATGCAGAGACCTTTACCGAGGAAGAGTGTGAAGGTGAAAGCAAGGGGCACTGGTACCTGCGCCAGCTGACCGGGTCATCCAACTTCTCGGGTAACCGGTTTGTTCACCTGCTGAGTGGCCACCTGAGCTATCAGATGGAGCACCACGTGTTCCCGGATCTGCCGGCACACCGCTACCCCGAAATCTCAGAGAAGGTCCAGGCGGTCTGCAAGAAGCATGGTATCCACTACAATACCGGCAGCTTCGCCGGACAGTATGGCACCGTGCTCAAGCGGATCCTCAGCTACTCACTGCCTGACCGCCTGCGGGAGAAGTGGACGGCTCTGCCTCAATCAGCCTGATTCAGGCAATCTGTAACAATCTGAGTAATTGCGGCCGGTGCTGGTTCTGAACCACATCGGCCAGCGTGTATTTGTCGAGGGTTTCCAGAAACGCCTTCAGAGCTTCCCCAAACATCGACTTCAGCCCGCATACCGGCGTGATCCGGCAGGCAGCGCCCGAGGAAAAACATTCGACGATACTCATATCCTGCTCCGTTTCCCTCACCAGTACACCAATATTGATGTCTTCCGGCGCCATATGCAGGCGCATCCCTCCTTTCTTACCCCGCACCGTTTCGATGTATCCCTTCTTGTTAAGCTGATGAACCACCTTCATCAAGTGGTTCTTGGAGATATCGTAGCTGTCGGCAATTTCCTGGATGGTCGCCAGGCGGTCACCCTGCACTGCCAGATATATCAGCACACGCATCGAATAGTCTGTGTAGCGGGTGATGTGCATTCGTTTACTCCAAGGATGCGAATGAGAAGCTCAATACGACGGCCTGGTAATCAGGAAGGCCGCCAGCCCGATAAAAAACAGGCCAAGCCCCGCCAACAAGGCTGTCGACGCGCCTGACAGGAAGAGAATCGACCAGCTGATCACCAGCATTACGCAGGCGAGAACCTTGCCACGCCTGGGAACTGCCCTGCGCGCTCTCCAGTTCTCAATGGCCGGCCCGAACGTACGATGATTTTCCAGCCATGAGGCAAATTCCGGCGACCCTTTACTGGCGAAAAACGCGGCCAGCAGTATGAACGGGGTGGTCGGCAGTAACGGAAGAACGACACCCAGCAGGCCGATGCCAGCAAACATATACGCAAGAAACTTGAATACGGTTCTTCCGGGAGCATTATTCATCTGCGAAAGCTCTGTCACATGGTGTTGTGCTCTATAGTCTACCAGCATTCAGTGCAC
This sequence comes from Marinobacter alkalisoli, assembly GCF_045449795.1. Taxonomy (NCBI): domain Bacteria; kingdom Pseudomonadati; phylum Pseudomonadota; class Gammaproteobacteria; order Pseudomonadales; family Marinobacteraceae; genus Marinobacter; species Marinobacter alkalisoli. Next base: position 32,322 of record NZ_JBJJLB010000041.1, read on the forward strand.
AGGCCTCCCCAGTTGCTTCAACGACACCAGTCTCGCCACGTAGGCAATCTTGATACCCACCGCAAACAGCAACGTTCCGATGTGTGCCAGTATCTGATACGGCATGGCCAGAAGGTCGGATAAAGGGTAAGCCAGAAGCACGGCCACAAGCAGCCCTACTGCTGACCAGAAAAGCGCGCCGTTGGAAAAGGACAACAACCTCTCCATCACACCCCCTCCATAACAAATATAATGAATACACCTTAAAGATTAATGTCGTTTGCGCACGCACGCAACCAGTATCTGCGTCCATACCCATTATTGGTGACTTAACTACCACCAAATATATCAACTCATGGCGTTTACACTCTCAAATATAAAGATGTATTATTTTTACATCTTAACTGGGGCGTGAACGCATGCTTCATCAACATACTCAACCCGGAATCACATTCTCTCCATCGTATCGATGGTCATAAGGGAGACGCTCAACATGGCCAAATACCGCCGTCTATGGTTTTTACTGATCGCAATCGTGGGGGTTACCTTCACGTTGCTGGGATACTTTGGTGCAGAGGTCTACCGCGCTGCACCCCCCATTCCGGATCGGGTTGTGTCCGCCAACGGCGACACCCTGATGACCGAAGAAAGCATTCTCGACGGCCAGACTGCCTGGCAGTCGGTCGGCGGCATGCAGCTTGGCTCCATATGGGGGCATGGGGCCTACCAGGCACCTGACTGGACGGCTGACTGGTTGCACAGGGAACTGGAAACCTGGCTGGAAATTGCTGCTCAGGAAGAGTACGGGCAAGACTGGCACAGCCTCAGCGGGCAGGAGCAGAACGCCCTTCAGTACGACCTGAAGACCGAATACCGCACCAACACCTACGACGACGCCACCAGCACCCTTCACCTGTCGGAACGCAGGACTGCCGCCATTGCCGAAACAGCCGACTACTACAGCCGGCTGTTCAGCAACGCACCGGAGCTGCAGTCCACCCGTGAAAACTACGCGATGAAGGAGAACACCCTGCCCAGCGCCGAGCGCCGCGAGCAGATGACCGAGTTCTTCTTCTGGACCGCCTGGGCTGCCGCCACGGAGCGTCCCGATAGTGACGTCACCTACACCAATAACTGGCCCCACGAGCCTTTGATTGACAACAAACCCAGCGCGGAAAACGTCGTCTGGTCGTTGATCAGTGTGGTACTACTGATTGCCGGCGTAGGTGGTCTGATCTGGGCCTGGGCTTTCCTGCGCAAAGAAGATGAGGAACCGGAAGCGCCGCTCAAGGATCCGCTGAGCGCCGTCGGGCTCACGCCTTCCCAGAAAGCACTGGGCAAATACCTGTTACTGGTGGTGGGTCTGTTCACCTTCCAGGTCATGCTCGGCGGCTTTACCGCGCATTACACGGTGGAAGGTCAGAGCTTCTACGGCATCAACACCTCGGAATGGTTCCCCTATTCCCTGCTGCGTACCTGGCACATTCAGGCCGCCATGTTCTGGATCGCCACCGGCTTCCTGGCCGCCGGCCTGTTCCTCGCTCCCATCATCAATGGTGGCAAGGACCCGAAATTCCAGAAACTGGGTGTCGACCTTCTGTTCTGGGCTCTGGTGGTTGTAGTTGGCGGATCCTTCATCGGCAACTTCCTGGCCATCTCGCAGATCATGCCAGCGAACCTCAGCTTCATGCTGGGTCACCAGGGTTACGAGTATGTGGACCTTGGCCGCCTCTGGCAGATTGGCAAATTCCTCGGCATCGTGTTCTGGCTGGTACTGATGCTTCGCGGCATTGTGCCTGCCCTGCGTCAGCCCGGTGACAAGAACCTGCTGGCCCTGCTGACCGCCTCGGTAGTCGCCATCGGCCTGTTTTACGGCGCCGGTTTCTTCTATGGCGAGCGCACTCACATCTCCATCATGGAATACTGGCGCTGGTGGATTGTCCACCTGTGGGTAGAAGGCTTCTTCGAGGTGTTCGCCACCGCTGCCCTGGCGTTCATCTTCTGCAGCATGGGCCTGGTGTCCCGCACCGTGGCGACATCCGCCAGCCTGGCCTCGGCCAGCCTGTTCATGCTCGGTGGTGTACCGGGCACCTTCCACCACCTGTACTTCTCCGGCACCACCACTCCGGTGATGGCGGTGGGTGCTACCTTCAGTGCGCTGGAAGTGGTGCCGCTGGTGGTTCTCGGCTACGAGGCCTGGGAAAACTGGCGCCTGAAGTCCCGCGCTCCGTGGATGGAAAATATCCGCTGGCCGCTGACCTTCTTCGTGGCTGTTGCCTTCTGGAACATGCTGGGTGCAGGCGTACTCGGGTTCATGATCAACCCACCGATCGCGCTGTATTACATCCAGGGGCTGAACACTACGCCCACCCACGCCCATGCAGCCTTGTTCGGTGTCTACGGCTTCCTGGCCCTGGGTTTCGCACTGATGATCCTGCGCTACATCCGCCCGCGCATTGTCTTTGACGAGCGGTTGATGAAGGTGGGCTTTTGGTGGCTGAACATTGGCCTGGTACTGATGCTGTTCACCAGCCTGCTGCCCATCGGCATCATCCAGTTCGTGGCCAGCGCCAGCGAAGGTCTGTGGTACGCCCGCAGCGAAGCCTTCATGCAGAGTGATATTCTGCAGACCCTGCGCTGGGTGAGAACCATTGGCGACGTGGTCTTCATCATTGGCGCCCTGGCGGTAACCTGGCAGGTGGTGAAAGGGATCTTCTTCCCGGATCTGCGGCCTGTCGAGAAAATATCCGAAGGCGCCACTCCCGAGCAGGCGTAAGCCTGTCCGCCCACAGCGGGGTCGATGTCGGCCCCGCTTTCATTTCTGGCCAGGAGTTACTCCGCGAGAGGTATCGGATTGAGGCGAATTATCTGCAATACTATGGTTATCCTTTATACAAAGCTTCCAGATGGGGACACCTGCCCATGGCACAATCCAAGCTGACAGACCGTTTCGGTCGCACCGTTAACTACGTGCGCCTGTCCGTTACTGACCGCTGCGATTTCCGCTGCGTGTACTGCATGGCCGAGGAAATGACGTTCCTGCCCCGCCAGCAAGTGCTGACACTGGAAGAGATTGCCCGCGTGGCTAGAACCTTTGTTTCCCTGGGTACCGAGAAAATCCGGCTGACCGGGGGCGAGCCTTTAGTACGGCGGGATATTCTGGAACTGGTCAAGGAAATCGGCAGCTACGGTCTGCGGGACTTTGCCATGACCACTAACGGCAGCCAGTTGCCAACCATGGCAGAGCCACTGCGCAAAGCCGGACTCAAACGGCTGAATATCAGCCTGGATTCCCTGGATGCCGACAAGTTCAGCCGCATCACCCGCACCGGCAAGCTTGCCCAGGTGCTTGATGGTATCGACGCTGCCAAAGAAGCCGGTTTTGAAGGCATCAAGCTCAATACCGTGGTCATGAAAGGTGGTAACGACCAGGAAGTGCCGGAACTGGTGGAGTTTGCCCGCAAGAAGAAGGTGGACATTACCTTTATCGAGGAAATGCCACTGGGTGAAATCTCCGAGCATGACCGTGGTGAGGTGCTATGCACCAGTGATGAGGTTCGGGATATCATCAGCCAGCGCCATGAACTGGTCCCCACGCCTGAAGATTCCGGTGGCCCTGCCCGCTATTACCGGATGCCGGACAGCGATGTCCGTGTCGGTTTTATTTCGCCCCATTCCCACAACTTCTGCTCTACCTGCAACCGCGTTCGGGTAACGGTAGAAGGCCGCCTGCTGCTTTGTCTTGGCAATGAGCATTCCGTCGACCTGCGTCGTGTTCTGCGCGGCCATCCGGTCACTAATGACAAGCTGCGGGAAACCATCATTAACGCCATGGACCTGAAACCTGAGCGCCACCACTTCTCTACTGAAGGTGATGTCCAGATTCTTCGGTTTATGAATATGACTGGAGGCTGAGGCCCTGGACCTCTGACCCGGAGTTAACGCCCGGAAGTGGGTGGGCCCTCCGGGCTCATGCGACTTTAGTGATTGCCGTCGTGATTACCCATGTCCATGTTGTGGCCCGACATAGTCTGATTCATGTCCTGGGTCAGGTGTTGCATAGTCACCTCTTTGAACCCGACTACTTCTCCACCAAATTCATTGGCGAACTCTACCGCTGAATTTTCCGTTGCAAACGAAGCCAGGGTTGGCCCCATGGCGCCAGTGCGCTCTGATCCCACCACAAAGAAAGCTTTCCGGGCGTCGATCAATGCGGTGTCGTCCGGGCGTTCCCAGTCAGTCTGGGCCATGTCGTGGACGTAGAGGGTGTGGTCACGCTTTGCGTTTTCGGGCTGCAGCGCCCAGGAGAACATGTCGCGGGTTGAACAGAACTTGTGTACTTGCTGCTCGCGGGCGGTGATGGCTTCGCCTTTTGGCCCACCGAAACCGGTGATAGCCATGCCGCAGACGTGGCATTCATCACCGGATTCGAATTGGACCGGCCCGGGCTTTTCGATGACCTGCTCTTGAGGTTCGGAGCAACCGGCCAGAAAGATGGCAAACACCACCACGGCAGACAATGCTTTAAAACTAACAGTACGCATGGAACTCTCCGGATCAGATTCGGCGGCGACGGAACAGGGCCCAGGCGCCAGCAAGGGGGATGACAAACCAGAGCACCAGGGCGAACCACAACCCATTGGCACCAATGGGAAGATCCGCACCGAGGCTCAGTACGCCGCTCAGCTGGGCGCCCTCGCCGAAGGCGACGATGTTGAGCAGGCGGTAGATATCCGTGGGGTTCAGCATCAGCAGCCAGGGCAACAGTTCGGGGTTCAGCTTGCCCTCGCTGGCTACCAGGGTGCCCAACAACATCAGGTCAAAGATCAGTACAAAAAAGAACCAGATACCGAGGGCCAGGCCTGCCGCTACGGGCTTTTCACTGACTCGCACGCTGATCAGGTAAGCCAGCGCTATAAAGCCCCAGCCCAGCAGGATGGTGGAGACAATAAACCGAAACATGGCGGCGGCCAGAGCGCCAATGGCCACATCGTCAACCAGAAGGGCGATGGCAACCCCGGCAACCCCAAAGCCGAGCAGCGTGGCAAATGCCAGGGTCAGGCTATGGCCGAGGAATTTTCCGAACAGCAACTGGCCACGACTGAGCGGATAAGTCATCAGCAGCAGTAGAGTTCCTCCTTCTTCCTCTCCCACGATGGCGTCGTAGGCCAGCAGCAGGGCGATCAGAGGGATCAGGAAAATGCCCAGGCTGGCGAGACTGGCAATGGTGGCAGGTGTAGAGGCATAACCCACCTGCCCCGAGGCCGCTGCGCCAAACCACGCAATACCCAGGGCCAGCACCGCAAATACCAGCGCGATGGCAATCAACCAGCGATTGCGCAGGCTGTCACTGAGTTCCTTACGGGCGATGGTCCAGATACTGTTCACTGGGCACCTCCACGATGGGCCAGGCCACCGGAGCCGATAAAGTGCACGTACACGTCCTCCAGAGTGGGCTGGTGAATGCCCAGATCCTGAACCTCCCCGGAAGCCAGCAGGGCCCGAATCATGTCCATTTTTTCAGATGGGCGTACGTCCACGTGCAGGCGTCCGTTGCCCTTTTTGATCATCAGGCCATTGCCCGCCGAGGCTCCTGCAATAACCTTCTCCAACGACAGCACGCCATTGGCAGGTTCAATGGACAGGGTTACCGGCATGTTTGCCTGTCGGCGCAACGCCGTCAGATCACCCACAGCTTTCAAAGCGCCGTCGGTAAGAATCGCCGCACGGTCGATATAGGGCTCCACCCCCGGCAGCACATGGGAACAAAGCACAATGCCCGTGCCTTCATCCCTTAATTTGCGCAGCAGCCGGTACAGATCCGCCGTTGCCACGGGATCCAGCCCCACGGTGGGCTCATCCAGCATCAACAGCTTCGGTTTGCCCAGAAGGGCCTGAGCGAGTCCCAGCCGCTGACGCATACCCTTGGAATAGGTTTTCACCCGCGCGTTCACGGCATCGCCAAGGCCCACCTGCTGCAGTAGCTCCGGCACCTGTTTCAGGGGCGCACTTTTAAGGCGGGCAAAGTGATTCAGTATCTCCCGTCCGGTCAGCTGCGGGTAGAACATGACATTCTCCGGCAGATAACCAATGTGCTGGCTGACATGGGGATCACCCGCCTCGCCGCCAAGCACCGACAACTTGCCCTGGGTCGGCGTCATCAGCCCCAGTATCAACTTGATACTGGTAGTTTTGCCCGCACCATTGTGGCCAAACAACCCAAGGATCTCCCCTGGCTCCAGGCGCAGATCAACGCCGTGCAAAACCGGAGTCCTGTCGTACCGGTAACTCACATTCTCAAGTCGGAAACAGCTCATCAGGACTCCGGTTGTATGGATTCGGGCTGACTCATCAGCGGGTGAGAATCGCTGACACCAGCGGCTTTGACCACGGGAAACGCATCTTGCACCCAGCGCAGGGTATCCACCGCCGGGCTGTACATCAGCACCTTGGCCTCCGGGTAGGTCCACAGCAACCGATCCACATTGTCATTGGGCTCATACGCTACATCCCCAATACCGTCCTGATTGCGATCCCACCCGAGATAATCACTCCAGTAGTTGCCCCTACCCTCCTTCGACCACTCCTGGGTACGGGTCGCCACATACTTCACCTGGCGCTGATTATTCACGAACGCATTACTGAACACCTCGTTGTCCTCCGACCCCGCCGTCAGGTGAATGCCGATATCGCTGTCCCGGAACACATTGTTCTCGAAGGTGTTGTACAACGAGTTATAAATAAACACCGCCTTACCCTCCGCCCCGGAAATCGACACACCTGCCGTCTGGCCCTGCGACACCCCGGTCACAACATTACCCCGCAACTGAGAATTGGTAATGAAATTCATCAGAATGCCGTAATTCTCATCGTTCTCGGACCGGTTATTGATCACCTTCAGATACTTGCTCTGCATCAACGCATACCCGGTCCGAGTCCCCCGGGTCACATTGCCCTCCAGCAGATTGTGCATCGAATACATGTAATGAATGCCATAGCGCAGATCCGTCATCAGATTGTTACGGATCTCATTGTTATTGGCGGTTTCAATATAAATCGCATCCCGGGTCTGACTGATGTCATTACCCTCAATCAACGCCCCGGTGGTATTAAACAGATGAATCCCATTCCCCCGGTCCTGGGACCGGATGGCGGAATCCCCACGAATGTGGTTATTGCGAACCGTCACGTCCTTTGTGGCATCGAGCCAGATCCCGAACGCCGGCCCCTGCAAACGGTTATTCTCGATAACCGCCCCCCGGGCCTCCCGCGCCACAAAAATCCCGGCATCCAGCTCATTCAGATCGCCTCCCCAGTTACGCACCTGGCAACCGGAAAACGTCACCTCCGCCGCCAGGATATCGATAGCATTACCCTCGCCGCCACCGTCGATCACCGTGCCTGCATGACACGACACCGTGACACCGGGCACCCGGAAATCCAGCGGCGGAAGTTGCTCGGGAGGCAGCTCAAAGACAGCACCGGGTTCCAGTGCATCCAGCTGATCCTGCAGGTCCGCTTGAGCGGTCAGCGATAACAGAGCGACTGTCAGGGCCACTCCGTAACGCAAAATTTGAATCATCAACTTCTCTCTGGGAAAGAAACGTTAAGAGGCCAGCACCAAAAGTGCGGCAATCCAAGTGGAGAGGCCTTTCCAAAACTGTGCGGAGCCCAAGCGTCACATGGATGTGCCGCAAGGAGCGTGTTTTGGAAAGGTCTCTCCACTTGAGTTGCTACTCCAAAGCCTGATGGCCGGAACCCCCGAGGGAGTTCCGACCGAAGCCTTGATCAGGCCTTCTCTACCAACATGCGACCACCCATCTCCATATGCAGCGCATGACAGAACCAGTTGCAGTAATACCAGTAAACCCCTGGCTTACCCGCCGTAAAGGTCACCGACGCCGTCTGCTGCGGACTGATCTCCATACTCACTCCATGGTTCACCATACAGAACCCGTGAGTCACATCCTCAACCATATCCAGGTTGGTCACATACACCGTAACCTCATCCCCCTCCTTCACCTTGAACTCCGTCATCCCGTACTGCGGCGCCACAGACGTCATGTAAACACGCACCTTGTTGCCGTCACGGATAACCTCGTTGGCCCCCTCCAGGGTGATACCGTCTTTCTCCGCCTGCGCCCGGGCACTGGCGAAGGAAGGATCGTCACGGGTGTAAATCTTCTTCGTCTTGATCTGATCACGGCGAATCAGGATACAGTCGTGTGGCTCCGCATAGGTCGGGCCGTCATGGACCAGTTTCATCTCCTCACCGGAAATATCGATCAGCTGATCGTTTTCCGGATGCAACGGCCCAACCGGCAGGAAACGGTCCTTGGAGAACTTGGACAGAACTACCAGCCACTTGCCGTCGGCATCGCGGGACTCGGTCAGCGACGCATGGTTGTGCCCCGGCTGGTAATGCACATCCAGTTTCTGGCGGATGTAATTGGTCTTCTCACCATTGTAATTCTTGATAGCGTCGGCGATGTTCCATTTGCACACCTGGCTGTCGATAAACAGCGTGGTGTAGGCGTTACCGCGACCATCAAAGGTGGTATGCAGCGGCCCAAGACCCAGCTCCGGCTCTGCCACGATGGCATCGCGCAGCTCGATGTTGTCATCGAAGACGTCGTCCAGCTTGTCGATCTGGATAACCGAACAGGTTGGGGATAGCTTGCCATTGGCAATGAAGTACTTGCCGTCTGGCGATGTGTTCAGACCGTGCGGGTTCTTCGGCACCGGAATGTAACGGGTCAGCTTCGAGCCCTCACGCCCATCCACCACCGGTACGTCAGAATCACCAACGGTCTTGAAATCGCCGTTCTTGACCGCGGCTTCAATCCGCTCGACATTGAACACCACCACCCAGTCGCGGTCGTTGCGCATGGTGCCGGCCAGATCCACCGCTTTCTCCGAGTTGTAACAGGTAGAGGCGGCGTACTTGCCGGTATAGTCGGCGTCCGTGTTATCCAGGTTACCGTCGACAATCACCTGCCAGACCACTTCCATGGTGTCTGCATTAATGGCGCTGAACATGGTGTAACTGTTTTCCAGGCTGTAGTCGCTGCCGTCATTGGGATGCGGAATCACGAACTCGGCATTGCAGAACACGTATTTGGTGCGAGGCACTTTCTGCAGTCGCAGGCCGTGAATGGCCTGAACGTTCGGCACATGGGTAATCTTGTCCGTCTTCATGATATCCAGACGGATGCGGGCAACGCGGCTGTTGGCCTTGTCATTGATAAACAGGTACTTGCCGTCGTAACGACCGTCTTCCATGGAAATGTGGGGGTGGTGACAGTCACCGTTCAGGTAAGTCTTGTCATGCCCCAGTACGTCCTTGCTTTCATTGGTGATGCCCCAGCCGGTGGCGGAGTCCACGTTGAACACCGGAATACGCATCAGCTCACGCATGGAAGGCACGCCCAGAACACGCACTTCGCCCTGGTGACCACCGCTCCAGAAGCCGTAATACTCGTCCAGCTCGCCGGGCGCAACATGGACCTTGTTTTTGGCGTCCTTGACCGCAGCAGCCCAGGACTCCCGCGTCATGACGGCACCGCCAAGCCCTGTTGCGCCCACGGCGCCTGCCAGTGCGGTTGCCCCCAGGAATTTTCGGCGGCTCAGGCCGTTTTCATCCAGTGCATCTTTGCCAGGTTCTTCTCTCTTTTTCATAGCGTCCAACTCCGTTGTTGGTAATGGCGGTATTGCGTATCGTTTCACTGCATTTCCTATGTCACCTGGGTGACCGGTATCTGTTCCGGATGGCCCGGTGCGTTATGGCCACGGCGTTTGCCGCGGCGCTTTACGATCAGCGGTGGGCACTTGTTGTCATTGAAATAGGTCACCTGGCAATCAAGGCAATAGTGGCACTCCATGTAGTTGATCCTGCCATCAGGGTGAATGGCCTGTACTTCACACTCGTGTTCACACAACCGGCACGGGTTTCCGCATTCCCTGCGGCGTTTCAGCCAATCGAACACTCTCAGTTTGGTGGGCAACGCCAGCGCGGCTCCCAGCGGGCACATATAGCGACAGAACACCTTGCGGGTGAACAGGTTGACCACCAGCAACATCACCGCGTAGGTCACAAACGGCCAACTGCGGTCGAACCGGAGGGTAATGGCGGTCTTGAACGGTTCGATTTCCGCCAGTTGCTCCGCCGTGGATAAGGAATCCAGAGACACCCCGAACAGCCCGAGAAGAATGAGGTATTTGATGGCCCATAAGCGCTCGTGAACCGCAAAGGGCAGATCGTACTGGGGCACCTTCAGTTTGCGGGCAATCTCGTTGAGCAGTTCCTGCAAGGCGCCGAATGGGCAAAGCCAGCCACAATAGACCGCACGCCCCCACAACAGGACAATTCCAGCGACAGCAGCCCAGAGCACAAACATGATGGGATCGATCAGAAAGGTATCCCAGCTGAAGTCACTGACAAGGCTGTGCACGAAAGTCAGCACGTTCACAATCGAGAGCTGGCCCAGTGCGTACCAGCCAATAAAGAACAGGGTGTAAGTCAGAAAGGCATGGCGGATGTAACGGATCAACCTGGGGCGACTGGCCAACCAGTCCTGGAAGAACAGGATCAGCAACAGCACGACGATGCCCGCGCCCAGCACCGCCACCTGGAACTGGCGCTGGTACCAAACCTGGACCCACAGGGGCTGCGTTTCCAGCCATTCTTCCTCGGTCAATTCCGCATTTGGCCGGGAGTAGTAATGATCCGGCAACTGGTACTCGAGCGGGAATACAGCAAATTCACTGTCCAGCGGGCCGGTCTGGCGCTTGACCGACAACTCGAGCGACCAGGGTGTACCCGGGTCGAAGTTATACTGCTGGCGGATGATGAAGATCGCCATTTCGGAAAAGCGAGGCATACCTTCTGCGTAGACGTCGCTCAGGCGGTGATAGTCCAGATCGCGGAAATTGAAGGTATCGCCAAACTGACGCACCTGTATGCGGTCGAAAATACCGCCACGCACGTAACCGGAGCCCTTGAAAGAGTATTCACCGTCAGCCATAACGGCGATCGCATGCTCACCCTCTTCCAGTTCGGACATCAACCACTGGTACTGGCTCTCTCCCAGCAGGTTTTTCCCAACGGTGGGCACATTGAGGTAACCGGTGTAGAGATCGATCAGTGTCTCATCGCGCTCGGCCGGTGCGGCTTCATCAATGCCTTCCGCCCCGGTTCCCTTGAAGGCGTCGTCTACCTGCCCACGGGTAAGCAACAAACGACGTACAGAGCCGTCACCGGTCAGGTCAGCCCAGCTTTTTTCGGTAAATTCACCGGTTCGAAGTTCCGCCATCGGTGGCCTGGAGTCACTTCCTCCTTCAACCAGCCCCAGCTCGGCACCCACCCGGTGGGCGGTTTTCATGATGACCTCGTTGATCACCATCACTGTGACCGTGGCGCCGGAAAGGCCGTCTACCGATACCCGTGTGTCTGATGAGCGACCGCCCACGGTCACCCGCTGATCCGCCGCCAGCCCGGTGTACTGATCGGTAAAGATATCCAGTTTGCTCTCGGGAATGCCCACCAGAAGAATGGGCTCGTCGTGGGCAATTACCCGTGTTGCCTTGATGACGCCCTCGGTATCCAGCACCACGATGGCGTTTACCGGTTTGCCGGAGTAGGCCGGTGTCTGCACGAAATCCAGCGTCTGGTAGGCATAGCCCAGGAGCTCTTCACCATTGCGAAGCTCCTGAATTGCGCGATTGCCTTCCGTGGGTGAAATGTCTGAAACAGAGGGGAACGCCTGCGCGATCACCTGTCGGGCGGCCAGTGGCTCATAGGTATCGGGAGCCGCTGCCATGGCCGCCATCATTGGAAACAGAACCAGACACGCCAGCGAGATAATGGATGTGACAGCACGTTGAATAAAACTCACGACACCCCCGAGGGATACCTGCATGAATAGAGTAGCGACAGAAGAAATACTAATGGCTTGGCGCGTTGGGATATTTGATATTTCTCACTGCGAACGGGCTGCTTAGATAAAGCTAGCCGATATAACACAAACTTCAAATACCTCTTTCCATGCGCCTATCCAAGAACAACCGCCTGACCTTCACGGTCCAGAGGCAGGTAGTTTCCGACGTGGCCCAGGCGGACGGATTCCACCATCATGGTGAGGGGTTGTTGTGCTTCATCGGAGGAAGGCGCCATGCCTCCACGGCCGGACATGGCTGCGACAAAGACCACATCCCACGTTTGTCCTGTCTGACGCGATTCTTCAACGAGAGCGCGAAAGTCATGCACTTCATCCGGAGATTTGTCGACACATACAACCGGGGTCAGGGCGCCGCCCTCCCCTCTGGAAAAGGCGGCCTTCTCGGCTGCCGACGCATCGTCCGGAAGTTCCGCGCGACAGAATACAAACAGCAGGCGCTGGGGTTCTGCTTCGGCATTGGCGGCTTTGAGCAAGTCGGAATAGCTGGATATCATGTGCTGGGTATCCTGTGTTCTGAAAATAGGGTCAGTCCTGACCGTCAATGAGTCGAAGCTGGCGACGGCGCTGGAGAACCGTTTGGCAAACTTCGTCCACGGACTCATCGCCGTAGCTCTGTTCGTAGTGTTTTTTGAAGCCAAAGTCGTACAGGCGGACATGGTCATCCGGCACAACACCAACGTTTTCCAGGCACTCCCGTGCGCAGTGGAGCGGGCAACCATCAATCACCACAATCGGGCGCCCGGAACGTGCGGTTTTGACCAGCGCAGGGACTTTGCCCCCGACACCGGAAATACAGGACATCTCGAACTCACCCGCGTGGTCGAGCCTGACGGCGGCATTGTTGGCGAGCTGCGCGACGTCGGAACAACCGGAACAGGAATAGATCAGCGGTCGTTGCTTTCTGGTTTTCATGGTCCCTCCACCGATGGGCCGTGACACCCGGAAAACTACTGGCTGATCTGGACCAGCCGGCCGGGGTCTGAGATAAACAGGCGGCTGCGATTGACCCGTACCAGGCCATTCGACTTCAGGTCTGCCAGAATCCGGGAAAAGGTTTCCGGCTGCATGGCCAGACGGGACGCCACCAGGCATTTCGGTAACGGCAACTCCACTTCCCCGCCTTCATCGGCGCCATTCGGCAGCAGGTCTATCAGGTACCGGATCAGGCGATCCCGGGCGCTTTGTACTGTCATGATTTCGAGGTCGTGAAAGCGTGCCACAGCGCGCCTGGCATAATGGCGAAGTGCCGCCTGGGTGTATTCGGGCTTTCTCTCCAGCAGTTCCTGGTACGCCTTGACGGGGATCATCAGTACTTCACTGGATTTGAGCGCTTCGGCGTAACAGGCGTATTTTGCCGGGTCGGCGTAGATCATGACTTCCGCGAAGCAGTCGCCAGGGGCAATGCTTTCCAGTGTGCGATCTATGCCGGAGGCGTCCAGGCGATACAGGCGGAGCCGGCCGGAGATCACGAAGAAGAAGTGGTGGGCCGGCATGTCCTGGCGGTACAGCAGTTGATGATGGCCAAGGCGCAGGCGTCTGGACTGTTGCATCAGTGCGGTGAGGTCCGCATCGCTCAGTGATGAGAACAGTGCATGCTTGCGCATGGGCGCCAACCGGTCATCTTCGTCAAAAGCTTTGTTCACCGCGACCAGAACCGGTTTGCTGTATCGTGTTTCGGCGGATTGTAATAGTGCCATGATGTTTGCCTCTGCATTAATAATGCATTTCATATCTGGCTTTTATGGTAGTGGGGCGAGAGGGGGAAATCGCTCCCCCGTTGTGGGTAGTTGGTGGGTTCTTTCTGAGTAATTGATTTACCTCAAAGAAGAGGTTGGCTGGTCATTTGTTCCTTTACATGGGAGCACAGGCCTACGGGTGGGACCACTTCCCAAAACACGCTCCTTGCGGCACATCCATGTGGCGCTTGGGCTCCGCCATCCATGGCTCCGCACAGTTTTGGAAAGTGGTCCCACCCGCAGGCCTCCGTACATTGGAGTTAATCTCGGGGTACTCCCCTTATTGCATCAAGGGTGAATCAGGAATTTCTAGATCCACACCCTCCACACCGGTTTCCGCAGCCAGAACCTGCAGGTATTGACGGAACGCACGTCGGGTGACGCTTTCGCTCAGGTATTGTCGTATCTGCGGCTTCACGTGTTCGTAGGGCAATTGTTCGCCGTCTATTCGCTGGTCCACGCGGACGATGTGCCAGCCGTAGCGGCTTTCGATCAGTTCCGGGTTGAGGCCTTCCTGGAGGGACAGAACGGGGCGTTCGAACTCTTCCACGGTCTGGCCTTTGCTGATCTGGCCGAGGCTGCCGCCCTGGTGGCGGGATTCGCAGGCGGAGTATTGTTTGGCCAGTTCGGCGAACTGGGCGCGGCCGTCGAGCAGGGAAGACAGGAGCTGCCGGCCGGCTTCTTCCTGGCGGATGCGTTCCTGGACGTCGTCCGGGGCAGCGGCCAGGAGGATGTGGCTCACCGCCAATAGAGTCGGGCTGCGGAAGCGGCCGGGGTTGGCGGCGTAGAAGCGTTCACAGTCCTGCTCGGTGGGTTCGGGGACGTCAAGTTCCTGTTCCAGTACGCGGGCAATGCGGTCTTCTTCGTCGGCGATGTCGTCCAGTTGCAGGCGGCTGGCCTGTTGCAGGAGGAGCTCGCGGATGACGAGGCTTTTGGCCGCCTCGTGCCAGGCTTCGGCGACTTCTTCAGCCGGGTGGTGCTGCATTTCCCGGGCGATGTCGTCTTCGCCGATGAGGGTGTCACCCACGTAGACCGGCGGGAACTGGTTTCTGGGTTTTTCGGCTTCACCTATTGGTATAAGTTGCATGATGTTTCTCCTCACGCGCGCTTGCGCACCACCTGATACTTCCGCCCGAAATACTCCACCGGCACGCTCAACATGTGCACCAACCGGGTGAACGGGAACAGCACGAAGATGGTCAGGCCCAGGAAGATGTGGGTCTTGTAGATCCAGTGCACGTCGGCGATGTAGTCCGCCACGCCGCCCTGCAGGGTGAAGATCCCCTGGGCCCAGGCAGAGAATTTGAGCATGGTGCCGCCATCCAGGTGCCCCATGGTTGGCAGTATGGTTGCCAGCCCGAGGGCCAGTTGAATCACCAGGATTACGATGATCATGTTGTCGGCAAAACTGCTGCTGGCCCGCACGCGGGGGTCGGTCAGCCGGCGCCAGGCCAGCATACCGCCGCCGATAATCGCCATCACTCCGGCAATACCGCCCACCACGATCGCCATGACCTGTTTTGTTCCCGGTGTCATGAATGGCTCGTAGAGCGCGTGTGGCGTCAGCAGGCCAACCAGATGGCCGAAGAAGATCACCAGTACGCCCACATGAAACAGTACGCTGGCCATTACCATATTCTTCTTGCGCAGCATCTGGCTCGAATGCGCTTTCCAGGTGAACTGACCCTGGTCGTAGCGCGCCCAGGTACCAATCACCATGATGACGATGGCAACGTAGGGGTAGATTCCGAATAACAGTGTGTTCAGATAAGACATTGTCGTTTCCTCCCGCGCCCTCAGGCGCCTCCTGCCTGACGGGGCGTTGCATCCGTTATCAGCTGGTCGCTCAGGTGAATGGTCTGGGTCTGTTCCAGTTCGCGGCGGCGCTGGCCAACAACGCCTCCGGTACTGCAGGAGCTTCCCTGATCGTCCACAAACTTCACCATTTCCTCTTCCCAGACTTTATCCAGGGCTTCCGGGGTGTCGTCGCGTTCTTCGGAGGCCACGAGTTGCGCCAGCTCCCGGCGGTCGGTTTGCCGACCGGACAATTCCAGTAATGAGTCCATCACTACGTGATAGAGACTCTCGCGCTGATAGAGTCGTTCACCCAGCAAACCCAGAATGTGGTGGATGTCTTCCAGCCAGTTTCTGATTTCATCCCATGGCCTGGTAGAGAGATACTCCAGGAACAGTGGCAGGTAATCCGGCAGTTCCCTCGCATCAATTTCCAGACCGTTGGTGCGGTATTGCTCCATCAGATCCACCATGGCCTGGCCGCGGTCCCGGGATTCGCCATGTACATGCTCGAACAACAACAGCGATGTCGCCCTTCCCCTGTCGAAAGTCCCCACGTAGTTTTCCTGCATGTCCAGCAGGTCGTCGTCACACACCAACTCGATGCATCGGAGCAGCTGTGCTTTGTTCTTTCTCGGCAGCCGGTTGTCCTCCAGGACAGCAGCCACCAGGGCATCCCTGGATTTCTGCAGTTCGGCGGTAGGGTATTCCAGCAGCCTTGCCATAACTTTCAGTAGTTGCATGATGGCCTCCTTATTCCTGTAGCTGTCTGGGATCTACCTGCTTCACGGTAGACAGTTTCTGGACCATGCTGGTGGTCTGTTTGCGACCGCCGAACATGTTGAATTCGCTATCGCCGTTGCAGCCGTCACCGAAGCTGAAGCCACAACCATTGCGCTCGCCGTAGGCGGTGGCGTCCGGGAACGCTTCCTTCGCCAGTTCACGATGGCTGGTGGGGATCACGAAGCGGTCTTCGTAGTTGGCAATGGCCAGGTAGCGGTACATTTCGTCCGCCTGGGCCTTGGTCAGCCCGGCTTCCTGCAGTGCCCGCAGGTCTTCCTTGCCTTCCACGGTTTCCGCGCGCTTGTACAGGCGCATGGCCATGATCCGCTTGAGGGCCCGTACAATCGGCTTCTCGTCACCGGCGGTGAGCAGGTTGGCCAGATATTTGACCGGAATCCGCAGGCTCTCGATCTTGGGCAGTATGCCGTCGAACTCGACCTTGCCGGCTTCCGCCGCGGACTGGATCGGGCTCAGGGGCGGCACGTACCAGACCATGGGCAGGGTGCGGTATTCCGGGTGCAGTGGCAGGGCCAGTTTCCAGTCCACCGCCATCTTGTAGACCGGGCTTTGCTGGGCGGCTTCGATGACGTTCATCGGAATGCCGTCTTTCTTCGCCTGCTCGATCACGTTCGGATCGTTCGGATCCAGGAAGATTTCCAGCTGCTTCTCGTACAGTTCATGCTCGCCCGGAGCGCTGGCCACTTCCTCGATGCGGTCCGCGTCGTACAGCAGTACACCCAGGTAGCGGATACGGCCGACACAGGTCTCAGAGCAGACGGTGGGCAGGCCGGCTTCAATGCGCGGGTAACAGAAAATGCACTTTTCGGACTTGCCGGTTTTCCAGTTGAAGTAGATCTTCTTGTACGGGCAGCCGGAGACACACATCCGCCAGCCACGGCACTTGTCCTGGTCGATCAGAACAATGCCGTCCTCTTCCCGCTTGTAGATGGCGCCGCTGGGGCAGCTGGCCACACACGTGGGATTCAGGCAGTGCTCGCACAGACGCGGCAGGTACATCATGAAGGTGTTTTCGAACTGGCCATAGATGTCCGCCTGGACCTGATCGAAGTTCTTGTCCTTGCGGCGCTTGGCAAATTCGGTGCCCAGGATTTCTTCCCAGTTGGGACCCCATTCGATTTTCTGCATGCGTTGGCCGGAGATCAGTGAGCGTGGCCGGGCAACTGGTTGATGCTTGCTGTCACCTGCGGTGTGCAAATGCTGGTAGTCGAAATCAAACGGCTCGTAATAGTCGTCAATTTCCGGCAGGTCCGGGTTGGCGAAGATGTTCGCCAATACCCGGAAGCGGCCACCGATTTTCGGGCGGATCTTGCCAGAGCTGTCACGCATCCAGCCGCCTTTCCACTTGTCCTGGTTCTCCCACTCTTTCGGGTAGCCGATACCGGGCTTGGTTTCGACGTTGTTGAACCAGGCGTATTCCATGCCTTCACGGCTGGTCCATACGTTTTTGCAGGTTACTGAACAGGTGTGGCAACCGATGCACTTGTCCAGGTTCAGTACCATGCCGACTTGGGAACGGATTTTCATTTTACAGCCTCCTGAACAGTGTCATTGCCTTCACCGTCGAGCCAGTCGACGTTGTGCATCTTGCGCACCACCACGAACTCATCGCGGTTGGAGCCTACGGTGCCGTAGTAGTTGAACCCGTAGGAATACTGGGCGTAACCGCCGATCATATGGGTCGGCTTCGGGCACACCCGGGTGACCGAGTTGTGAATACCGCCCCGGGTACCGGTGATCTCGGAGCCTGGAATATTCACGATGCGCTCCTGTGCGTGATACATCATCACCATCCCCGGCATGACCCGCTGGCTGACCACCGCCCGCGCCGCAATGGCGCCGTTGGCGTTGAACAGTTCGATCCAGTCGTTGTCTTCGATCTGCATTTCTTTGGCGTCGTCCTCGCTCAGCCAGACAATCGGGCCACCGCGGGACAGGGTCAGCATCAGCAGGTTGTCGCTGTAGGTGCTGTGGATGCCCCACTTCTGGTGCGGCGTGATCCAGTTCAGCGCTTTCTCCGGGTTACCGTTGCTGCGCTGGTTCAGCATGCTGCTGACTGTCTTGGTGTTAATGGGCGGACGATAGACCAGCAGGCTTTCACCGAAGGCGCGCATCCACTCATGGTCCTGGTAGAACTGCTGACGACCGGTCAGGGTGCGCCACGGAATCAGCTCGTGGACGTTGGTGTAGCCGGCGTTGTAGGACACGTGCTCGTCTTCCAGACCTGACCATGTGGGGCTGGAGATGATCTTGCGCGGCTGAGCCACGATGTCCCGGAAGCGGATTTTTTCCTCTTCCTTGTTCTTCGCCAGGTGGGTGTGGTCCAGTCCGGTAAACTCGGACAGGGCAGCCCAGGCCTTCACCGCCACCTGGCCATTGGTTTCCGGCGCAAGCGTCAGGATCACTTCCGCCGCATCAATGGCGCTTTCAATCTTCGGACGACCGGCGTTGGCACCGTCTATATGTTTGTAGTTCAGCTCACCGAGGAACTTCACTTCCTTCTCGGTATTCCAGTTGATGCCCTTGCCGCCGTTACCCAGCTTGTCCATCAGCGGCCCAAGGGAGGTAAAGCGTGCATAGGTGTTCGGGTAGTCCCGCTCCACGGTGATGAAGTTGGGCGCGGTCTTGCCCGGGATCAGGTCGCACTCACCGCGCTTCCAGTCCTTCACATCGAAGGCCTGGCCAAGCTCCGCCGGTGCGTCGTGCAGCAGCGGCAGGGTGACCACATCTTTCTCGACACCCAGGTGACCTTCGGTGGCTTTCGAGAAGGCCTTGGCAATGCCTTTGTAGATCTCCCAGTCACTACGAGCTTCCCAGGCCGGGTCCGTGGCTGCGGTCAGCGGATGGATGAACGGGTGCATGTCAGACGTGTTCAGGTCGTTCTTCTCGTACCAGGTAGCGGTCGGCAGGACGATATCCGAATACAGACAGGTGGTGGACATGCGAAAGTCCAGGGTCACCAGCAGGTCGAGCTTGCCTTCCGGCGCCTCGTCGTGCCATTTCACCTCTTCCGGCTTGGCGCCGCCTTCAACACCCAGGTCTTTGCCCTGCAGGCCACTCTTTGTGCCCAGCAGATACTTGAGCATGTACTCGTGGCCCTTACCGGAGGAGCCCAGCAGGTTGGAGCGCCACACAAACAAGTTGCGCGGGCAGTTCTGCTTCGCTTCAGGATCTTCGCTGGCGAAGGCCAGTGAGCCGTCCTTCATGGATTGTGCGACGTAATCGGCCACTTCCATGCCGGCTTTCTCAGCTTCCGCAGCAATACCCAGCGGATTGCGGTTAAGCTGCGGCGCGGAGGGCAGCCAGCCCATACGCTCGGCGCGGACGTTGTAGTCGATGAGGCTGCCGCCGAATTTGGACTTGTCCGCCAGCGGCGACAGGATCTCGTCCACACCCAGTTTCTCGTAGCGCCACTGGCCGGAGTGGGCATAGAAGAAGGAGGTGGAATTCATGTGGCGCGGTGGGCGCTGCCAGTCCAGGCCGAAGGCTAGTGGCTGCCAGCCGGTCTGCGGGCGCAGTTTTTCCTGGCCAACGTAGTGGGCCCAGCCACCACCGCTCTGGCCGATACAGCCACACAAGATCAGCATGTTGATCAGACCACGGTAGTTCATGTCCATGTGGTACCAGTGGTTCATACCGGCACCGACGATGACCATGGAACGGCCCTTGGTCTTGTCCGCGTTGTCGGCGAACTCGCGGGCAATGCGAATCACTTTGTCAGCAGGCACACCGGTGATCTTTTCCTGCCAGGCGGGGGTGTAAGGCTTCACCTCATCATAGGAAGTGGCACCATCGTCATCGCCCAGGCCACGACTGATGCCGTAGTTGGCCACCATCAAATCGAATACCGTAACCACGCGGCCTTCGCTGCCGTCAGCCAGCTGCACTTTGCGGCTGCCCAGCTTGTGGGTCAGGGTGTCGGAGACTTCCACGTGGTTGTAGTGATCGTGCTCGATACCACCGAAGTAAGGAAAGGCGACGTCCACAACGTCATCGTGCTTCTCGACCATGGACAGCTGCAGCTCTACATCCTGGGTGCTGGCAGTCTGCTTGAGATTCCACTTGCCCTTCTCACCCCAGCGGTAACCGATAGAGCCATTGGGGGCGGTCAGCTGGTTGGTTTTCTCGTCGATGGCGATGGTTTTCCACTCGGGGTTGTTCTCTTCCCCCAGGCCATCCACCAGGTCACTGGCACGCAGGAAGCGGCCCGGCACGTAGCGACCGTCCTCACGTTGCTCCAGCATCACCAGGTACGGCATGTCGGTGTAGCGGCGCACGTAATCGGTGAAGTACTCACTGGGCTTGTCGACGTGGAACTCTTTGAGAATCACGTGGCCCATGGCCATGCCCAGAGCCGCATCGGTGCCCTGCTTGGGGTTCATCCACTCGTCGGACAGCTTGGACACTTCCGCGTAGTCCGGAGTGATAGCAACCGTCTTGGTGCCCTTGTAACGCACTTCGGTAAAGAAGTGGGCGTCCGGGGTACGGGTCTGGGGTACGTTGGAGCCCCAGGCGATGATGTAGCCGGAGTTGTACCAGTCCGCGGACTCGGGAACGTCGGTCTGCTCACCCCAGGTTTGCGGGGAAGCCGGCGGCAGGTCGCAGTACCAGTCGTAGAAACTCATGCACACGCCACCGATCATGGACAGGTAGCGGCTGCCGGCGGCGTAGGACACCATGGACATGGCCGGAATCGGAGAGAAGCCGATGATGCGGTCCGGGCCATACTGTTTGGCGGTGTAGACGTTGGAGGCTGCGATCAGCTCGTTGACTTCGTCCCAGCTGGAGCGCACGAAGCCGCCCATGCCACGACGGGGCTTGTATTCGGCGGTTTTCTTCGGGTCCTCCACGATGGAAGCCCAGGCATCCACCGGATCCTTGTGTTCAACTTTTGCAGCGCGCCAGAGCTTCATCAGATGCTTTCGCATCAGCGGGTATTTCAGGCGGTTGGCGCTGTACATGTACCAGGAGTAGCTGGCACCACGGGGGCAGCCGCGGGGCTCGTGGTTGGGCAGATCCGGACGGGTACGGGGGTAGTCGGTCTGCTGTGTTTCCCAGGTGACCAGGCCATTCTTGACGTAGATTTTCCAGCTGCAGGAGCCGGTGCAGTTTACACCGTGGGTGGAACGCACGATCTTGTCGTGCTGCCAGCGCTGGCGATAGCTGTCTTCCCACTCGCGACTGACATCGTGGGTTTCGCCGTGGCCGTTGGCGAACGGCTCGCGCTTCTTCCTGAAGTAATTCAGTTTGTCGATCAAATGACTCATGGTCTCTCTCTCCATCTGCCCGTCTGCCGGATCACTGTTCTGATGCGGCTCCGATTTGAGACCATTGTGTGGGAGAAAAACCCTGAAATCTGCGTGGTTACTACCTCATAACCCGGGTCTACCACCCCCGGGGTATAACGCCTATACACCAGTGTGGAGTAGCGCCTGGCGTTCACTGCGCCGCTGACCGCGGGCAAACAGAAACAGACAGCCCGCGAACAACGGAAACAGGATCATGAAAACAGCACTGCGAACCCCGAGCCACTGGTTGACCGCGCCGAACAGCAACGGCAAAAGGAATGCCACCGAGCAGGCAATCACCAGCAGCAAGCCAGCAGCAAAAGCCGCACCGTCACGATTTTCCGCCACCAACATGCGCTGAATGCCTCCCATGGCACATCCCAGGGCAATGCCCAGTAACACCACAAAGATGCGTTCGAGTACCAACGGCAGCACAAACTCAACCTCGATGGTCTTTTCTACCCCCTGAACAAGGAGTGTCATCGGCGGGTAAGACAGCACGAACAGAGCAATCAGGCAGAAACCCAGCGCGCGGACCATGACCCTCCCGGTGCCGAATCTGTCCGACAGTCCGCCACCCGCTATCTGAGCCAGGGCTCCGGGAATCACAAACCACTGGGCCAGACTCGCTCCATCCCTGGTGGTCAGTTCAAAACGGGACGTCAGATAGTCGGGCAACCACAATGCAAGAGCAAAAAAGCTCCCGGCTACCAGACCAAAATACAGACACAACTGCCACATCCGTATTGAGCGCAATCTGTCCACCAACGGCGTGGAAGGGTCATTCGAGCCCGGGCGGCCGGCGTCCCCTTCGTCGGTCAGCAGGACCATCAGCACGAGAACGAGTAGAAGTACCGTCAGGTAAGCCAGCGGGACACCCTGCCAGGAAAATGCACGGTGTAATAACGGGATAAGGTAATAACTCAGGCCCGCCCCCGTCACTCCTGCGCCAAACACCCCCAGGGCAAGCCCCAAATGCCGGTCTGAAGAATGGCTGGCCACGAACTGAAGACCGGCACTGTAAAAACCCGCCGCCAGCCCAAGTCCGGAAGAAGCCACCAGATAGCCCCAGAATGTCTCTGCATTGAGGACCAACACCATGCATGCTGCCAACCCCGCCAGACAGGCAATCATGACCCGCCTGGCCCCCAGGTACTGGGCGGCCAGGCCCGCGGGAACCGCCAGCATCGCCCCCGTGGCCATGGGCATAGCCAGCAACAGGCTGAACTGTACACCGCTCAATGCCATGGTCTCACGCAGATGCACGCCGGCTACGGCAAACAATGTCCAGCATCCGGCCGCCACCACAAAGCCGGTTACGGCGAGCGGCAGCACCACCAATAGCGAAGTGAGGTTGTCATCATCCTGGTCACGGTTGAAATCCATGGCACTGCCCATCATAAGCCGGCGGGAAACCTGACTTTCAGTTTCATGTTTTGATGTCTTCGGGGTCAAAGACTATGATGGGTTATCACCTATCGGGGTAACTCACTATCTTCAAATAGGTATACTCCAGCGGCATGCTGGGTCAAAATCACGATCCACCAGAGCCCCACTGAGCGGCCACATGAATTCAAAAGTTCCCCTTATTAACAGAATCACCATTACCGTCGGCGCCATTGTGCTCACTGCAGTTATCGGCATGGTGATGACCCTGGGCGTGGCCCGGAGCATTGAGGGGAACGCCACGGCCATCAACCTTGCCGGCTCGTTGCGTATGGGGGCCTTTGAACTGCTGACCACGGCCTCCACCGGCAACGAAACCCGGTCAGATCTATCGTCTCGGATCGAGCAGTATGAAAAACGCCTTTCCAATGAAGGTTTCAGGCATGCTATTCCGACCGAGGAGAGTCATCCGCTCGCACGCCGCTACCAGGACATGCTGGACGCGTGGCACAGACAACTCAGACCGGCAATAGAATCCGGAGAGGACCCCGGGGCAAGGCTGACAACCACCCGGGACTATGTGTCCATCGTCAACGACCTGGTAGCGATGCTGGAAAACCGGACGGAAGCCCGAGTCGAACTCTTGCGCCTGATCCAGATATTCAGCCTTGTGTTCTCAGTACTGATCGTCGCCGCCCTGTTTCTGGACCTGAAAAATCGCGTCCTGCGACCGCTACGCAAACTCGTTGGTATCGCTGTCGCAGTGGGTGAGAAAGATTTCTCGCGCAAGGCCAATCTCAGCGGCACTGACGAGCTCTCACAGCTGGGCAATGCGTTCGACCAGATGACCAGCCAACTTGCACTGAGCTATTCCGAACTGGAGGAAGAAGCCAGGGAGAAAACCCGGGAACTGGAAATCAGCCATTCGGCCCTGGAACTGCTCCACTCGGCCAGCCGCTCCCTGTTCGCCAACCATGACCTTTGCAGCGGCGCTATACCGATGCTTCAGGAACTGGAGCAACTTCTGGGCATTGGCCCTATCCGGCTGTTCCTTCATGACAAGCATTCCAGCGAACCGGTGGAGGCGATTACCACGTCCACCAACGAACGCCCGTTTTATTGCCGGGATCACCACTGCAATGCCTGCCTGGTAACCCCCGAGGAATATGACGACCTCCCCGGTGAAGACAATGATGGGCGACGTCTGCTGCTACCGATTCGCACACCAAACCTGCTGCTGGGAACCCTGGAAGTATGGTATCCCGCAGACAAGGGGCTGCCGGATACCGCGCGCCGGCTGCTTGAAACCCTCAGTGATCAACTCGCAACCGCCATATTCCTTGAACGTCAGATCACCGAAGAACAGCAATTAACCCTGGCGGAGGAGAGAGCGGTCATCGCCCGGGAGCTTCACGATTCGCTGGCGCAGTCCCTGTCTTACCTGAAGATGCAGGTGGCCAGATTACGACGCCTGAACATTACCGGCGAATACCAGACAGCTCACAACCTTATTCTCGAAGAGCTCAGTACCGGGTTGAACAGCGCCTACCGGCAACTCCGGGAGCTCTTGACCACTTTCCGTCTGAAGCTGGACACCCCTGACCTGGCATCCGCCCTACGGCAAACCATTGATGAATTTTCTGAACGGCTGGGTTACCAGGTAAAACTTGAGTACAACCTGCCACTCCAGACCCTGTCGCCAAATGAGGAAATTCACACGCTCCAGATCGTTCGGGAGGGGCTGGCCAATGCCGTCAAGCATGCCGAGGCCACCGAAATCGCCGTTCAGGTACTGTTCGAATCACCGCGCGTGCGGATCAGGATACTGGATAATGGCAAGGGGCTGCCCGGAGGTGACCAACCGCTGCAACACTACGGCCTTATTATCATGCAGGACCGCGCCCGCACACTCGGAGGCAAGGTCGGCATTCACAACAGGGAAAACGCCGGCGTGGAAGTGTCGCTGACGTTCGTACCTAAAAGCCGCCACCTGATTACTTCAGAGGTATCCAATGGCTGATACCCTGACCCATGACAAAGACAGAGGAGGATCCATGTCAGAAACCCCCGCGAGCATCCTGCTGATTGATGACCACCCGCTACTTCGACAGGGCATCAAACAGTTGATCGAAATGGAAGACGATATGCAGGTGGTCGGCGAGGCAAGCAATGCCACTGATGGCATCCGCATAGCAACGGAACTCGAACCGGACCTGATCCTGATGGATCTGAACATGCCGGAAGTCAATGGCATTGAAGCACTCAAGACGCTACGGGAGGAGAGCATCAGCTCCCGCATTGTGATGTTCACCGTCTCCGACCACGAAGACGACGTGGTGGCCGCCCTGAGAGCCGGTGCCGATGGCTATCTGCTCAAGGATATGGAACCGGAAGACATGATCCAGCAACTGCACCAGGCAGCTGTCGGCAAACTGGTGATCAGTGACCGCCTCACCACACTCCTGGCAGAAGCCCTGCGCTCACAGAAGCCCCAGCAGTCCTCCCGCCCGGACTTCGACAGCCTGACCCCACGGGAAAAAGACATCCTGCGCCTGATTGCCGAGGGACTGTCCAACAAGATGATTGGCCGCAAGCTGGATATCAGCGATGGCACCGTGAAAGTTCACGTGAAGCATCTGCTGAAAAAGCTGAACTTACGCTCTCGGGTGGAAGTGGCGGTATGGGCGGTGGAAGAAGGCCTTCACAAGGGCTGAGTAATATCAAATCGTTGCCATCGACTTTGCTTTACTCTGGACGGGTCTCTGACTGACCGGAGTTAAGTCATGGTATTTTCAAAACACACAATTGCCCCTTTCAACAGCGCCCTGTTCCAGCAATCCCTCACAGTCCTGGGGGAATACCTGCCTTCACCGGGGCCAACGCTGGGCGCTATTGATCGAAGGATCCCTTTGCCCGTCAAACAGCTGGTTGCTGAAGCACCACTGAACCGCCTGTTTGCCGCCGCAATCGCCGACGGTGAATTTGACGATTTCGAGGGCCGCCGTATCCGGCTGGAAATTAATGGTGGACAACCAGGCGTCACTATCGGCTTCTGGGCCGGTCGACTGCGCATTATAGATGGCCTGGGTGAAGCGACGATTCGCGGCTCCCTACCTGCCTTTAAAACGCTTGCTGAACGCCGGCTGGATCCAGACCAACTGTTCTTCCAGCGTCGCCTGGTTATTGAAGGCGACACGGAGCTGGGGCTCGGGCTGAAGAACCTGCTCGACAGCCTGGAATGGGATTTCCGGTCTATTTTCAGATAAACACTAACGCACGACCAACTCCATACCCGGACGACCGTACCAGTATCCATTACATGGAGGCGCTTCCACCAAAGCCAATGGATCCTGCTCTGGCACCTCACCACGGCGAACCCTGTCAAACCGGCGGACGACTGTCTCCATGCCCTGGTGTTCCGGGCTCAGACGCACCATAGACACCCCCATGTCATCCATATCCGGCAGCTCCCGCATCAGGTCATAACGGGAACCAGACAAGGTTGATATCCCATTCAGGCGAAACAGTTCCTGTGATTCCCTTGAGCGCAATTCCATGCCGTCCGGGTGCTGCAGACAGCGGAACTCGCAGTTGTCCTTCGGCAGGTTGTAATGGCGCGCAGTAAAGCAACGGGAGGACCAGGCCAGGGGCAGGAAGCCCCAGGCGAACACTTCCGCGGGCAAGTCCAGGCCTTCTTCTTTCAAGCCTTTGATAAGCTCATCCAGGGTTTCCTTCCCCAGCTCCACCGGCAGGTTCCAGCCCTTCAGACCCTGCTTTGCCAGTACCTTGAGCGTGGCCACATTGTATGTGTTCATGGACGGGCCGGTAACAAATGGAATCCCGTTGCGAATAGCTACCTGCATGGCGCTCTGGTCATTAGCTTCCACCATGAACTCGTTCTGATCGCAAATTCTTCGCAAGCGACGAAGGTCGGCCTCGGACTCAATCAGAGTTTGGGTAGAAAGCACTATCTCTTTACCACAGGCTTTCAGATCGCGGGCCAGATCGAACCAGTCATCGGGTTTCAGTTCCCGCCGGCGTGAGCACACGGCTTCGCCGAGGTAGATAGTGTCTACCGGCCACTCGGCGGCCTTGCCGTAGAAATCAAAAACCGTCTGTTTGGACCAGAACCACAGAATCGGCCCGAGTGAGAGTTTCATCATACCGAGTAAACCTTATTTCCACTTACGGTGGTAGGCGCCCAGGGTGGTCAGGCCGCCTTCGGAGAGGCTGGAGAGTGTGTTCCTCCAGCTGGATTCGACCGTGAAGTCATCCGGAGCTACGTCCAAGTGATCCAGAGCCTGTCGCCAGGTGCGCGCCACATCCGCGATGTAGGCGGGACTGCGCTGACGGCCCTCAATTTTCACGGCACTGATACCCAGCGACTTCAGCTCCGGCAGCAGGTCCATCGTGTTCAGACTGACCGGTTCCTCAATAGCGTGATACACATTGCCCTCGACCTCAAAACGGCCCTTGCACAGGGTCGGGTAGCCAGCGGATTCGCCGTCGCCATAGCGGTCAATCAACACATCGTTCAGGCGCGATTCCAGCCCCTGGGCCGTTTCCTGCCAGCGCACAGCTTTGGCCGGCGAGCAGGCGCCACGGGTATTCGGAGATTCGTCCGTAAGGTAGGAGGAAAGATAGCAGCGCCCCTCCGCCATAATGCACAGACTGCCAAAGGCGAAGACTTCCAGCTCAACCGGGCTGTGTTTTGCAACACCCCGCACCTGATCCAGCGAAAGCACCCGGGGCAACACGGCACGGCGGATATCGAAGTTGTCCTTGTAGAAAGACAGAGCCTCGTGACTGGTGGCAGAGCCTTGTACGGACAGGTGACGGGGGATATGCGGGTACTTGTTGGCGGCGTAATCCAGCAGCCCCATATCGGCCAGGATGATGGCATCCACACCCAAGGCAGCGGCCCGGTCCACTGCCGCTTTCCAATGTTCCCAACCATCCGGTTGCGGATAGGTGTTGATGGCACAAAATACCCGGCTGCCTTTGGAGTGGGCATACCCGATGCCTTCGGCGGCACGTTTGTCGTTGAAATTCAGTCCTGCAAACTGCCGGGCGTTGGTGCTGTCACGGAAACCGAAATACACCGCATCGGCGCCGTTATCCACGGCAATTTTCAGGGCCGGCAAGCTACCGGCCGGGCAGACGAGCTCCATAAACATCTCCGCTGAACAGGTGGAGATAACGTTATCGGCAAATCATGCTCAATGCCTTGATCATTATCAGCGGATCAGCCTGTCAGATAATGCGCGAGAACCTCTGACTCGCTCCCGCTTTGCGATACAGGTCAAAGATCTGGCAGATAGCGCGGATCAATAGCCGGCCGGCGGGCTGAACCTGCAGCGTTTGACCGTCGTCCGCAATCAACTCGTCACGAATCATCGGGGTCAGTCGGTGCAGTTCATCAGCAAAGTAACGGTCGAGATTTTCACCCCAAATATCTGAAAACTGTTGCCGATCCAGACGGAACTGACAGATAAGCTGACCGATCACCCAGCGGCGAATGCGATCGTCCCGGGTCAGGTTCACGCCTTTGGTAATGGCAAGCTGGCCGGCATCGATAGCCGCTTCCCAGGACGGCAGGTCGTGATTGTTCTGGAAGTAGGCATCATTGGTCTGGCCGATGGCGGATACGCCCAGAGACACCAGGTCGCAATCGGAATGGGTGGTGTAACCCTGAAAGTTCCGGTGCAGTCGCCCCTGTCTCTGGGCCACTGCCAGACTGTCGTCAGGCTTGGCGAAATGGTCCATGCCGATGTATTCGTAACCTGCCTCCAGCAACCGGTTGATGGTGTTGTGCAGGATAGTCAGCTTCTGCTGGGGCGTAGGCAGGGTATCGGCCACAATCCGGGTCTGTGGGTAGAACCGGTCCGGCAGGTGGGCGTAGCTGAACACCGAGAGCCGGTCCGGTGACATCTCGATGACTGCCTCCAGGGTTTCCGCAAAACTCTCCGGTGTCTGGTGTGGCAAGCCGTAGATCAGGTCCAGGTTGATGGAGCGGAAACCGAGTCGGCGGGCCTCGTTCAGCACGGCCTCGGTCATGTCACGGGGCTGGATGCGGTTCACCGCCTTCTGCACCTGGGGATTCACATCCTGCACCCCCAGGCTGATACGGTTGAAGCCCAACTGCCACAAGGTGGAAAGGGTGTCCTGGTCTACTTCGCGCGGATCGATCTCCACGCTGTAGTCACGATCTTCATTGGTCTGCAGGTTGAACAGTTCACCATAACCCGCCATCAAATGCGCCATGACATCGTTCGGCAGGAAGGTGGGCGTGCCGCCGCCCCAGTGCAATTGCTTGACCGGTCGGTCCGCGCCGAAAAGCCGGGACTGTATCGCGGCTTCCTTCAGCAATCTTTCCACGTACGGAATGGCCTTGTGGCGCTGTTTGGTGATCACTTTGTTGCAGGCGCAGTAGTAACAAAGGTGGGCGCAGAAAGGCAGATGGGTATAGAGGGATAACGGCCGACCGCTGGCCTTGCTGCGGGCAGCGGCCTCCACCATGTCTGTTATCGGGTAGTTCTGGTTGAATTCCACGGCCGTCGGATAGGAGGTATAGCGCGGACCGCTCAGGTCATAACGACTGATCAGCGCGTCATCCCAGATAAATTCCGGGAGGGTGGATTCATTGGATGCAAATGCGGGCGTGGAAATCATAGCAGGAACTCTGAACGTCGAAATGGGGGCAAGCCGGAAAGTCGCCATTTTATGGCAACCTGGGCGACGACCACTTGATGTGGGTCAGCTTACCGATACGATGATTTTATCAACCTCCCGACTGAACCACCCTTGTGCTGTTGGCGTATTTCACCCTACCTCTTTATGAGGATCACATGGTGTCGGCCGCCCGACGGGTGGAGAGGGCCCTCTCCACCCGCCTGACTATGCACCAAAGCCTAAACCTTGGAGCACGATCCAAACATGCCAAACCTGATTCTGATTCTCGGCGACCAATTGACCGCTGATATAAGCGCACTGGAAGGCGCTGACCGGAAACGGGACAGGATCGTGATGGCAGAAGTCCACGACGAAGCCAGCTACACCAATCACCACAAGAAAAAACTGGTCCTGCTGTTCAGCGCCATGCGGCACTTTGCGCAGCGGTTGGAGGCGGAGGGCTGGCAGGTTCACTACCAGACTTACCACCCCAATAATGAGGCCCTGAGCCTGGAGGCCGTCATCGCCGGCCAGCTAAAAGAGACCGATTCGAACAGGGTTATCACCACCGAATGCGGCGAGTGGCGCCTGCACGAGCAGATCGGTCGGTGGCATGAACGGCTGGGAGTGCCGGTGGAGATCCGCACGGATACCCGGTTTATCGCCAGCAAGCAGGAATTCTCAGAATGGGCAAAAGATCGCAAACAGCTGCGAATGGAGTTCTTTTACCGTGAAATGCGGCGAAAAACAGGCTTGCTGATGACTTCCGATGGCAAGCCCGAGGGTGGGCAGTGGAATTTTGATGCGGATAACCGGCACAAATGGACCGGTAAGCCGCCGGCTCCCGCTCCTTTTCGCGTGGAACCCGATGAGGTAACGCGGGAAGTGATTGATCTGGTAGAGCAGCACTTTGCCGATCATTTTGGCACCACGGAGGACTTCCACTTTGCCGTGACGCCGGAGGATGCCGAGCAGGCGCTGGAGTACTTTATCGATTTTGCCCTGCCCTGTTTCGGCGATTTTCAGGACGCCATGTCCGATAGCGAGGACTGGCTGTTTCACTCCATTCTGTCTCCCTATATCAACTGCGGTCTGCTGGACCCGTTAGCCGTGTGCGAAGCCGCTGCCCGGGCCTGGTATGCCGGGCAGGCGCCGATTAATGCGGTAGAAGGGTTTATCCGACAGATTCTGGGGTGGCGGGAATTTGTGCGGGGGATCTACTGGATGAACATGCCGGAGTATGCCGAGGAAAACCGGCTCGGCAATACCCGCGCCCTGCCCTGGTTCTACTGGACTGGCAACACAAAGATGCGATGCATGCACAAGGCGATTGATGCCACCCGCCGCAACGCCTACGCCCACCATATCCAGCGGCTGATGGTCACCGGTAACTTCGCGCTGCTGGCCGGCGTCACGCCGGAGGAGATCTGTGACTGGTACCTGGCGGTGTACGCCGATGCCTACGACTGGGTCGAGCTGCCCAATGTGCTTGGCATGGTGATGCATGCCGATGGCGGCTATCTGGGCTCGAAGCCCTACGCCGCCAGCGGCAAGTACATCCAGCGGATGTCGGACCATTGCAGTAACTGTCATTACAAGGTGAACAAATCCACGGAAGAGGATGCCTGCCCGTTCAACGCCCTGTACTGGCATTTCATCGACCGTCATCGGGACGACTTTGCCAGCAATCCTCGCATGGGCATGATGTACCGGAACTGGAACAGGCAGAAGCCGGAACGGCGGGAGGCGCTGCTCCAACGTGCCGACGACTTACTGGCACGACTGGAGCAGCTGTGAGCAAAGAGCTCAGTAGGCGTTATTGCGGGCGAATGCGTTTCTCGCTTTCCGGGTCGAAGAATACGACCTTACGCATATCGAACATCAGATCGGCTTCCTCGCCCCAGTTCACCGGGTGCTCCGCATCCAGCCGGCACTGCACATCCTTATTGTTCAGGCGGATAACGGCGAGCACATCCGGCCCGGTCGGTTCGGTGACCTCCACCGTAAAGCGACCGCTGGTCACCATCGGATGATCTGCCTTCTGATCGTCGGGCTGGCTTATATGCTCCGGGCGGATGCCAAGCACCACCCGCTTACCGGCCCAGCTCTCCAGATACGCCGGCACCGGCAGGGCCAGCTTGCGACCGTCGCTACCTTCAACCGTCACTGACAGGCCGGTTCCCGCCCGTTCGATCTCCACGTCAATAAAACTCATGGAAGGCGAGCCCATAAAACTCGCCACAAACAGGTTTTCCGGGGTGTCGTAGACTTCCTTTGGTGTTCCCAGTTGCTGCAACTCGCCGTCCTTGAGCACGGCAATCCGGTCCGCCAGAGTCATGGCCTCGATCTGGTCATGGGTGACGTACACAATGGTGGTTCTCAGCCGCTGGTGCAGCTTCTTGATCTCGGTGCGCATCTCCACCCGCAGCTTGGCATCCAGGTTGGAAAGCGGTTCGTCGAACAGGTAGATCTTCGGCCGTCTGGCCAATGCTCGCCCCATGGCCACCCGCTGCTGCTGACCACCGGATAGCCGGGAAGGCTTTTTATCCAGCAATGCGGAGATCTGCAGCAGGTCGGCAACACGCTCGACTTCCTGACGAATTTCCTCTTTTGGCATACCGCGAATCTTCAGACCAAAGGCGATGTTCTGGCGCACCGACATGGTGGGGTAAAGCGCGTAGGACTGGAACACCATGGCGATGTCCCGGTCCTTCGGTTCCATACCCGATATGTCTTTGCCATTCACCACTATCGACCCACCGGTAATGGATTCCAGGCCGGCAATGCTGTTCATCAGCGTGGACTTGCCACAGCCCGATGGCCCGACCAGGGTCAGGAATTCACCGGATGCGATGTCAATGTTGATGCCCTTGAGGGTCTCGTCCAGGGCCCCTGTGTAGGTCTTGCGGATGTCCCGCAGTTCAAGTTGCGACATTGTTGTTTTACCCCTTAACCGAGCCGGCCGTCAGGCCGCGTATAAAGTACTTGCCTGCCACGATGTACACCACCAGCGTTGGCAGGGCGGCGATCATGGCGGCGGCCATATCCACGTTGTATTCCTTCACCCCGGTGCTGGTGTTCACCAGATTGTTCAGGGCGACCGTTATCGGCTGACTGTCGCCACTGGCGAAGACCACGCCGAACAGGAAGTCATTCCAGATCTGGGTGAACTGCCAGATCAACGACACCATAAAAATGGGCGTGGACATGGGCAGCAGGATGCGGAAAAAGATGGTGAAAAAGCCGGCACCATCCAGCCGTGCCGCCTTCACCAGAGCGTCGGGTATGGCCACGTAATAGTTACGGAAAAACAGTGTGGTGAACGCCACGCCGTAGATCACGTGGACCAGCACCAGGCCGGCCGTGGTGTTGGCCAGGCCCAGCTTGCCCAGGGTGGCCGCCATGGGCAGCAGGACGACCTGGAATGGTACAAAGCAGCCAAACAGCAGCATGCCGAACATCAGGTCAGAGCCCTTGAACTTCCACTTGGACAACACGTAGCCATTGAAGGCGCCCAACAGCGTGGAAATTAGTACCGCCGGCACGGTCATCTTGAACGAGTTCCAGAAATACCCTTTGACTCCCTCACACTGCACCCCGGTGCAGGCCTCGGACCAGGCCTTGGTCCAGCCCACAACCGTCCAGTCAGTCGGCAGCGCCAGCAAGTTGCCGGTACGGATATCCATGGGTGTCTTGAAGCTGGTGATCAACATAACGATCAGCGGAATCAGGTACACCAGGCATGCCAGTAGCAGCACCCCGTAGATGGCAATGCGGCTGGGGCGAAAGCCGGTACGAATCACATCAGTCATGGCGCTTCTCCCTCAGTTCGGAATACAGGTAAGGCACCAGCAGTGCGAGAATGGCGCCCAGCATCAGCATGGCGCTGGCAGAGCCCAGGCCCATCTGGCCGCGGGTAAAGGTGTGGGCGTACATGAATACCGCAGGCAGGTCGGTGGAATAGCCCGGGCCACCCGCCGTCATGGCCATGACCAGATCAAAACTCTTGATGGCGATGTGGGCCAGCACCATCACCGAGCTGAAGAATACCGGCCGCAGGGAAGGCAAGATAATTTTCCAGTAGATGACCGGCAGACTGGCACCATCCACCCGTGCGGCTCGAATGATGGACGAATCAACACCCCGCAGGCCCGCCAGAAACAGCGCCATGACAAAGCCGGAGGCCTGCCATACCGCCGCCATCACAATGGTGTAAATGGCAAAGTCGGAATTCACCAGCCAGTCGAAGCTGAAGGAGGTCCATCCCCAGTCGTGCATCAGCTTTTCCAGCCCCAGGCGCGGGTTCAGAATCCAGCGCCAGACCGTGCCTGTGACAATCATGGACAGTGCCATGGGGTAAAGATAAATGGTGCGGATGGCGCCTTCCTGGCGGATGCGCTGGTCCAGGAAAATGGCGAGCACCACACCAATCAGCAGGCAAATACCGATGAACAGCCCGCCAAAGATGGCGAGATTCCGGGACGCGACCAGCCAGCGCTCGCTCTCCATCAGCTTGGCGTACTGCGCAAGGCCGACGAAATCGTAACTGGGCAGGAAGCTGGAATTGGTGAACGACAGTACACCGGTCCACAGCATGTAGCCGTAGATACCAATGCCGATCAGGATGAACGTTGGCGCCACCACCAGCTTGGGTAGCCAGCGCTGCAGGCCATCCATCAGGCCAGACGGTGCCCTGGCCACCCGGGCAGGGCGACTATGAGTGTGTTCCATGAGAAATCCCCCGAATAAACCCTAAGGCCGCCCGGCAGGCGGCCTGGCACGGCATTACATTGCGGACTGGATGGCGGCTGCCAACTGGTCCGTGGTTTTTGCCGGGTCTGGATTGTTGGAGTTGACGAAGTTGGTGACCACATCGAAGATCTGGCCCTGGATGTAGCTGGTGGTCGCCAGGCCGTGGGAGAAGCTCGGCACCAGGCCACCATCGTCGGCGCTGGACTTGAACGTCTCCATCGACGCCTGGGCACAGATATCAAACGCGCTCATATCCATGTCAGTTCGAACCGGAATGGACCCCTTATTCTGGTTGAACAGGGTCTGGAATTCGGGTTCCAGAATGGTACGTGCCAGATCCTTCTGCGCCTTGATGTCCTCATCCTCTGTCAGGCTGAACATGGCGAAGGAATCCACGTTGAAGGTGAATCGCCCGGTGGTGCCCGGAGCCGGCGCGCACAGATAATCCTCACCCGGCGTCAGTCCGGCAGCGGAAAATTCACCCTTGGCCCAGTCACCCATTATCTGCATGGCCGCCTCACCACGAATCACCATGCCAGTGGCAGTGTTCCAGTCCCGGCCCGCGGCATTGTCATCGACGTAGCTCATTACCCTGGCGAACTGTGTGAAGACCTCTTCCATCTTGTCGCTGTTAATCACGTCCATGTCGTGGTCGACAAACGCCTTGCGGTAATCCTCAGGGCCCAGCTGCGCGAGCGCCACCGCATCGAACACGGTCGCGTCCTGCCAGGGCTGGCCACCGTGCGCCAGGGGAATGTATCCCGCTGCCTGGAGCTTGTCGGCCACTGCGAAGAACTCGTCCAGCGTGGTGGGCACGTCAACGCCGACATCTTCCATCACCTCCGGGTTCACCCATAACCAGTTCACCCGGTGCACGTTCACCGGCACCGCTACGTATTTGCCTTCGTACTTCATGACTTCGGAAATCCGGGGCGGAATGAGCTGGTCCCAGTTTTCAGCGTCGGCAACACTGTCCAGGCTGGTCAGAAAGCCCAGTTCCGCCCATTCACGAATGTCCAGGCCCTTGATCTGCGCTGCCGCAGGCGGGTTACCAGAGACGGCGCGGGTTTTCAGCACCGTCATGGCGGCTTCACCGCCCCCGCCGGCCACCGCAAAATCTTTCCAGGTGTGGCCCTGCTCTTCCATCATTTCTTTCAGGGCCGCGGCGGCCCGCGCTTCACCACCGGCGGTCCACCAGTGCAGAACCTCGACTTCACCGGCCTGGACGGCCGCTGTTGGCATCAGGGCGGCAGAGACCGCCAGGGCTGTAAGATGACGCTTGAACGTTTTCATAATGACTCCTTGTTTTTGTAGTGGAGACGTTTGTCAGTATCAGAACCAGACTTCCATCTGGGTACCAAAGGTCCACTGGTTGCCGCCAAAGTCTTCCTGGCCGAGGGCATCACCGCCATCAAAACGGTTTAGCTCGTCGTCCCAGGTGGAATAGCTGGCAAACACACGGATTTCAGGGCGGTTCCAGAAACCGCCAACCTGCGGTTTGAAGGTAGGCGCAATGGTGAAGCGGGCGTAGTCACCATCCACGTCCTCGCGCCCTTCGTAACCTTCCGGATTCAGGTCCATCACCTGCCAGGAGGCCTCATACTGCATCTCGAAATTAGCGCCCAGTTCATTGGCCAGACGGGTGTTGAACGTCAGCCACTGGTATTCATCCCCTTCCACATAACGATCCTTGCTGGTTTCCGCCAGGATTGCCGGGGCGATACGCCAGTTATCACTCAACCGGGTGGTACCGTAGGCAGCCACACGGGTACTGGCCGCGTCTTCATGCAGGTTGCCATCGGCGCCGAGGTTCTTGACCTCCGCACCCAGGCCCTGGCCGTGTAGCAGCGCCACCTTGAAGTTGCCATCGGAGATCCCGAAGAAGCTGTCACCGTGGTAGGCCAGCATGGTTTGCACACCGGTGTCGGCAGCCTCCATAACGCCGCCGACGATACGCTCGTCGTTATCCGCAGCGGACATGCCATTGATCAGCCACTGGACGTTGCCGAAATAGTTATTGGCGGTGAGGATCAGGTTGTCGGTGTCGGACTCGCCGTCAGTGGTGTCAGGATCGGAGGGAAAATCCTGGAAGCTGCGTCCATAAAAGGAAAAGTTGGACTTCACCGACTCACTGAAGGCCACGTCGTAGAGTCCGACCCCGGTGCCGCCCAGGAAGACGATATCGCTGTCGAGCCAGTGGATGTCAAAGTCCAGGTCCCGATCAAAGCGTTTGCCGGCCCAGATCGAGGCATCTTCGAAAATGCCAGTGAAGCTGGCAAGGTCGCTGAATTCGACATAGGCCTGACGCACGTTCACGGCGCCGTCGCCAGCGGTCCAGTCGTTGCTGGAGGTGGTGGAGTCGGCAATCATCAGGCGGTAATGAGCCTTGGTACCGTTATCCGCCACAGTCTTGTAGTTGAGGATGGCTTCCAGGTAGGTATCGGGTTCGTTACCCAGCCGGCCCACTGCACCACCCACCGACCCGGCCGGCGTCAGGTAAGGGCCGCCGGGCGCACTCTTGCCGTCACTGTTAAGCAGCAGCCCTGAACGGGCGTAGGTGTTGAAGGAGAAGCCCTCGTCACCCCGGGCCTGGGGTTCAACCTCTGCCAACTTCTGCTCCAGGGCTGACAGGCGGTCTTCCACGGTTTCCTGAGCCAGTGCCTGGCCGGCAACCAGAGCCAGTGAAGCTACGCTCACCGCGACCACCAGTCGGCGACCGGTGATGGCATTGTTGGTCCAGGCAGTAGGGTACGGTTTACAGGTATTCATTATGACTCCTTGTTTTTGTTGTATTAGCAACATCAGAGTCTATGGCAATACCCGAAAGGGGAACGTATCAAACAGAAAGACCGATGTAACAGGTTTGTTACATGGCAATTTCAATGTCGCGGTAACGTAAGGGTCACATCCAGGCCACCGTCCGGGCAATTGGCTATTTCAAGATCACCACCGTGGTTTTGGGCAATGTTGCGGGCAATTCCGAGGCCCAGACCATGCCCCTTTCGGTGCTCCTGACCAAGGCGATAGTAGGGCTCGAAAATCCGGTCAAGCTCGGCCTCGGGAATCCCCGGCCCATGATCCCTGACGTGGATGGTTAGCTGCTCCGGGGAGTCCTCCACGCTAATGATCGCCGTCTCCCCGTACTTCACCGCATTATCCACCAGATTGCCCAGGCAGCGCTTCAACGCCAGGGGCTTGCCACGGTACGGCGCACAGGTGCCCTCCACGACAACACCGGGGCTGTCACCGATGTAGGCATCCGCCATTCGCCGTAACATGCCATCAATATCGACAAGCTCAACATTCTCATGAATGTCGGTATCCTTCATGCTCTGCAGGGCACCTTTTACCAGTAATTCCAGCTCCTGAAGATCACTTTCGAATCGCTCACGAATGTCATCGTCGTCAATAAGATCGGCTCGCAGGCGCAGCCTCGTTATCGGGGTTTTAAGGTCATGGGAGATTGCGCGAAATAATTGGTCCCGGTCACTGATGTAACTTTGCAGCCGACGGCGCATGGCATTGAAGCCCCGGGTAACCGCGACAATTTCAGCGCTGCCCTGCTCCTGCAATGGTGGCTGATATTCATCCAGTGGCAGATCCCGCGCCGCCCGGGCCAGCTTTCGCAACGGCCGGGTCTGGCGGCGCACCAGCCATGCCAGCACAGGAAACAGCACGCCGATCATCACCAGGATAAAGACAATCTGCTGGCCGGGAATGCTTTCGTCATCCAGTGACACATAGGGCGCGGGCAACAACGAGGCCAGATACAACCACTCACCCGTGGCCACTTCCACCTGGGTCACCAGAACCGGTGGTTTGATGGGCTCCAGGGTCAGTGCGTAATGAGCCCAGGATCGGGGTAACGCATCCAGTGGCAGCTCGGTATTGAGGATTCGCAAATCATCGGGGTGAACAAATTCAACATGCAGGTTGGTCGATTTGCCCAGCCGGCTCCGGAGCACCGCCTTGACTTCCTCTGTGACCAGTTGTTTGCGCTCACTGTCTGGCAACGCGCGCATATTAATGCGTTTGTCATTGAGGGAGACAAAGAAGCGCGAGCCCCCCATGTCCCTCAACTGATCCAGCACAATGTGCCGGTATTGCAGCGGCAGGGATTTGAAGAACTGCGTGGTTGCCGCGGCGGAAGAAGCGAGGTTGCGGGTGGTGCTGACCAGCCCCTCCACTTGCTGGGCCCGGAAAGTGCCTACCCAGATCACGCTTGAGACCACCTGGGCAACCCCCATGGCCACCAGCGTCAACAGCAGGATACGGCCGAGGAGCGACGAGGGTACAAGACGCCAGGCCTTGCGGCCGGTGTCGATCGCGCCGTTATTATTCCGCGACATGGGTCACCGTTGCCGCCAGCAGGTAACCCGCCCCACGCACGGTCTTGATCAGTCTGGGGTTGCGGCCCTGATCCCCCAGACGCTGACGCAGGCGGCTGACCGCCACATCCACAACCCGGTCCAGCGGCATGGACTCGCGGCCGCGGGTCACACCGGAAATGGTGTCACGGTCCAGCACTTCGTTGGGGTGGGCGAGGAAAAGCTGCAACAGGGCAAAATCGGCACCGGACAGCGCAGTGGTGCTTCCCTCTTCCGAGATGAGTTCGTGGGCCAGAGTGTCCAGCCGCCAGCGATCAAACCGGACAAACCTGGGATTGTCCGTTCGGGTGAAACTCGAACGCCGCAACAGCGCCTTGACCCTGGCCTGTAGTTCGCGGGCACTGAACGGTTTGGCCAGGTAATCATCGGCACCAATTTCCAGGCCGACCACACGGTCGGTTTCATCGGAGCTCGCCGTCAGCATGATGATGGGAACCTGCGAATGCTCGCGGATCTCACGGCAAAGTGTAAAGCCATCGTCCCCTGGCATCATGACGTCAAGAACAATCAGGTCCACCCGGGACTCCGCCAGCCGTTGGCGCATATCTTCACCTTCGGCGGCGGTCATCACATCGTAGCCAACCCGGGACAGGTGTTCATGCAATAGCTCGCGTATCGCCAGGTCGTCGTCCACGACAAGAATCGACGCTTTTACATCAGACATTGGAAGACCTTTGTTGTTATTCAGGCGTGCCAGCATAGGTCTAAACGCTGTGTGGCAAAAGTCCCATTTATATCACGGCGGCCCTATTTCACACGCCAGTACCAGCGCCCAGAATTCGGAAAAATCATTCACCACGACATCGGGTTTGTCGGGATGTTTATGGGTTCCGGGAAAAATCTTGTTGAGCCACGGCTGGTCCCACTGTGCCCCGTTAAAGAACACCGAGGTCATGCCTGCCCGCTTGGCACCGATCACATCCGTGGTGCTGTCCCCGACATACCAGACACTGGGATCGGGCGGATAATCCAGTTTCTGCACCGCCAGCAGTAGCTGGTCAGGATGAGGCTTACGCAACGGCGTGTCATCACCACAAACGTCTACATCGAACAGCTCTGTCCAACCCGTGTCTTCCACCGCCGCCAGTTCGTGCTCGAAAAACTCCCGGTCCCGGTTGGTAATCACACCCACCTGAATATCCAGCCGCCGCAACCCTTCCAGCACATCCCGCACCCTCGGTTCAAACGCCTTTACCGTGCCGTAATGGTTGCGATAATGATGGTTAAAGGCCTTGTGGGCAATCTGCTTGGCTTCCTGATCCTCGCCGAACAGCACCTCGAAGATATCGGTACGGGATATTTTGCGATCGGCCTTCACTTTCGGGTGCAACCTTGCAAACTCCCGCACATAGGCGACAAGTTTGACATCCTCCGGCGTCTTGCTGTCTTCAGGAGACACCATACGGTCCATCAGCTCGAGCTTGTGGAAATCCGGCAACATGTCATCCACCGCGTGGTACATGGCATCCAACGTATCCACCAGGGTGGCGTGCCAGTCAAACAGGACCACCGAAGGGCGGATCAGCCGGACCACCGCCGGGTGCCAGTCCGGTTCAATTCGCGGCGCCGGTCGCTCGGGCGGCGGAAATGGCCGGGGGCGGACCTCAGCGGGTGAGAACCGAAACGCGTCAGGAGACCTCCGTTCCAACAAGGCTAAAAGATCCACCAAATCCTCAAAACTGTCGAGGATCGCAACGGGCGCATCGCGATGGGAGAACCAGCTATCGATGCGACCGGGTTCCCAGCATGCGCCGTTATAGAAAACACCTGCGACTCCAGCCTTATTTGCGGTGAGCATGTCCACGTAACTGTCACCGACGTACCACGCACGCTGATCCACAGGTAACCCGGCCTTTTCCAGGGTTCTGAGAATGACTTCCGGGTCCGGCTTGTATTCGGTGACATCGTCGGCACACACTGTCACGTCAAACAGATCCTGCCAGCGGCCTTCATCCACCATTTTCAACTCCTTGTCGAGGAATTCCCGGTTGCGGTTGGTGGATACACCCAGGCGTATACCCATTTCCTTCAGGGCAGTCAGATATTCATAGGCACCGGGCTGGAAGGGTTTCACTTTGCCGAAGTACTTGCGGTAACACGCATTATAAGCCTTGTGGGCAATCAGTTTGGCGTCCTTGTCGTCACCGAAGATGGCATTGAAGATATCGGTACGCGACACCCGCCGTTCAGCCAGTATTCGCGGATGCAAGCGACGAAAAATGCGGATGTAACGTACCAGGCGGGCGTCATCAGCGGTGCGGCATTTGTCTTCCGGCAGCAGCCGCTCCACCAGCTCCAGGTCCTCCAGTTGCGGTAGCATCTCCTCCATCGCGCTGAACATGGCATCGTGGGTATCCACCAACGTGCCGTGCCAGTCAAAGATCAAGATGGATGGAGGTTGGATATCGTCACTGAATCGGGCCATCAACAATCCCCCAGGGCGCTGTGAACGTAGGAAGAGGCTACATTCAGTAAAAACCATTTGAGCCGGATGCACAAAAAGAAGCACTTACCCGAGAAAACCTGCCCGGTTTGCGACCGGCCGTTTGCCTGGCGCAAGAAATGGGCGAAAGACTGGGATCATGTCCGTTACTGTAGTGAACGTTGCCGACGCATCAGGGGCGGGCAGCCATGACCATGGCTGTGTGGTTCGCCAACGGAAAGACCGTCAGCGAACAGCACAGTGAACTGGTTCAGGTTAAGGGACAGCGATCAATTCCGGTTCAGTTGCCGCTGGTGCTCCAGCATCTGTTCCATCATGAGCTGCATCTGATCCATGCGATTCTCCATCATGTTCATACGCTGCTCATTATCCATCCCCGGACCGCCAGCGCGATTGCCCTGCGCGTTACCAGGCTGCTTTTGGCCCTGATTATTCATCATGCCCTGACCATTGCCCATCATTCCCTGATCCATCATGCCCGGGCCCATCATTCCACCACGCATCATACCCATGTGTTCCTGCATGGACTCCATATGCTCTTGCATCAGCCGCTGGCGCTCCTCTTGCGAGCCGGCATTGGGCATTTGCTGCATCATCCCCTGCATTCGCGACATGTTCTCATGCATCTGTTGCATGTGTTCCTGGTTCATCATTCCACCTTGCGACATCTGCCCGGCATTGCCTTGTGCAAGCACAAAAACCGGGGCGGCCACGAGAAAGGAGCACGCGATTAAACGGTTAATTCTGTTCATGAGATCCCCCTCAATATCGAGATAATGCCTGCATCACATTCAGTAAAGATCATGAAACTGAATCCGGGCTGAAAAGTGATCTCGCGGTGAGGTTAAATCAACGAACCTTGATCTGGATCATGGGATCGGCGCAGCAATGCACCCCACGCCTGTCATGGTAAACATGAGCGCCACATCCATGCATGAAAACCTGGTTTAGCGAACAAACAGTCAGAGATCATCCATTCGACCAACTTGTCTAGCCAGACGCATGGATTCGTTCTCTTCCATCGTCAAGAGTGATTCGAGCAGTTCCTTTGCCTCAGGAATCTCTGCTTTTCCGATCAGCGTTCTATAGAGATCAATAATCTGCTCATGAAAGTCGAAGACCTCACGGCAGATGCCTTCAAAATCAAGCTCCGCGTATGGCTCATCGCAGGTTCTGTGGGTTTTGACAGGATTGTGAGCGAGGTAGTCGTAAACTCTTGTGTCTAAAGCCTTCGCATCTCCCTGGTTCTCAAACTCTTTGACGATACGCTCTATTTCAGACTCGTGGGTTGCCAGGTAGTCCAATAGCGCCCTTGCCCGCTCTTCCTCGTTCTTTGTCGCACAATGCGCAAGGCAACGGGCTAAATGCGCATGGAGACCTCGGGTCCAGTCGATCAGTTCACCAAATGTTTTGATTTCCATTCCGGTTCCCCCTTTACCCCGGCCAGCAAGAGCAGCCGGATTTATTTTGAATCAAGCAACCCGGGAGCGCTCATTGCTATAGCGCCGTCTTAGCAACATCGAATTACCGATGACTGACAGGGAGCTGGCGGTCATTGCCACCACGCCAATCATCGGGTGCAACAGGCCTGCTGCCGCAATAGGAATAGCGGCTGCGTTGTAGCCGCTTGCCCACAGCAAATTCTCGACAATCTTTCTGAACGTGGCACGGGACAGCAACATGGCATCAATAACGCCCGAAAGCTCTCCCCGAACCAGAGTGACGTCAGCCGCGTCAATAGCGACGTCGGCCCCCGCACCTATGGCTATACCAACATTGGCCTGCTTCAGAGCGGGAGCATCGTTGATACCGTCGCCCACCATGGCTACATGATTTCCGTATTTCTCCTGCAGCTCCCGAATGGCGTCCACCTTGCCCTCCGGCAGCACCCCGGCACGCACCTCATCAATACCCGTTTCCTGTGCAACGGCGTTAGCCGCACGTTCGTTATCACCGGTGATCATCACTACGTGCAGCCCTTGCTCATGCATGGCCCGGATGGCGGCAACCGATTCGTCCTTGAGCGTGTCGGCAACCGCGACAATGCCACAGGCCTGACCGTCACGGGCAACGATGACGGCCGTTCTGCCCTGCTCCTCAAGGTCGGAAAGGCTCTTATCCAGGGCTTCCAGCCCATTAACGCCATGCTCTTCAAGCAGGAGTCGGTTGCCAATCAGCACGGCTCTCTCACCCACCGTGCCGGACACACCCCGGGCGCCGGTGGAGCGGAAATCAACAACGTCCCCGGGCTTTATGCCCCGCTCCCGGGCACCGTCCACAATGGCGCGGGCGATGGGATGCTCAGACGCATTTTCCACCGTGGTTGCAAGCTCCAACAGTTCCGTCTCCGAAACTCCCTCGGCTGCTACGACGTCAGTCAGCTTCGGCTCGCCCCGGGTGATAGTGCCCGTTTTATCCAGGACCATCACCTTGACGTCCTTGAAGGTCTGGATGGCCTCTCCAGAGCGAATCAGTATGCCCC
Source organism: Marinobacter alkalisoli (assembly GCF_045449795.1). Lineage (NCBI taxonomy): Bacteria > Pseudomonadati > Pseudomonadota > Gammaproteobacteria > Pseudomonadales > Marinobacteraceae > Marinobacter > Marinobacter alkalisoli. The sequence goes on from NZ_JBJJLB010000041.1 coordinate 76,000, forward strand.
GCTCAGCGCCAACCCCCGAACCCACCATCAGTGCAGTCGGCGTCGCCAGCCCCAGTGCACAGGGGCAGGCAATCACCAGCACAGCTATGGCCGCCAGGATAGCCAACACCGGTGTGGCCGCCGTCGGGTCTACCCACGGCAGGAAACCGGCGCCCCATTCCAGGATTGGCCGGAGCGTATCTGCCGCCAACAGCCAGGCAACAAGACTGCCCAGCGAGACAACCAGAACCAGTGGTACGAAGCGACCGGTCATGCGGTCAGCAAATTCCTGAATGGGCACCCTGGACCCCTGTGCCTCATCGATCAGCTTGACCACCTGGGCGAGGAAGGTGTCACCGCCAACCCGGGTAGCCTTGACCCTCAGGCGACCTTCCTTATTGATGGTGGCGCCGATAACGGTGTCTCCCGCGCTTTTGTAGACCGGGATCGACTCGCCAGTGGCGATGGATTCATCCAGATGGCTCTCACCCTCTACTACCTCTCCGTCGGTCGGAACCTTGTCGCCGGGCCGAACAACCATAATGTCACCGGGAGACAGCTCTTTGACGGCTATTTCGACTTCCTCCCCCTCCCGTTCCACACGGGCGGTCTTGGCGCCCAGGGTGAGCAACCTCCGGATCGCCTCAGAGGCCTTGCCCTTGGCTTTCGCTTCCAGATAACGGCCAACCAGGTGAAACGTCATAATGGTGGCGGCCATTTCGATGAAAGAGGTCATCGGATACACAAAGCCAACCAGACCAATCACGTATGGCGGCAGGCTGCCCATGGAAATCAGCACGTCCATATTGAAGGTGCCGTTTTTCAGGGAGCGCCATGAGGCCTTGTGAGTGGCTGCCCCGCCGAACAGAAACACCACCGGGAATGCCAGCAGGGCAACGATTGCCAGATAGCCAGGCACCGGCTGCCAGAACATGTGGGGCACCATAAGCACCATGATCAGCGTGGTGGGCAGTGCCGCAATCCAGAGCCTGCGCAATGCAAGACTGAGGTAGGCCTCATCAATGGCAGTGTCATCCTCCCGGTCAGGGTCCTCACCACCAGTGACTGCGGCCACATCGTAGCCTGCCCCCTCTACAGCAGTCTTCAGGGCTTCCGCGTCAGGTCCGTCAGCCCGAACCCGGACACTGACCCGGTGCTTGGCTATATTGGTGGATAACTCTTCAATACCGTCCAGACGACCAATCGTCTTGCTGATAATGCCCGCGCAATGGTCAGACCCCATGCCAGGCACGATCAATTCAAATTCCTTCTGCCATGACGAAGCCTTGGTGTCCATCTGACTTATCCCTCTCTGTCCCGGTTGGCTGGCCATTCTCCGAACGCAATGACGTACAGCAGAATCAGATTCACCATCGGTATCAGAATCAGAATTCCCAGCCAGCCCGGGTACCCCGTGCGCTGGCAAATACGCCAGGCCGGTATCACCACCACAATGGCAATCACCAGCATCCACAGCCAGTGCCCCGCCCACATGGTGTTGCCAAACATGTTATCTCCCATCATGGTACTGCCCTCCAGCTCGAACGCTGATTAATGATGATCATGAGCATGAGATTCGCCATGTCCTGAGTGCCCCGTATTCTGGGACTTTTTCAGGAAAACCTGCTCTGCGACTGCGATAACGATCATCGCTACGACCGCTACGCCGATGACAAACGGATCGGTGTTCAACTTGACCCAGACAAAGCCGCCAAGGACGAGCAAATCCAGCAGAATGGCCATGGCTGGCACCCACGCTTTGGCCTGCACATCTTCGCGCAAATAGCGAAGCACGCCCCAGTGGATGGCAATGTCCATAATCAGGTAGAACACAATGCCCAGCGCCGCGATGCGGGAGAGATCAAAGAATGCGGTCAGGATCAGCCCCAAGACTACAGTGTAGACCAGCGTGTGCTTCTGGATGCTGCCCGGCATGCCGAAATGACTGTGGGGAACCAGTTTCATTTCCGTCAGCATGGCCAGCATGCGCGAGACCGCAAAAATGCTGGCCAGAATGCCACCTGCCGTGGCCATCATGGCGATGGCGACCGTGAACCAGACACCGTAATCGCCCAGTGCCGGGCGTGCCGCGGCCGCAAGGGAGTAATCCTGAGTTTCGATGATTTCCGCCAGAGAAAGATTGCTGGCGACCGCAAAACCTACCAGCGTATAGATCACCACGCAGGCCGCAATGGAAATAATGATCGCGCGCCCTACGTTCCGCTTGGGGTTTAATACTTCGGAGCCACTGTTGGTAATGGTCGTGAAGCCCTTGAAGGCCAGAATGCCGAGCGCGGTTGCACCCAGGAAATTGCCCATTGTTCCGGCCTCTCCAGGGCTCGAGAAGTCGACAGAAAGGCTGTCAGCGATCCAGACCCCCACCAGCCCGAAACTCAGTATGCCCACGATTTTCAGGATTCCGATGAAGGAAGCCACGCCCTGAATCATTCGGTTGCCCAGCAGATTGATGAGAAAGGCTGCCAGAATCAGTGAAACCCCGAGAATAGGTACCATCCGACCGCTTTCGTCACCGCCGAAAAGCTGCATGGTGTAGGAGCCGAAGGTCCGGGCGAGAAAACTCTGGGCGATCACCATGGAAAAGTACATCAACAAGGCATTAAACGCCGTTGGTAACCGGTTTCCATAGGCCTTGTGCAGGTACATGCCAATGCCGCCCGCAGAGGGGTACGCATTGGAGATCTTGATGTAGGAATACGCGCTGAAGCTGACAATCACGGCAGCGGCCAGAAAGGCCAGCGGGAAAAGCACGCCGGTCATCTCCGCCATCTGACCGGTCAGCGCAAAGATACCGGCGCCAATCATGACGCCGGTGCCCAGCATAACCGTTCCAGGCAGGGTGAGGCTGCCTTCCTGATAGCGCGTGGTTCTGTCCTGTTCCCAGCTCATTCAACCTCCGGCCAGCTTCCGATGTCTTGCTTGCATCACAACACCCGAAACTGAACTACGGCTGAAAATACGGGAGGCCAAGCCGACATTCATCGGGCTTTTGACTTGCATCAACTAAAGGACGTCAGAGCCGGAATGGAGTATCCCGGCCCTTTATAGCTGCAGGATCAGAAAGAAAGTCTGGCGCCTGCGACAGCAAACCAGTCTTCGGTGCTGCCACCGGAATCTCTGGCAAAATCCGCCGTATCACGGTATTTGCGCTCGTGAACCACGCCAATGTAGGGAGAGAAAGACCGATCGATCAGATCATAGCTCAGACGCAGACCCACCTCGGTGGAGTTCAGCCCCTTGCCTACTCCAATCTCCCTGTCCTCCGAAAACGCCAGCAAACCCTCAAACGTAGCCGACACGATCCAATAGTTGGTGATCAGCAATTCGTACTCAGCCTCAAGGTCCACCGAAGCGTCCCCTTCATCGCTGACATAAAGATTGGTGTCCACCTCGAACCAGTAAGGAGCCAACCCGGTGAGTCCGAGCACACCGTGAACCCGGTCAGGGCCTTCGGGGGTGTCTATGCGGATACCCGCCTTAGCGTCCCAGAAGTCACTAACCGGAGTCTGGGCAACAAACTGGTTTTCCAGGGTTTCCCAGGCATTGTGGGCTTCTTCCCACTCGCCCTCGAACAGCCAGCGGAATTTCAACTCATCGGTGCCATAGAAGGCATCAGCCTCTACAACCGCCAACTCCTCGTCTGAATCGCTATAGCGGTACTCGAACTTTTCGGCAGACACGCCCCAGAAGGTCTTGGCGGTCTGGGTTTTCTTGGCCGGATCTTCCTGAGCAACCACGGGGGTTGCCAGTGTAGCCACCGCCAGGGACAGGCCACACATGGATATCGTCAGACGACTCATGATTCACCTCCCTGTTGTCCGCTTTGCTCGCCTTCAGCCACGGTGCTGTCCGGACCGCCTTCTACCACTATCTTGCGGAACATGCCGGAAGCCGCGTGGTAAGCCAGGTGGCAGTGGAAAGCCCACTCACCCGGCGCGTCTACTTCGGTTTCCATATACACCGTGGTGGCGGGCGCAACGCTGATGACGTGTTTCAGTGGGTTCCACTTACCTTCACCCACGTCGAGGATCGACCACATGCCGTGCAGATGCATCGGGTGGGTCATCATGGTCTCGTTGACGAATTTGAAGCGAACCCGCTCGCCGTACTGCAGCACGATGGGGTCGGCATCCTCGTACTTGGTGCCGTTGATGCTCCACTCATAACGCTCCATGTTTCCGGTAAGGCGGAGTTCAATTTCCCGAGTCGGCTCTCTATCCTCGTACAGCGGGTTCTGGGCTTTCAGGTCTGCGTAGGAGAGAAACTTGCCGCCATTGCTTGCCGTGGGCATCAGCCCGCTGCCCTCGGCATAGAAGGAGTCTTCCGGAAGGGCCTCCCCATCGCCCGAATTCATACTGCCATGGCCCATGGCGCTATGATCCATTTTGGAATCCTTGCCCATATCACCGTGATTCATGCCCGCCATATCACTTTGGCTCATGTCACCATGATCCGTGTCAGCCATATCACCATGATCCATACCGCCATGGTCCATGTGCCCGGCCATGTCGGCCATGGTCAGCAACTGGGCTTCACGCAGCTCCGGTACCTCCGCCGTCATACCATCCGCAGGCGCCAGAGTGCCTCGGGCGTAGCCAGAACGGCCCATGGATTCGGCAAAGATGGTGTAGGCTTTCTCATCCTTGATGCGAACGATCACATCGTAGGTTTCCGCCACGCCAATGCGGAACTCATCCACATTCACCGGCTGCACATTGTTGCCATCGGCCTGAACCACGGTCATTTCCAACCCGGGAATGCGAACGTCAAAATAGGTCATGGCGGAGGAGTTGATAAAGCGCAGGCGAATTCGCTCACCCGGCTTGAACAACCCGGTCCAGTTCTGCTCCGGCCCCTTGCCGTTGATTAGCCCGGTGAAGCCCTGCACGTCTTCGATATCCGCCTTCATCATGCGCATATCGCCCCACATCATCCGGTCCTTCAGGGTTGCCATAAAGCCTTTTTCACCAGATTCGGCGAAGAAGTCTCCCACGGTTTGCTGCTGCCGGTTGTAGTAATCGGCGGACATTTTCAGGTTACGCATGATGCGGTCGCCGGAATGAGGGTGCTTATCGGTGAGCTGCACCACGTATTCCCGGTCATATCGAAAGGGTTCACGGCCCTCGGGCTCGATCACAATAGCGCCATAAGCGCCGTTGGGTTCCTGAAATCCGGAATGGCTGTGGAACCAATAGGTACCGTTCTGGACGATAGGGAACTTGTAGGTAAAGGTTTCTCCGGGCTTGATGCCGGGGAAGCTGATACCCGGCACACCATCCTGCTTAAAGGGCAGAATCAGGCCATGCCAGTGAATGGAGGTCATCTCGTCCAGGTTATTGGTGACATTGATGGTCACCTCTTCCCCTTCCCTGAACCGCAATACCGGCCCCGGGGAAGCACCGTTGTAACCAATGCCTTCCTTGACGAAATCGCCGGTATCAATCTGGACCCGATCAACGGAAATATCGTACTCGCCGGCGAATACCTGAAACGGCATCAAGCCGGCAAGGACGGCAGCCAGAATACATTTGTTCATTGCACAGACTCGCTTTCAGCCTCACCTCGGGTGCGCTCTTTAGCGGCAACCGTTGCCTCAAACTCAATGTCGCCGTACATGCCTGCCTGATAGTGCCCGGGCACGTTACAGGCAAACTCAAGATCGGCAGCTTCAGCGAACGTCCAGATAATCTCTTGGGTCTCACCCGGCTCCATCAGCACGCTGTTGGGGTCGTCGTGTTTCATGGAATGGCCATCACCCATGTACATTTCCATCATGTCGTGGTCTATGTGATCACCTTTGATGACGCCATGCTCCACCATCATCTGCATTTCTTCCTGGTGGGCCTCGTGCATGTCTGCGGTACCGATATTGAACTCATGCACCAGGGCGCCGTCGTTTGTCACGCGGAAGCGGATGGTCTCGCCGGGCTTCACGGAGATGGACTCGGGCTCGTAGTAGTTGTCCAGCATGGTCACATCGATGGTGCGGGACACGTTCTCGGCCTTGCCGGGCTCGCCTACGGCGTCACCACCATGATGCCCGCCGTGGTTACCGGCAGCGTAAACGCCCGAAGAGAGCGCCAGAGCAATGGCGGGCAACAGAGTATTCTTGAGGATCGGATTCATCGGTATCTCCCGGAATGAGTTGATCTTTGAAAGTTGAGCCCTACTCTGCCCCAGCAACCTGAATCCTTGCTGAATTTTCCGATGAGCACTTTTTCAGGTTACATTCAGCAAACAGCCCTACACTTCAATCGACTCCGAAACGCAGGAATGCCCATGCGATTGCTTCTGGTGGAAGACGACACCCTCATTGCCGATAGCCTGAACAGGCAACTGACTGCCGCCGGTTTTACCGTCGATGAAGCTGGTACCTCAAGACAGGCAGAACAACTCGGCAAACAGGAAAACTACCGGGCAGTGGTGCTGGACCTGGGTCTGCCCGACGGCAACGGGCTGGATGTGCTCAAAAGCTGGCGAGCCGACAAACTGACCATGCCGGTGCTGATCCTGACCGCAAGGGGTGACTGGCAGGACAAGGTGAACGGCCTCAAGGCCGGAGCCGATGATTACCTGGCCAAACCCTTTCAGACCGAGGAACTGCTGGCACGGCTGAACGCCCTGATTCGACGTAGTGAGGGTCGGGTGGAGGCAAAGCTGACTGCCGGTGGTTTTGAATTGGATGAGTACCGCCAATGCCTGCAGACACCGGACGGCCAGGAGCACTCCCTGACCGGAACCGAGTTTCGCCTGCTGCGTTGCCTGATGAGCCGCCCGGGCCAGCTGTTCTCCAAGGAACAGTTGCTGGAGCAGCTTTACAACCTCAACGACAGTCCCAGCGACAACACCATCGAGGCCTATGTGCGCCGGCTACGGAAAATCACCGGGGCGGAAGCCATCACCACCCGCCGGGGCCAGGGGTACATCTTCAATGCATTGGATTGACCCCCGGCGCTCCATCCGTAAAAGCCTGCTCACCCTGTTGCTGCCCGCCGCCATTGCATTAATGGTTGTGGCCTGGATCGTTCATGGCCTGTTGCTGGAGCGCATGGCCCGCGGATTCGTTGAAGACCGGCTACAGGACGAAGTGTCCTTCCTGGAACACCAGTTGCGGCAGTCCGGCTCAGAAGAAATCCGTGACATTGCCGAGGGTGACTATTTTGAAGAAGTCTTCCACCACGCGTTTGCCCTGCGCACAGGCAGCCAGATTCACAGCTCCCCGGCCCAATGGTCCGGGGCTCTCGAACCCTTGCTGAACGAGACAGATACCGGTTTTGTCCGTAAAACCAATCCGGAATCCAGTAATTCCATCGCCGATTTTCTGGCCTACCGCAAGGCCCTGACACTGAACGGGGAACCGGTCGTGATCGTGGTGGCGGAAGACCTGACAAACCTTCAGCACAGCCAGCAGGAGTTGCACCTGTGGACCGGTATAGTCTCCGCCATACTTCTGGCGCTGTTGATACTGGCCATCTGGCTGGCCATTCGGTTATCCCTGCGCTCCGTCACCCGGCTTCAGCATGGTCTGACCGCCCTGCAAACCGGCGCAAGCGACCGGCTGGATGTGGACGCCCCGGCGGAGTTCCAGCCCCTGATCAGCCAGTTGAACCAGCTTCTGGACACCCTGGACCAGAGGCTGGCCCGATCCCGGGAAGCCCTGGCCAACCTCTCCCACAGCGTGAAGACACCGGTGTCCGCCATTCGCCAGGTCCTGGAGGACGACACCCGGGCCCTGGACCCGGAAATGCGACAACAGCTCGCCCAACGGCTGTCCGACATCGACCGTCAACTGGAAAGCGAAATGCGACGCAGCCGGTTCGCTGGCCCCCAGGCAGGCAAGGCCGCGCAACCGGTCAGCCAGGCCCGCGACCTGCTATGGATGCTGGGCCGGCTCTACCCCGACAAGAACTTCGAACTGGAAACTGAACTGGGGCCGGAAACCCGCTGGCCAGTCGAAGAGCACGACCTGAATGAGATTCTGGGCAACCTGCTGGATAACGCAGGCAAGTGGGCCGCACACCAGGTATCCCTGCACCTGGGCCAGGATGACGCCCAACTGACCCTGGACGTCCGTGACGATGGCCCCGGTGTCGCGCCGGAAAAACTCGATACCCTCGGGACCCGGGGCTTACGACTGGACGAACAGACGCCGGGGCATGGCTTGGGGCTGGCGATCGTCAGGGACATTCTGGCTGGCTATGGTGGCACCCTGCAGTTCACCTCTCCGCCAGCACAAGGGCTGATTGCCCGCGTGACATTGCCCCGGTCCGGAGAATGATGTGACTCCGGTTTTCGCGAACCGGTTGGTGGCGACTATTCGATATTTTCGGTAATAATGCCCAATGGACAACAACTATCTGCAAGGATTACCGGTGGAGTTCCAGTGATGTATGCCCGGAAAGACGTCTCCCTTAACCGGCAAGCAGGACGGGTACGCCTGCTGGTGATGCTGGGATTGTTTGCAGCCGTCGTGCTGGCGATTGCCTATCAAGCTAACGACCGCCTGGCGACCGTTCCCCGGGTAACGGACCACATCAACCTGCTGAGTCCGGAAGAACGTGACCGGATCACTCGCTTCCACGATTATCTGCTGACCGATCACGATATTGACTACCGGATCCTGATTGCACGGGGCATTGACGACATCAATCAGTTTGCCGTGAACTACTTTCGCGACGGCAATATAGGGGCGGCCAGTGACAACGGGCGCGGCCTTTTATTGGTGATTGACGCCCAGAGCAACCAGGTTCGCCTGGAAGTCAGCTACGCCTTGGAGCCTACTTACACAGACGCATTTGTCTTCTACGTTGAGCACAGCCAGATGACAGAGTTTTTCGCCGCCGACCGGGTTGCCGACGGCATCCTGGCTACCACGGAACTGCTCATCACCCGTGCCAACGATGCGGCCAATGGCCTGGATTCATTCTCCGGAGGTCAGGAGGCCTCTTCCGGTGGTGGCGGCGCCCGGGTGGACGCCAGGATTGGCGAAGGGACAGCCTCGCGACGGGATGATGATGTGGCGCTGAGCGGGGAGGCGTCCCCCCGAGACGTCCTGGATCGCTACCGGCGGGCGATGGAAGACCGCAACAACAATCCGCGGCTGTCGATCTATTCCAGGCAGACCCGTGAGATGCTGGGCCAGAGGGTGATGACACCGGCGCAGATGGACAACGTGGCGAAAAGCCTCCGAAATTGCCAGCCTGAGAAACTGTTTCACCAGGACAATCGCGCCGTTCTGCGCTACCCCATCAAGGCCCGCACCTGTTCACCGTACTTTTTCCTGCAGGAGGATGGCGAGTGGCGTCTGGATTTCACCGTAATGATCAATGCCATCCGTTTCGGACGTAACAACGAGTGGCGACTGGTGCCGGGGTACTCCGGCCCCTATGGCTTTGCCTTCAGGGATTTGCGGTTTGACCGCAATGGCTACCCCTATCCACAATAGCTCCATCATCCGCCAGGGTCCGTGCCATGAAAATCGGTGAAATCTCAAAAACGACTGGCATTCCGGTGGAAACCATCCGCTACTATGAGAAGATCGGGCTGGTGCCGGAGCCGGAGCGGCAGGCCAGCGGTTATCGGCACTACCGGCAAAGCCACCTCGACCGCCTGCTTTTCATCAGGCGTTGCCGCAATCTGGACATGGCGCAGGACGAAATCCGGGAACTGATTCGCCTGGCCGATCAGCCGGACGCCGACTGTAGCGAAGTGGATGCGCTGCTGGACCGCCACCTCAGCCATGTGCGCGAGCGCCTGCGGGAGCTGGCCAGTCTGGAAGACACCCTCGAACGGCTCCAGAAAGCCTGTTCGGAAGGCCGCACGGTCAGTGAATGCGGTATTCTCGGTGGCCTGACCTCAGAATCCGCCCGGGAAGCGCCAGCCGCCAACCACAATCACATTCCTGGCACTCATCACCACACCCCGGGAACGCGCTGAAACTTTTCCGCAAGGCATCCGTTGACTCTGTAGTTACTACAGGGTTTTTAATGAATACATTCTGACAAAGGAGGTATTCATGGCGTGTAGTTGTTCAGCTCCCGAACCAAAGTCCCCCGCTCCTGGCTTTCGCAAAGCCTTGTGGATTGCCCTGTGGGTCAACCTGGGCATGTTCCTGGTGGAAGGCGTTGCCAGCCTGCAGTCCGGCTCGGTTTCCCTGATGGCCGATGCCATCGACTTCTTCGGCGACAGCGCCAACTATCTGTTGTCGCTGTCCGTGCTCTCTATGGGCATGCTCTGGCGGGGCCGGGCCGCTATGGTGAAAGGGGTTACCATGACCGTGTTCGGCATCGCCGTGCTGGGGCGGGCTGCCTGGGTTGCGCAAAGCGGCATCACGCCGGAACCGCTGACCATGGGGGCCGTCGGCTTACTCGCTCTGGCGGCCAACGTGGGCGTCGCGATCATACTGTTCAAGTTCCGGGAAGGCGATTCCGACATGCGCTCGGTGTGGCTGTGCAGCCGTAACGACGCCATCGGCAATATGGCGGTGATGGTGGCAGCTCTGGGGGTCTTCGGCACCGGTACCGCCTGGCCGGACCTGGCGGTGGCAGCGGTGATGGGCGGCCTGGCCATCACCTCGGGCATCAGCGTGATTCGCCATGCCCGTGATGATATCCGGGGAGCACAAAACGCACGCTCCTCCGGGACGTTTACGGCATCACCAACGCCACCATCACAGGAATAAACGCCAACGCAAACAGCGTGCTGAGCAGCGCGGTGCCCGCCGCCTGTCTCGGCGCGGTGTCCAGCAGAGTGGCAATCACCACGGTATTGGCGGCAATTGGCGTGATCGAAATGAGGAAGATGGCCTGGTAGACCGCCAGGTCATACACGCCGAACAGGTTGGCATCCAGCCACCAGAACAACAGCGCCACCACCGGCCAGGTCACGAACTTGCCCAGGAACGCCAGGCCGGTAAAGCGAAGGTTTCCGGCCAGTCCGCGGAAACTGAGGATGCCCATACCGATGATCATCATGCCCAGAATGCTGTAGGCGCCACGCAGGTTATCAAACAGCGGGGTAAACACATCCGGAATCGAAACTCCGGACAGGTTCAGCACAATCGCCAGCAGGAACGCGTACACCGAGGGAAGTCTTGCCACTCGTATCAGGGCATCTTTCAGGCTGTACCGCCCCCGGGCGGCAAGATAGAAGCCCACCGAATTCTCGAACAGCGTGGTGCCAAGCATGCACACGATATACAGCGCCAACCCCTCCTGCCCGAACAGTAAAAGGGCCACCGGAATGCCAAAATAACCGGTGTTTCCGGTCCCAACTGACAGAGGCATGAGGCTGGCGCTGCCATCGGTGATAAAGCGCCTCGCGACCCAGAGATGTCCCACCCCGATGACCGTACACAGGCCAAACGTCAGGAATGGCAGCAGGATGACCTCCGCTGACAGCGGCGCGGCCATGACGCCGGAAAACACCACCGAGGGGGTGACAATGTAGAGCATGATCCCGGCAATGTGTTTGCCACTGGCTTCGAGGTACCGGCCGGCGACCCACCCGAACGCGACGGTGATATAAAGGGGAAGCAGTTTATAGAAAAGGGCCAGTGCCGCTGCCATGGGAGCTCCGGACGGAAAGACTGGGCGTGGATTCAAACCGCGAAGTCTAACACTACAGCCACAACTACGCTTTTATTGATTCACCCTATAACCCTTAATGATTTAAGTCATTTAACCTGCGTTTTACTTACTGGAATACTGCAGGCTTACTGACCGGAAAAGAGTTCACAGGTAATGACAGTGCAAACCGGCTCAACCCTATCATCTGCGCCCTGCTATCTGGGAGACCAGAATCCGGACATCATCGATCAGCCAACGGCTGGAACCCAGCAGGCGCTGGTTAACAGCCTCAGCCGGGTTTTCGGCATTCATCTGAATAACGATCCGACAACCCCTGACCACCTGTTCCTGAACGATCTGTCCGGCCTGTTTCATCAACGCAGGGTCGACACAGAACACCCGCTGGAACGGCACGACGCGCCCTGGGAGCATGTGTACCTAGTTCAGTACGGCATACTACGGCTGTTCCGGGAAGCGCCGAGTGGCAAGACAGCAGTGCACCACTTCTTTACCGAGGGAGATATGGTCTGGCCGGTGTTTGGCCGCAGCCGGACTGCCCGCAATACCCTGTGCCTGACCGCTGTAACCCCTGCAACCCTTTGGGTGGCGGACTTCGCCGCATTCCGCTCCGCCCTGCAAAAGCAGGGTGACGGGGTATGGAGCAGTTTCGCCCTGGCGCTGACCGAGGAACTGGCGGAGCTCACCAGTATGCGTGAGTTCCGCAAGCAGACCATGTCCGCCCGGGAGCGCTTCGTGTTACTTCTGGAGGAATATCCGGAACTGGTAAAGCGGGTCCCTGACAACCAGTTGGCATCATGGTTGGGGGTCGTACCGGCCACGTTCTCACGAATCAAGAGCGCGCTGCGGACGCAACCGGAATAATCCCCGGCTCTGGCCTTCGGAAACAAAAAAATGGGGCAGGCCGCAATGGCTCTGCCCCTTCAGGAACGGCGCTATTAACCGTGCAATTTCACCGCAAGCTCAGCGACGTGCTTGCCCTGGTAACGGGCAATGGCCAACTCCTTTTCGCTGGGCTGGCGGGAACCGTCACCACCGGCAATGGTCGAAGCGCCGTAGGGCGTGCCCCCGTTTACTTCTGAAATGTCAAAGAATTCCGGAATACCGTAACCCAGCGGCACGATGACCATGCCGTGGTGCGCCAGGGTGGTCCAGAAGGAGCTGATGGTGTGCTCCTGGCCGCCGCCGGTACCGGTCGAGGTAAACACACTCGCAACCTTGCCGTGAAGCCTGCCCTCGGCCCACAGACCACCGGTCTGGTCCAGGAAGGTGCGCATCTGGCCCGCCATGTTGCCAAAACGGGTTGGCGTACCGAAAATCACCGCATCGTATTCCGCCAACTCTCTGGGATCGGCCACCGGGGCGCCCTGATCGGCTTTACCGCCAGCACTCCGAAATGCCTGGTCGGCCATGGTTTCGGATACCCGCTTGATAGTGACTTCCGCACCCTCGACACCCCTGGCACCTTCGGCCACGGTGTTCGCCATGGTTTCGATATGACCGTACATTGAATAATAAAGAACAAGAATTTTCGCCATGATTTTAGCTCCCCTGCATCTGCAGTTAATTGATGCAGCTAGACTAACTCGCATTCACAGGGGGACAAACCGAAAGATTTTCTCACTTTCATTCAGTAAATCTGAACGACTTCATGCAACCGTCATACTTTAGTCGTTGCGTACACTTGTACGCTGAAGTACCGTAGCAGCCATGACTGACCTGGACCCCAAAGCAATGAAAACCCCGGAAACCGTGCAAACCATCCATCACCAGATTGAGGAGTGGCTGAACAGCGCCACCCACGGACTTGGCGCGATTCTCAGCGTTATCGGAACCGTGGTATTGATCGTCGCCGCCAGTCAGTTGGGAGACGTCTGGAAGATTGTCAGCTTCAGTATATTCGGGGCGTCACTGATCATGCTGTACATGGCCTCAGCGCTGTATCACGGTGTCCGCCATCCGAAGTTGAGGGCCGTGTTCAAGACATTGGATCACTGCGCTATCTTTCTGCTGATCGCAGGCACCTACACGCCGTTTCTGCTGGTCAACATGCGCGGCACCACGGGCTGGACGCTGTTCGCGATTATCTGGTCCCTGGCGATCACCGGCGTCGTGCTCAAGATTATTTTCAGGAACCGCTTCAAACTGGCGAGGGTGGGCATCTACGTTGCGATGGGCTGGCTGATTACCGTTGCCTCATCAGATCTGGCAGCCAGCCTGAGCGAAACAGCTCTGTACCTGACCATAGCCGGAGGGGTGGCCTACACTGCCGGCGTTATTTTTTACCTGGCCGACCGTATCCCCTACATGCACGCCGTCTGGCACCTGTTCGTGATAGGCGGCAGCGCACTGCATTTCAGTGCTGTTTATTTCGGCGTTCTGCCTTATGCCACCTGATGCGCCCCGCTCCGATTTCGGGGCGGAACAACTGACTACCCCTTATGCCCCGGCCAGCCGAGCCACCTACCCCTTTAGGGCTACAACCACCAACCCTTTGTTTTAAATTAAATTTTCAGACTTACCTGGCAACATAAAGGTCATTTCCCGCAACTGACTTTTTCAACAAACCTCGCCTTGATATTGCTCAATTTTCAGGCCACACGCGGCGATTACAGTCACTCCATATCCCAATATCCATGATTTGGAGTGCATTATGGACACAACCGTCGCCACCCGCAGGGACCAGAACAGGGCTCTGGGGCTATCTACCCTGGCGTTCACCCTGTGTTTTGCCGTATGGACGATCTTTTCCATCATTGGCATCAGGCTGAAGCAGGAATTCGGGCTCAGCGATACCCAGCTTGGCCTGCTGATGGCCACCCCGATCCTGACCGGCTCTATCAGCCGGCTGTTCCTGGGCATCTGGACGGATCGCTTTGGCGGACGCCTGGTATTCAGTGTGTTGATGCTGGTGACCGCAGCTTGCGTTTACGCCCTCACCCTGGCCACCAGCTACAACATGTTGTTGGCGGGCGCTCTTGGTGTCGGCCTGGCCGGCGGCGCTTTCATTGTCGGGGTGACCTACACCTCGGCCTGGTTTGAGCCTGGAAAACAGGGCACCGCGCTGGGCATTTTCGGCGCCGGCAACGTGGGTGCGGCGATAACCAACTTCGGCGCACCTTTCCTGCTGGTGGCATTCGGGTGGGAGTACACCGCCCAGATCTATGCTGCGATACTGGCGATTATGGGCGTTGTCTTTCCACTGATAGCCCGCGAAGACCCACTGGCCTCACAGCGCGCGGCACGTCGTGCCCAGTCGTTTTTCCAGCAGCTTAGCCCGCTTAAAGACCTGCGGGTATGGCGCTTCTCGCTTTACTACTTTTTTGTGTTCGGGGCCTTCGTTGCACTCGCCTTGTGGCTTCCGCATTACCTGATCCAGGTCTATGGGCTGGACATCAAAACCGCCGGCTTCGTGGCAGCGCTTTACACCATACCCGCCTCCCTGTTCCGCATTCTGGGTGGCTGGATGTCCGACCGCTACGGCGCACGGCGGGTCATGTACTGGACCTTTATTGCCTCGACCGTCTGCACCTTTCTGCTCAGCTATCCACCCACGGAGTACCAGATTCAGGGCATCGAGAGCACCATCAGCTTCAGCCTTGAGCTGAACCTGATCGGCTTTATTCTGCTGACCTTCGTGCTCGGCTTTTTCATGTCTCTGGGCAAAGCAGCGGTGTTCAAGCATATCCCGGCTTACTACCCCAACAGCGTGGGTGCGGTTGGCGGTGTTGTCGGCATGATCGGCGGGCTCGGTGGTTTTTTCCTGCCACTGACCTTCGGCATGCTCAACGATGTCATCGGCATCTGGCAGAGCAGCTTCATGCTGTTGTTCGTGATTGTTGCCGGCGCCCTGGCCTGGATGCACTATTCCATCCGTTCGGCCGAACGGGTTGAGTGGCGTGCGCGTGAAGAAAAGACCGACCTGCCGGAGCTATCCACCCCCAATGCCTTCGTTCTGGAGGAATGGAAACCGGAGGACAAGACCTTCTGGGAAACCAAGGGCAAGAAGATCGCCACCCGCAACCTGTGGATCTCTATCCCCAACCTGTTCCTGGCCTTTGCCGTGTGGACCATCTGGAGCATCCTGGTGGTGAAAATGCCAAGCCTGGGCTTCACCTACAGTTCCAACCAACTGTTCTGGCTGGCAGCACTACCGGCGCTGTCTGGCGCCACATTGCGGATTTTCTACAGTTTCATGGTTCCCATCTTCGGGGGGCGTCGCTGGACGGCCATCTCCACTGCCTCCTTACTGCTGCCTTGCCTGTGGATTGGCATGGCGGTGCAGAATACCGATACGCCTTACCTGATCATGCTGATCCTGGCCCTGCTCTGTGGTTTTGGCGGCGGTAACTTTGCGTCCAGTATGGCCAACATCAGCTTTTTCTTCCCCCAGTCGCAGAAGGGCGGCGCCATGGGCCTGAATGCAGGTCTTGGCAACCTCGGGGTATCCGGCATGCAATTGCTGGCTCCTCTGGTGATCGCAACCAGCGCATTTGGCCCCATGGTAGGGGACCCGCTGATCATTCAGGAAGGCGCCCAGGCTGGTGAGCCCCTGTGGCTGCAAAACGCTGCCTTCCTCTGGGTGCCCCTGATCATCATCGCGTCGGTTGCAGCCTGGTTCGGCATGAATGACATTGCCGACGCCAAAGCGAGCTTCCGTGAACAGGCTGTGATCTTCAGGCGTAAGGATAACTGGCTGATGTGCTGGTTGTATCTGGGCATGTTCGGCAGTTTCATCGGCTTTGCTGCCGGTTTCCCCCTGCTGTCCGGCATGCAATTTCCCAATGTGGATCCGGTCAAGTACGCGTTCCTGGGCCCGCTGGTTGGCGCTCTGGCACGCCCGGTGGGCGGCATGCTGGCGGACAAGCTTGGCGGAGCGAGGGTAACGCTCTGGACCTTTGCGGTCATGATTGCTGGCGTCTTCGGGGTGATGTCATTCCTGCCAAACGACCTCAATGATGGGAGCTTCTGGGGCTTCTTTGGCTGCTTCCTGGTGCTTTTTGTGGCCACTGGGATAGGTAACGGCTCCACCTTCCGCATGGTACCGGTGATCTTCAGAAACCTGCTGATGAAAGAGCAACCGGACAAGCCCGAGGAAGCCAACAAAGCGGCCAATCGCGAGTCCGCTGCGGTGCTGGGCTTCATCTCCGCCTTTGCGGCTTACGGCGGCTTCTTTATCCCCAAATCCTACGGTACCTCCATTGACCTCACCGGAGGGGTCTCTGCTGCATTGCTGGCATTTGTTGCCTTCTATGCGAGCTGTCTGGTGGTCACCTGGTGGTTCTACGCCAGAAAGAATGCGCCGTCTCCTTGCTGAGACAGGCATTCACGGTTTCCCTGGCGCCTGCCGGGGAAACCGTTCTCGGTTATACTGGGCATCGCCGATAGAAGGAGATCCTGATGGCCAAATGGCTGGTAAAAACCGAACCGTCAGAATGCAGCATTGATGACTTTACAAAAGCAGCGAACCAGACCATCCCCTGGGATGGTGTACGCAACTATCAGGCCCGGAATTTTCTGACGGATATGGCAGAGGGAGATGAGGTTTTCATCTACCACTCCAGCTGCAAACATATCGGCATCGCAGGTATCGTCAAGGTGGTCCGGTCAGCCTACCCGGACCCCACGCAGTTTGACCCGGATTCGCCCTACCACGATCCGAAAAGCACACCAGACAAGCCGCGCTGGCAGGCAGTCGACATGGCGTATCTACAGAAACTTCCACGGCTGCTGCCTCTGGATGAAATCAAGACCCTGGCGGGGCTGGACGACCTGCCGCTGATCAAGCGGGGCAACCGGCTGTCCGTTATGCCGGTCACTGATGACCAATGGCAGATCCTGCTCGGCAGCGTCTGAATAAAATTCGAGCTACCCAATCGCTCCCCAGCCCTTTAGAATTCTGGCCCCTGCGAATTAACTGGAGCCGTTGATTGCCATGTCGTCAGAATTAAGCACCACATCCGGTTTCGAGCAACTGCGCCGTATTGAGTCCAGCAAACTGTTTCAGGGCGTGGTTATCGCCATCATCATCCTGTCGGCGCTCACCATCGGCGCAAAAACCTATGATGTGCCGTCCTGGGTCGAGCAGAGTCTCAGCGTTCTGGATAACGCCATAACCCTGTTCTTCCTGATTGAGATCCTCTTTCGTTTTGGCGTGTGCAATGACAAGAAACGCTTTCTCTTCGACGGCTGGAATCTGTTCGACACCCTGGTCGTTATTGGCAGCCTGATCCCGCTGGATAACTCCGAGGCCGTGTTGCTGGGACGTTTGCTGAGGGTGTTCCGGGTATTGCGGCTGGTATCGGTGGTGCCGGAGTTGCGCTTCCTGATCAACTCCCTGCTCAAGGCCATTCCCCGCATGGGCTACATCGCCCTGCTGATGTTCATCATCTTTTACATCTATGCAGCCATGGGCTCGATGTTCTTTGCCAAGGTCGATGAGAACTTGTGGGGCGATGTGGCCATTGCCATGCTTACCCTGTTTCGCGTGGCCACGTTTGAGGACTGGACCGATGTTATGTACGCAACCATGGAACAGTACCCGCTCAGCTGGATTTACTACCTGACGTTTATCTTCCTGACGGCCTTTGTCTTCCTGAACATGATGATCGGCGCCATTCTGGAAGTCATGAGCGAGGAACAGAACGCCGAGCAGGCACAGCAGGCCCATGACGAGCGGGATGAAATTGCCCGCCAGTTGCGGGCAGTGCAGGAACAACTGAAGGAGTTGACCGACCAGGTGTCCGAAAAGTCCGGGGGCCGCTAGCCCCGGATTACCTTACCTCAGAACAGTGCTTCAGAACGGTTTGGTCATGGCCAGATGGAAAATGGCCATGACCTGCACCAGTGCCAGAACCGATGCCACCAACCGGACTGTCAGACTTGCGGTCTGCTTCATTGCGAACACGCCCGCCACAATGTAGCCCACCAACAGGAAAATCTTTGCCGTCAGCCAGCCGTGGACAAACGGCATCCAGGGGGTGACAAACAGCAGACTGATCGCGGCTACCAGCAAAACCGTGTCGTTGGCGTGAGGAATCCACCGCAAAGGAGTTTGTCGCCAGTCAGGCTTGCCCACGGCGTCCAGCAACAGCCGCAAAGCGAACAGAACAACGGTGAGATACGCCGTAGTCATATGAATGTGCTTCAGGATCAGATAGGCACTCATAGTTCATTCCATTGTCAATCAAAGTGATAGCGGCATTGTACGCAAAGATACCGCCAACAGGGTATATCCTTTCACAATAACATTCAGATAAAATATATCTTATAAACGCACCATCAGTGGAGCCATCGCCATGCAGGCCACTTCAACGCCCGCCCCCGCCCGGATCTGCAGGGTCAGCCAGCTTTTCGGTTACCCCTTCCGCATCTTCTTCCTGTCAATGACGGTACTGGCACTGCTCGCCATTCCTGTTTGGGTACTGCAGGTCAGTGGAACCATTCAACTGCCGCTGGCCATGCCGGGGCTGTTCTGGCACCAACACGAAATGCTGTTTGGATTCCTTTCCGCAGCCATCGCCGGCTTCCTTCTCACGGCGGTCTGCGTGTGGACTCAAACCGAACGTACCCATGGCATTCGACTGGCATTGCTCTGGGGCGTCTGGCTGGCGGGCCGCTTATTACTGGCCTTTGGCGCAGACCTGCCCGGTTGGCTGGTGCAAGGAGTCAACCTGGCGTTTCTGCCGCTGGTTATGGTGGATGCCGGATGGCGCATCTGGCGGGCCAGGCAGAAACGGCAACTGATGATCCTGGTCGTTCTCGGCTTGTTATGGCTTATGCAAATCGGTTTCGTCAGTCGGCTGGACCCTACCTTCAGCTACGGTGGGTTGATTGTTACGTTGGCTCTTATCAGCGTCATTGGTGGCCGCATTACCCCCGCCTTCTCTGCCGGATGGCTCCGCCAGCGAGGACTGGATGGCTCTATAATCAAGACGGTGCCGGCTCTGGACGTGGCAACGCTTGTCAACATTGCCCTCCTCCTGGTTTCGCTGGTCACGGGCTGGCAAACCATCACGGCCATTCTCGCCATCACAGCCGCCACCTTGACCCTGGTTCGCCTGGCCGGATGGAAAGGTTGGCTGCTCCGCAAAGAACCGCTGCTCTGGATTCTGCACCTGTCCATACTTTGGGTTCCCGTTGCCTTTGTCCTGCTCGCCGGCTCCATCCTCGCCGACTGGCCCACCGCAGCCTGGACCCATGCCGCCGGCACCGGGGCCGTGGGCGGCCTGATTCTCGGCGTTATCGCGCGGGTCTCCCTCGGGCATACCGGGCGACCGCTGGTGTTGCCGAAAGGCATGGTGATCGCGTTCATTGCCATCCATCTGGCTGCGGTGGTGCGCGTTCTGACAGCTTTCAGCATCATCCCATGGCACCCGGGCATTGGCAGTAGTACAGCCCTGTGGTTTGTTGCCTATGGCATTTTTCTGATCCAGTACACTGGAATACTCACCAGTCCCAGGCCGGACGGTCGCCCCGGCTGATAGTTTCGTCCGTATAGAACCCCAAAAATAACGGGCCTCCGAAGAGGCCCGTTTATTACTTTAAAGACAAGGCTGTCGTTGTTCAGGCAACCAGCTTTTGCTTCAACTGCTCTGCAAATACCGCTCTGGCCTCCCGGAAACGGGCGGCTGGAAAATGAATGCTGATGCCTTCCAGCGCTGCCATCAACATTTCCAGGTGGGCATCCCAGCCAGCGCAGGAAATGGCCACAAGGTGGTCGTTGGGCAATAACAGAGTAAGGCTCAACTGCGTACCTCCGTGACGCTCCCTCAGCTCCCAGGTCAGCGGCCTTTCCGGATCATCTCCGGCACTCCACGAATAGGAAAGCAGCCGGTTCGGTTCGAACACCTTGATACGACAATCAATTGGAGTGCCGCTGTTGCCAAAGTCCAGCTTGATTCGCCCACCTTCCTCCTGTTCAAGAATCCCGGGGGCCAGCCACTGACTCAGGCAGACAGAATCCGTCAACATCCTCCAGACGGATTCGGGCGAGTGCTCAATCTCTCGATGCAATCTCACACAGATCCGGTCACCATCACACTGGAT
Organism: Marinobacter alkalisoli; assembly: GCF_045449795.1. NCBI lineage: Bacteria > Pseudomonadati > Pseudomonadota > Gammaproteobacteria > Pseudomonadales > Marinobacteraceae > Marinobacter > Marinobacter alkalisoli. Next base: position 96,630 of record NZ_JBJJLB010000041.1, read on the forward strand.
ATCACCATGAATATCATGACACTCACCGGACATAGGCTTTCCCTCCCAAATCGACCGCTTATCTCAGCGTTTCACCCAAAGTAACAGTGGCGCCCCCAACGGTCGTTGATGACGGTCAACGTCACCCGAAACGCCTGATCCTTTTTCCGGAAATCATCCACTAAAGGTCAATAGCGACTCTCGAAATAACAGCTAAAGTATCAGTAAACCATTCTGTAACAGAGATAACGGCACTATGTCCCCGGATCATTTTGATAAAGAAGAGCTGATCAAATGCGGCCACGGCAAACTCTTCCCAGGCTCCATGCGGCTGCCCATTGATGAAATGCTGATGTTCGACCGCGTCACGCATATCGCAGACGATGATGGCCTGTATGGCAAGGGTAGCCTGGTAGCCGAACTCGACATCAACCCGGACCTCTGGTTCTTTAAGGTGCACTTTGTCGACGATCCCGTTATGCCCGGATGTCTGGGACTGGACGCCATGTGGCAGTTGGTCGGTTTCTTCCTCGCCTGGGGTGGAGGTGAAGGCAAGGGACGCGCTCTCGGCGCTGGTGAAGTGAAATTTACCGGTCAGGTGCTACCCAGCGCCAAAAAGGTAACCTACCGCCTGGATCTCAAACGCGTGATCAGGCGCAAACTGACCATGGCGATTGCCGATGGCCGGATGGAAGTGGACGGCCGTGAAATCTACACTGCCAAGGACCTCCGGGTTGGCATGTTCACCTCGACCGATGATTTTTAGGAGCTAACCAGATGCGTCGCGTTGTCATTACCGGCATGGGCATTGTTTCCAGCCTAGGTACCAATCAGAAAGAAGTGACCCGATCCCTGAAGGAATCCCTTCCCGGCATAGGCTTCAGTGAAGAAGCGCGGGACAATGGCCTGCGCAGCCATGTCTGTGGCCAGATCAATCTCAACCTGCCGGAACTGATCGACCGCAAGTTATGGCGCTTCATGTGCCCGGCTTCCGGCTACACCTACCTGGCAATGCAGGAGGCCATTGAACAGTCGGGACTGACCGACGAGCACATCAAGGCCGATACCACCGGTATCATTTTTGGTCAGGGTGGCGCCTCTACGGTTGAACTGCTGGATGCCATCGATACCCATCGTGACCGTGGTCTCCGCCGTGTCGGCCCCTATCGGGTGCCGCGCACCATGGGCAGCGCCATCAACGCCTCCATCGCGACAGGCTTTGGTATCCGCGGCATCAACTATGGCATTACCTCCGCCTGTGCCACCAGCGCGCACGCCATTGGCCACGCAGCGGATCTGATCGCTCTCGGCCGCCAAGACGTCATGTTTGCCGGCGGCGGTGAGGATATCCACTGGACCCTGAGCCTGCTGTTTGATGCCATGGGAGCACTGTCCACCAAATACAACGACACCCCGGAACTGGCTTCCCGCACCTACGATACGGACCGGGACGGCTTCGTCATATCCGGTGGTGGCGGAGTTCTGGCCCTGGAGGCCCTTGAGCACGCGGAAGCACGCGGTGCCAACATCCTGGCTGAAATCGTCGGATTCGGCGCCACCTCTGACGGCGCCGACATGGTTGCTCCGAGCGGTGAAGGTGCTGTGCGCTGCATGAAACAGGCCATGAAAAACCTGGAAGGCGAAATCAGCTACGTAAATACCCATGGCACCAGCACCCCTGCCGGTGACGTGACCGAGCTGAAAGCCCTGAAAGAAATCTTCGGCGACAAGATCCCACCGCTGAGTTCCACCAAGCCCCTGTGTGGACATGCCCTGGGTGCCGCGGGCGTACATGAGGCCATTTACAGCCTGATCATGCAACGGGAAGGATTTATTGCCCCATCCGCCAACATCCAGAACCTGGACGCTGGTGCTGAAGGCTATCCCATCGTGCGGGAACGCATGGATAACCAGAATCTCGACCTGGTCATGAGCAACAGCTTCGGCTTTGGTGGCACCAACGGCACACTGGTGTTCAAGAAAACCTGATTGAGCGGTATTCAGCCGGGGAAGTGCCCATCCAGCGCTTGAACGCCCGGCTGAATGCACTCAGTTCCGAGAATCCAAGCTGCTCGGCAATCTCCACCAGCGGCTTGGTTTTGTCCTGCATATAAGACAACGCCTGTTTGCGGCGAACGTCCTCCAGCAGACGAGCAAAAGTCAGCCCCTCTCTCTTCAGTTTCTTGTGCAAGGTATAGCGGCTCATATGCAGCTGCGAGGCCACCGCCTCAACCCCCACCTTACCGCGTGTCAGCTGCACGCTGATCAGCGAACTCACTCTTGAGCTGAGCGGCGCCCGCGCTACCTCCGTCCTCAGAGGCTCTGATGACATTCGTTGTTCCTCCTAACCTGGGCTCTGGCCCGATATGCCAATAACAAACAGCGTACACATGTTAGCCGAAAACAATCAATACGACCTTTGAGCAGGATCAAGGAATGGAGTTTCCGTTGAGGCAAAATACCCGGTCAGATTTCCATCCCGGAGCCCTCGCCCCGACCAATTAAGTTCTAAAAACGACCAGACTATTACCCCGATTGCCAGCCCCTTAGTGCCCCAAGGGCCGATTAAGGTATAATCACCACGAGTCCAATTTAATACCTGACTATTTTACTGTGGTATTGTATAATCGCTCGCCAGAAGCAACGGATCCGCCCCTTTACGCTGCCCGAGAGCGGCAGTCGGGCCAGGAAAATCCGTCTCCAAAAACCGATTGCAGGGCGTACTCACAGGATGAGCGACCGCTGCAACACCCAGACTGATGACATCCGCCCGTCAGACCAACAACGCGACCGGCGGCGACACCAAGGGCCACAAGCCCACGATGAGAGAATACGGAGCGACGATCATGGCGACCACCGACCAAGAGGTGAACGAGCTGATCAAACGGGAATACGAACACGGTTTCGTAACAGACATCGAATCCGATACGTTCGAGCCCGGACTGAATGAAGACGTTATCGCCCGCCTTTCCGGGATCAAAAAAGAGCCGGAGTGGATGCTGGAATGGCGCCTGAAAGCCTACCGTCGCTGGCTTGAAATGGACGAGCCGGACTGGGCTCATGTGGGTTATCCCAAGGTGGATTACAACTCCATCTCCTACTACTCCGCGCCCAAGCGCAAAGAAGACATGCCCCAGAGCCTGGACGAAGTGGATCCGGAACTGCTGAAAACCTATGAAAAACTGGGTATTCCGCTGCACGAGCGTGAAAAGCTGGCTGGCGTTGCCGTTGATGCCGTATTTGACTCGGTATCCGTCGCCACCACCTTCAAAGAACCGCTGGCCAAAGCCGGCGTGATTTTCTGCTCCATTTCCGAGGCCATCCAGGATTATCCGGAACTGGTGCAGAAGTATCTGGGCTCGGTCGTGCCCCACGGTGACAACTTCTTCGCCGCCCTGAACTCGGCGGTGTTCTCCGACGGCACCTTTGTCTACGTGCCCAAGGGCGTACGCTGCCCCATGGAGCTGTCCACCTACTTCCGCATCAACGCGGCCAACACCGGCCAGTTCGAACGCACGCTGATCATTGCTGAAGACAGCAGCTACGTCAGCTACCTGGAAGGTTGCACCGCGCCGATGCGTGACGAAAACCAGCTGCACGCTGCGGTGGTCGAACTGGTTGCCCTCGACGATGCCCAGATCAAGTATTCCACGGTACAGAACTGGTACCCGGGCGATGAAAACGGCAAAGGCGGCATCTTCAACTTTGTCACCAAGCGCGGCGCCTGCATCGGCAAAAACTCCAAAATCTCCTGGACCCAGGTTGAAACCGGCTCCGCCGTAACCTGGAAATATCCGAGCTGCGTACTGCGCGGTGACAACAGTGTTGGCGAATTCTACTCAGTGGCACTGACCCACAATCACCAGCAGGCCGATACCGGCACCAAGATGATTCACCTGGGCAAGAACACCTCCAGCACTATCATCTCCAAGGGCATTTCCGCTGGCAAAAGCTCCAACGCCTACCGTGGCCTGGTGAAATTCGGCCCCGGCGCGGAAGGCGCCCGCAACTTTACCCAGTGTGATTCGCTGTTGATCGGCGACCGCTGTGGCGCACATACGTTCCCGTACATCGAGAGCAAGAACAAGTCCGCCATCGTCGAGCACGAGGCCACCACCTCCAAGGTCAGCGACGAGCAGATGTTCCTCTGCCGCCAGCGTGGTATCGACCCGGAGCAAGCGGTTTCCATGATCGTGAACGGCTTCTGTAAAGAGGTGTTCAAAGAGCTCCCGATGGAATTTGCGGTGGAAGCCGGCAAGCTGCTGGAAGTGAGCCTTGAGGGCTCCGTTGGTTAACAGCGGCCCGCGCACCGGTATATAAACGAATTCATACAGTTTAGAGAAGAGAGAACCCGACAAATGCTCAGCATCAAGAACCTGCACGCCTCCGTCGAGGGCAAAGAAATCCTCAAGGGCATCAACCTGGAGATCAAGGCCGGGGAAGTTCACGCCATCATGGGCCCTAACGGCTCTGGTAAGAGCACCCTGTCCCAGGTGCTGGCAGGCAACGAGGCATTTGAGGTAACCGAGGGCGAAGTGACCCTGAATGGCGAGAACCTGCTGGACCTGGAAACCGAAGAGCGTGCCCGCGAAGGTATTTTCCTGGCGTTCCAGTACCCGGTGGAGATTCCCGGCGTCAGTAACCTGCAGTTCCTGCGCACCGCCGTGAACGCCATGCGTCACCACAAGGGCGAGGCCGAAATGAACGCCGCGGAGTTCATGAAGCTGGCGAAGGAAGTATCAAAGCAGGTCGATCTGGACCCGGCCTTCCTCAAGCGTGGCGTTAACGAAGGCTTCTCCGGTGGCGAGAAAAAACGGAACGAGATCATGCAGGCCCTGCTGCTGCAGCCTAAGCTGGCCATCCTGGACGAAACCGATTCCGGCCTCGACATCGACGCCCTGCAGGTCGTCTCTAACGGCGTCAACGCCCTGCGTGCCGAAGATCGCGCCATCCTGATGGTGACTCACTACCAGCGCCTGCTGAACCACATTGTTCCAGACCACGTCCACGTGCTGGCCGGCGGCAGGATCGTCAAGTCCGGTGGTCGCGAACTGGCCCTGGAACTGGAAGAACGCGGTTACGGCTGGCTCGGCATCAAAGACGAAGAAGAAGCAGCAGCCAACTCAGCCAATTGAGGGAGAGCGGAATGAAACCAGCACCAACACTTTCCGCCGCGTTCCTTCATCCGGCCGGGCAATCACTGCCTGAGCCGCTGCTGGCGCTGCGCAAACAACGGGGTACGGCCTTGGTGGATATGCGACTGCCGACCCGCAAAACGGAAAACTGGAAGTACTCCAGCAAGTACCTGAAGCTGACCGACGACATGGCCATTTCGCTGCCCGCCGATGGCAAAACCGGCAGCGGGTTGGCAGTACCCGGCTATAAAGTGGCCTTCCTGAATGGCGTGATGATGCCGGAAGCCAGCGATTACCCGGATCTGGAAGGCATCACTATTGAACGCTTTGGCGACCTGGATGACGACGCCGCCGCCAGCCTGGCGGATCGCATGGACAGCACCCTGGACAACAAGGCCGTACAATTGGCCCGGCTCAACTCCGCCCGCTTCGAGGACGGCCTGCTGATCCGCCTGAAGCCGGACGCCGTGCTGGACCAGCCACTGTTCATCGTCCATGAAGTCAACGCCGACGCCAGTGGTTCCGCGTATCCCCGCATATTCGTGGATGCCGGCCGCCACAGCCAGATCACCGTGGTGGAGGAATACATTTCCAGCGGCAGTGAAGCCGTCATGGTCAATACCGTCACGGAATTCACGCTGGGCGACGGCGCCAACGTCACCAGCATCCGCCTCAACACGGAAGGCGAGAATGTTCAGCATATCGGTGCAACCGGTGTGCGCCAGCAGCGCAGCTCACGCTTTGAAAGCCACTGCGTAGGCTTTGGCGGTCCACTGCGCCGGCACGACCTGCAGGTGCGCCTGGAGGGCGAAGGCGCCGAATGCAAGCTCAATGGCGTGGTGGTCACCCAGGGCAAACAGCACTACGACAACCACACCACCATCGAGCACGTGGCGGCGCACTGCAACAGCGAGGAAACCTATCGCAACATTGCCGCCGACCAGTCACACGCCGTGTTCAATGGCCGCATTCATATCCATCAGGATGCCCAGAAGTCCAATGCGGATATGAACAACAAGAACCTGCTGCTGTCTAACGGTGCAGAGATAGATACCAAGCCGGAGCTTGAGATCTATGCGGACGACGTCAAGTGTGCTCACGGTGCAACAATAGGCCAGTTGGATGAAGTGTCGTTGTTCTACCTGGTGTCTCGCGGCATAGGCCGGCGGGAAGCCAACGTTCTGCTGACCATGGCATTTATCAATGAACTGGTTGAGCAGATTCCGGTGGAGCAGGTACGGGATACTGCCCACACCCGACTGAACCAGTTCTTTGATCAGACATTCGAGGGGGCATAACCGGTTATGACTGATCTGTCCGTGGCCAACACAGCCAAGCAAACCGCGTTTGACGTTGACGCCATTCGCCGTGACTTCCCGATCCTGTCACAGCAGGTAAACGGCAAGCCGCTGGTGTATCTGGACAATGGCGCTTCGGCCCAGAAGCCGGTGGCCGTGCTGGACGCCATGGATCGTTATTACCGGGAGATGCACTCCAATGTTCACCGTGGCGCCCATACCCTGGGTGACCGGGCGACCGCCGCGTTTGAAGGCGCACGGGAAACCGTCCGTAACTTCCTCAATGCCAAGAGCACCCGGGAAATTATCTGGACCCGCGGCACGACTGAAGCCATTAACGTGGTCGCCAACGGCCTGGCCCCTCGCCTGGAAGCGGGCGATGAGATCCTGGTAAGCCAGATGGAACACCACGCCAACATCGTGCCCTGGCAGATGGTGGCCGAGAGAACCGGCGCCAAAGTCGTACCGGTTCAGATCACACCGGAAGGCGAACTGGATCTGGATTCGTTCAACAGCCTGTTGAATGAACGCACCCGTATTTTTGCCATTACCCATGTATCCAACGCGCTAGGCACCGTTAATCCGGTCGCCGAACTGATCAAACAGGCCAAGGCCCGTGGCATCATTACCCTGGTGGATGGCGCCCAGGCCGTGCCCCATTATCAGCCGGACGTTCAGGCGCTGGGCTGCGATTTTTACGCGTTCTCTGCCCACAAGCTGTTCGGGCCGACCGGCATCGGCGTGCTTTACGGCAAGGCGCAGCTTCTGGAAGACATGCCCCCGTATCAGGGTGGCGGTGAGATGATTGAACGGGTGTCGTTTGAGGGCACCACCTGGAACACCCTGCCTTACAAGTTTGAGGCTGGCACACCGGCGGTGGCCGAAGCTGTCGGCCTGGGCGCCGCCATCGACTATGTGGGTCGCCTGGACCGCCGTGCCATGGAGACAGCCGAGAAGGCCCTTCTGGACCGTGCCAATCAGCTGGTGGAGACCGTGCCCGGCATGGAAATCATCGGCACCGCGAAGCACAAGGTTCCGGTCATGTCCTTTAAAATCGCCGGGCTACACCCCAGTGATATAGGAACATTGCTGGATCAGCAGGGCATCGCTATCCGCACCGGCCACCATTGCGCCATGCCACTGATGGATTTCTACGGAGTTCCCGGTACAGCCCGGGCTTCCTTTGCATTTTACAATACGCTGGATGAGGTGGAACAATTGTTCACAGCCCTGCAAAAAATCCAGCGCCTGTTTGCCTGATGGAGGTGGAATTATGACAGCCGAAGTCTTCACCCCGACCGTTGCCGTCACTATGACGCCAAGCGCGGTCACGCACGTGCGCAAACAACTGGACAAGAAGCCGGAAGCCATGGGTATCCGGCTCGCCATCAAGAAAAGTGGTTGCTCCGGTTTCAAGTACGAGACACATTGGGTGGAAGAAGCCGCCTCCGATGACAAGGTGTTTCACATTGACGGCGTGGACGTGTACGTGAAAGAGGAACACCTGCCGCTGGTGAACGGGATCGAGATCGACTTCGTTACCGAGGGCGTGAACTCCATGTTCCAGTTTCGGAATCCGAACGCCACCGCCGAGTGCGGATGTGGCGAGAGCTTTACCGTAGCGTAATTCGACACCAAAGACAGAAAACAGCGAGGCCAGTACAGGCATGCAAGAACGGGAAGTTGTCCTGACCAAACGCGAGGTGGAAGCCCGCCTTGTTCCTGCCGGAACCGAAATCATGATTCCGTCGGATACCTTCGTGACCATCACACAGTCACTGGGCGGCACCTTTACCGTTGCGGTTAACGGCAACCTTGCCCGTATTGAGGGCCACGACGCAGATGCTCTCGGCAAGCAGCCCCTGGAAAGCAGCTTCGACACCCCGGAAGACGGCACCATTAATGAAAACCAGGTGTGGGAAGCCATGCGTAACTGCTACGACCCGGAAATTCCGGTCAACGTGGTGGACCTCGGTCTGATCTACGAGTGCAAGATCGAGAATGGCACAGAGGATGGCAACCACGTCTATATCAAAATGACCCTGACCGCCGCGGGCTGCGGCATGGGTCCGGTGATCACCGATGATGTCCAGCGCAAGGTCGAGTACGTCCCCAATGTCGACAAGGTGACGGTGGACCTGACCTTTGATCCGCCCTGGAACAACGACATGCTCACCGACGAAGCCAAGCTTGAACTGGGGATGTTGTAAATGACTGCCTGCGAACAGACCTTTCTGAACAATCCGCTCGGAAAAGACACCACTCTGGAAGACGTTCTGGACGGCTTCGAGTTTCTGGACGACTGGGAAGAGCGTTACGCCTTTATCATTGACCTTGGCAAGCAGCTGCCATCATTCCCGGATGAAGCCCGTACCGAGGAAAACTACGTGCATGGCTGCCAGAGCCAGGTGTGGCTGACTCATCACTATGATGAGGAGAGCGGCAAGCTGTTTCTGCTGATCGACTCGGACGCCATGATCGTGCGCGGCCTGGCTGCCATCATCCTGGTGGCCCTGAATGGCAAGACCCCACGGGATCTGCTGGCCACCGACATCGATGAGCTGTTCGAGCAACTGGACCTGTTCCGTCACATCTCCCCGACCCGGGGCAATGGTCTGCGCGCCATGGTTGGCAAGATCCGCGATACCGCTGCCCGGGTGGCCGCCGCCTGATTACCAGACGATGGCCACGTCATCCCGCTGAATATTGATCTCGCCGCCGGACAGCGGCATCTCGCCATTGCTGAAATCCGGGTGAACGTTTCTCAGAGTCATCCGGGTCTGGCTGTCAGACAGCTCCGGCGTCCCCCCGAGTGAATCGAAGAAGCTTTGACTGCGATACAGATGCAGCTCATCACCCGGGCGCAGACCGGCCGTAGCGCCTGACGCCAGGGTAACCCGGTTACCATCCACGCGGGTAATACGGGTAATAAACGGCTGGCAGGCCAGCGCTTCCTGAACCGCGGAACTCATATCCGCCATGATCCCAGAGACAGCCTGGCCATAGGCGGTTTCCTGAAAGCCGGCGGAATTAAAACCGGCCGAGGCGCCCGGACCGGCATCCCACTGCGCTTCCGTGGCAAACCGCTGCTGATAGACTGGCGCGCCACTGAAGCCATCAAACACCATCAAATCCGCCACAAAGCGCCGGTTCTGGTTGGCAACGCCAACCCCCCTCTGCAACCGGTCCAGAACCGACGTGCCCCAGGCCGAAGGATCGGAAACGCCCAGATCCCGGATCACACCCGTCACCACAAACTGTACATCCAGCTCACGGGCCACCTGAATGACGTTAGTCAGCCGATTATCAAATTTCTGCTGGGTAGGCGCGTTCAGCAAATCCTGGAAAAGCCTGGACGTGGTGGCGCCGTATACCTGAAGGCGACCAGTTTCCCTCAGGGACGCCTGCAACTGCTGCGGCAAGATTTCGCCGGCGTCATCGATACGACCAACCCGCGCCTGATCCGGATGCAGGATCGGGAAGCCGGCCACTGCCACACGTTTCTTCAGACCAGCCGCCTGGCCGGCTCCACAACTGCTGCCTGCAGACATGTCGGCCCGCACGGTCACCCGCAACAGGTCTCCACGGCGATACTCATCTACTATCCGCGCGTCACGGGCACGGGCCGAAGACGCCACCTGCAGGCGGGATTCCGTCACCACGCCATTCTCCACCGTGTCGCGACTGCTGATCTGTGCTTCATATCGCAGCGCAACGTCCCGCAGCGCTGCTCTACGTGCCTCTTCCCGCGCCGCGTCCACGTCACCACCATGGATGGTTGCGTGCCCTACCCCCTCCAGCACCACGGCCTGAGCCGCCGGTGTCACCAACAGAGTCAAAACAAGCAGTATACGAACAGTATTCATGGCGATACGGTCACCCAGTCGGACTTTCAGTCAGGTCAGTCAAGCAGGTCAGTCAAGATAGTACAGGGAATCGACGCTGCGGCTTTGCACATCCCCGACGCTGTCGTTGCCCCGCGGCATAGGGATCGGGCACAGGTTCTGAACCTGTGAGTCGGATACCTTTGCCACACAGGACCGGAACCGGGGCTCCAGCTTCAGCTCCATCACCGTTTCAATCACGCCGTCACTGTGCTCATTCACCGCCACCGTTTTTGCACCGCGAATGTAACTGTCCACGTAGGTGCGAAACATGTCATTGCGCAGAACGAAGTCGTTCACGGTGGAACTGCCGTAAATGACGGTTCCGTAGACCCGCTCCGCCAGGTTGCGGTAGGCATCCAGCTTGGAGGCACGGCGGGCCAGCAGGCGCTCCTGGGTGTTCAGCCGATCTTTGGAAGCATCCTCGTAGGTACCAAAACCGCTTACCCGAACCGTGATCGGGTCCAGCTCCCGCTCACTCTCATTACCAGTCTGATAGCTGCCCACCGGGGCACAACCAACCATCAGGGCCAGCACGGGTGCGGTTATCCAGCGCAGGGTCATGTTCATTCTCCGAAAATTCTCATGTGCACCCTGCCATGAAAAAATCACGCCATGTTTTATAACCCGTTGATTAAGCGTAACTCGATCAACATGACGGCAGCGCGCCGGGGTCGGAGCGGCAAAAAAATACCGGCATTTACATCCGTAGAACAAACCGTTACCGCTTCACCAATGCGAAAAAAAAGGAACTCCCCTAACCTGACCCACGTGTAATGTCTGGCATTGAATTTACCGAAAAACAACAGGAAAACCTATGACCGCAAATCACCTGACCAAGCTGTCGATCGCAATCGGACTGTCCGTTGCAACCGCAACGGCCGTGGCGAGCCCCCAACAGTTCATGTCTTCCCGCTCCTTTGCCATGGGCGGGACCGGAATCGCGGTAGCACATCCGGCTGCCGCCGGCGCAACCAACCCTGCCATGCTCGCAGCGGACAACCATGAGCGGTCAGATGATTTCGGCCTGATCCTGCCTTCGGTCAACGCGCGCTTCGCGGACGAAGAAGAAACCGTGGACCAGATTGATGACATCAAGGACAACATTGATCGATTTCAGGAATTGAACCGCACGTCCAATCCCGACGAGGCCCGTCGCATTGCGGGCGATATACGACGCCAGCTCAATGACTTTGACAAGGACACCGTTCGGGTTGACGCGGGACTGGCAATTGCCGCGGCAATACCGACCGAAGAGTACTCGGTCGGATTTTTCTCCACCGGCAACCTGCGGGCAACCGTCCGCGGCGAACTCGACGAGCAGGATGACGCATTCCTGCAAGAGCTGGAAAATGCAGATGAGCTGACGCTGGCAACCGCTGATCTGGACCAGGACCTGCAGTCTCGTGGCAGCATCCTCGCATCAGCAGTCATTGAGGTAGGCGTCTCACTTGCCCGCTCATTTGAAGTGTCAGATGGAAACGCGCTGCAGATTGGTTTTTCACCCAAATACGTCCAGCTCCGCACTTTCCAGTACACGGAAAGGGTATCCGGCTTCGAGGATGATGATTTCGACAGCAATGAATTTGAAACCACGAAAAGCGGACTGAACTTCGATCTTGGTATGGTCTACGGCTTTGGCGAAAACAGGGAATGGAGCGCTGGCGCCGTCGTCAAGAATGTCATTCCGATGGATCTGGAGTCCGCGGCCAGCCGTCCGGAACTGGGTGAAGAGAAGAGAAAACTCAAACTGCACCCCATGGTCACCGCCGGCATTGCCCACAAAGGCGACTTCCATGTGCTGACCGCCGAACTGGACCTGACCGAGAAGGAAGCCTTTGGCTACGAGGACGATACCCAATGGCTGGCCGTTGGCGCGGAATTTGATGTATTCCGCTATGCCCAGTTGCGGGCTGGCGTTCGCCAGAACCTGGCAAGCAACGACAATAACGACGGCATTGAGGAAGAAACCCAGTTCACCGCCGGTATCGGCCTGTCGCCATTTGGCGCTCGCCTGGATATCGGCGCACTGTTCAGCGACTCGGAAGTAGGTGCTGCCATCGAGCTGGGGGCTTCTTTCTAGATCAGGAAATCGGTTTGCCTCGGCCGTCGCTACCACCGATAATCCCCCGATCATTTTCCGGCATTGGAGCACTTCGGGACCCATGGAAACCTATCTGGTTGGCGGCGCGGTAAGGGACAAACTACTGGGCCTGGAGGTCAAGGACCGCGACTGGGTCGTCGTTGGCGCCACCCCTGAGGAGATGTTGAAACAGGGCTTCAAACAGGTCGGCGCCGACTTCCCGGTATTCCTGCACCCCGACACCCGCGAGGAATACGCCCTCGCCCGCACCGAGCGCAAGGCCGGCCGAGGCTACCATGGCTTTACGGTGTACAGCGCGCCGGACGTCACTCTGGAGGACGACCTCAGGCGCCGCGACCTCACCATCAACGCCATGGCGATGTCCACGTCCGGGGAGCTGGCAGACCCTTTCAACGGCAAGGCCGATATTAAGGCGCGACGTCTGCGCCACGTTTCAGACGCCTTCGCAGAAGATCCCCTGAGAATACTCCGCACCGCTCGCTTTGCTGCTCGCCTGGCTCCAATGGGGTTCCGGGTTGCAGACAGCACCATGGAACTGATGCGACAGATGACCGCTTCCGGCGAAGTGGATCACCTGGTACCGGAGCGGGTCTGGCAGGAAATTCAGCGGGCCCTTCATGAAAACGATCCCGCCACCTTCTTCGAGGTGCTCCAGGGCTGTGACGCCCTGTCAGTTCTGGTCCCCGAACTGTCCGAAACCACCGCGCTGGCAACAGCCCTGGCTTCCCTGAACTGCGTTTCCACCGGGGATGCTGACACGGCAACCCGCTTCGCAGCGCTGCTGTCCCACCTGCCCGAAGAGCAGGCCAATCAACGGGCACAAGCACTCAAGGCGCCCAATGATTGCCAGGATCTGGCACGCCTTACCAGCCGGCTGGCACCCCAGCTTCGCGACCAGTCGGATGCCGGGATTACAGAACAAGGTATCCTTACCCTGCTCGACGAGGCGGACGCCTGGCGGCGGCCAGAAAGATTCCGGCGGTTGCTGACCACCGTCACCTGCACCCTGCCCGACCAGTACGGTGCCGCCATCACCCTGCTGCGGGAGTCTGCAAGTGTTGCGGCCGATGTCGATGCAAGAGAGCTGATGGCGCAGGGCCATAAGGGCAAGGCACTGGGAGAGGCGATCCGGCGGGAACGTTTGCGCCGCATTGCCGAACGGATTCTGAAACACCGCCACTGAAAGCACCGGCTGGCCACCAGCTGCTTTGGTGCTTAACGGGTTTCCGTTACAATGGAATCAGTTGTCATCCTGCCTGCGCAAGCAATCAGGTTAGCCTTGCGCCTTTCAGAACCGGAGAGAATCCATGCGTGATGTTGTCATCGTAGCCGCCAAACGTACCGCCGTCGGAAGCTTTGGCGGCGGCCTTTCCAGCCTGCGTGCCGACCAGCTGGGATCCGCCGTTATCAAGGCTCTGCTTGAAGAAACCGGTGTGCCAGCCGGGCAGATCAACGAGGTTGTCCTGGGACAGGTCCTGACCGCCGGCTGCGGCCAGAACCCGGCTCGCCAGGCTTCGATCAATGCAGGCATCCCGGCATCCGTGCCTGCCATGACCATCAACAAGGTCTGTGGCTCCGGCCTCAAGGCCGTTCACATGGCGGTCCAGGCTATTCGCACCGGTGACGCCGAGCTGATGATCGCCGGTGGCCAGGAAAGCATGAGCCAGGCGCCCCACGTGCTGCCCAACAGCCGCAACGGTCAGCGCATGGGTGACTGGAACATGATCGACACCATGATCAAGGATGGCCTGTGGGATGCCTTCAACGATTACCACATGGGTGTCACCGCCGAGAACATTGTCGACAAATACGGCATCAGTCGCGAAGAGCAGGATGAATTTGCCGCCGCGTCCCAACAGAAGGCCGTGGCCGCCCGCAATGCCGGTTATTTTGACAGCCAGATCGTTCCGGTCAGCATTCCCCAGCGCAAGGGTGACCCGATTGTCGTCGACAAGGACGAGAATCCCCGTGATGGCGTCACTGCCGATGGTCTCGGTAAGTTGCGCCCGGCCTTCAGGAAAGACGGCACAGTCACTGCCGGCAATGCGTCGTCCCTCAACGATGGCGCCGCCGCAGTGATCGTCTGCAGTGCTGATAAGGCAAAAGAGCTGGGACTGACCCCGCTGGCCACCATCAAGGCACACGCCAATGCAGGTGTTGATCCCACCATCATGGGCACCGGCCCGATTCCCGCCAGCCGGCGCTGCCTGAAACTGGCCGGCTGGAGTGTGGACGATCTCGACCTGATCGAGGCCAACGAAGCGTTCGCAGCCCAGGCCATTTCCGTGAACCGGGAGCTTAACTGGGACACCAGCAAGGTCAACGTGAATGGCGGCGCCATTGCCATCGGCCATCCGATTGGCGCCTCCGGCTGCCGCATTCTGGTCACTCTGCTGCATGAGATGACTCGCCGGGATGCCAAAAAAGGCCTGGCCACCCTGTGCATTGGTGGCGGCATGGGCGTCGCCCTCGCGGTCGAGCGCTGATTGCATGCTGCATGTGGTGCTGTATGAGCCGGAGATTCCCCCCAATACCGGGAATATTATCCGGCTATGCGCCAATACAGGCTGCCAGCTGCATCTGATTGAACCGCTGGGGTTTAATCTGGAAGACAAACAGATGCGGCGGGCCGGCCTGGATTACAGCGAATACGCCACGGTTAAAGTCCATAAGGATTACCAGGCTTTTCTGGATAGCGAGCAGCCGGAAAGGCTGTTCGGGCTGACCACCAAGGGTAGCCAGCACTATCATGAAGCCCGCTTTGAGGATGGCGACTACCTGATGTTCGGCCCGGAAACCCGCGGGCTGCCAGAGGATGTCCGGAGCGACCTGCCGCCGGAACGCCGCCTGCGGGTCCCCATGCGGCCACATAGCCGAAGCCTGAACCTGTCCAATACCGCTGCGCTGGTGGTGTATGAAGCCTGGCGGCAATTGGGGTTTGAAGGCGCAGTCTGAACAGCGCTACCTATTTCAGGCAGACATAAAAAAACCGGCAAATGCCGGTTTTTTTATGGGAGCGGATACCTGAAAACATGCTTCAGTGAGTCTGCTCTTCTTTGCTTTCACCTTCGGCTTCTTCCTGCTTGCGCTTGAGCGCCTGGGCATAGATGGCGTCGAAATTCACCGGCGCCAGCATCAGAGCCGGGAAGCTGCCCTTGTTCACAACGCCGTCGATAGCTTCACGCGCATACGGGAACAGGATGGTCGGGCAGTACGCGCCGAGCATCTGGCCCAGCTGCGGGCCTTCAATGCCCTGCAGCAGGAACACACCGGCCTGCTGGATCTCGACGATGTACGCCACCTTCTCACCCATCTTTGCGGTGACCGTCAGGGACAACACCACTTCGTACTGGTTGTCGCTGACCTTGTTGTGAGAGGTGTTCAGATCCAGATTCACCTGCGGCTTCCACTGCTCCTGGAAAACCACCGGCGAGTTGGGGGATTCGAAGGACAGATCCTTCACATAGATACGCTGCAGCGCGAATTGCGGCTGGTTCTGGTTTTCGCTACCTGCTGCGCCTTGCTGATTCTCAGCCATGTTCAATCCTTTTCGTATTATTCAACGTTTTTACTTCTTCACCAATGGAAGGTTACTGCCTTTCCAGTCGGCAATGCCACCATTTAGGCGGACCACGTTCTCATATCCTTCAGCTTTCAGCTGTTTGACCGCCATCGCAGAATGCTGACCCATCTTGTCTGCCACAATAATCTGCTTGTCCTTGAACTTTTTCAGCTCGCCGGCGCGGCTCTTGATGGCGCTCAACGGGATGTTCACGGAACCGGTGATCCGGCCTTCGGTAAAGTCCTTGCGGTCACGGATATCCACTACCACGGCCTCATCGCGGTTAATCAGCCCTACTGCGCCCTGGGCTGAAATTTTCTGCCCGCCGCGACGGGACTCCAGCACCAGAATCGCCAGCAGGAACGCCACAAACAGCGACACCAGAATGTAGTGGTTGACGGCAAATTCAATAAACCTGTCCATGAAAACACCCAGTTAATTAGTTTGGCGGGATTATACACACCCTGAACCAGTGACAGAAGGCAGACCTGCGTGGCCTGATGACGTGAAAACGGTTAGAATCTGCACTCCCGTTTACAAATTTCAAAACCATACCGGATGAAGTGATGACCGCAACGCGTAAGCCGACTGCACTGATTATTCTGGACGGCTGGGGCCACCGTGACCCGGCTGAAGACAATGCCATCAGCAACGCCAACACCCCGTTCTGGGACAAGCTCTGGCAGCAACAGCCCAAAACCCTGATCAACACCTCCGGTATGTTTGTGGGGCTCCCTCAGGGCCAGATGGGCAACTCCGAAGTTGGCCACATGAATCTGGGCGCCGGTCGCGTGGTGTACCAGAGCCTGACACGTATCGACAAGGACCTGGAAGACGGTACCTTTGCGGAAAACCCGACTCTTTGCGCCGCCATCGACAAAGCCGTCAGCAGCGGTCGCGCGGTACACCTGATGGGCCTGCTGTCACCGGGCGGCGTCCACAGTCACGAGGAACACATCCTGGCAGCCGCGGAATTGGCGAAAGCCCGGGGCGCAAAAGAAGTCTATATCCACGCCTTCCTGGATGGCCGCGACATGCCACCGCGCAGCGCCAAACCATCCCTCGAAAAAGCCGCCGCCAAACTGAAAAGCCTCGGCGTGGGTCGGGTGGCTTCAATTGTTGGCCGCTACTACGCCATGGACCGCGATAACCGCTGGGATCGGGTGGAAGCCGCCTACAACCTGATGACCCTGGGCGAATCCGAGTTCACCGCAGTGGACCCCGTCTCCGCACTGGAGCAGGCCTACGAGCGTGGCGAGAACGACGAGTTCGTCACACCGACCCGTATTCACGAAGCGGGCGAACCTGAAGGCACCATTAATGACGGTGACACTGTCGTATTCATGAACTTCCGTGCCGACCGCGCCCGGGAAATGACCCGCACCTTCGTGGAGAAGGATTTCGAAGGCTTTGAACGCCGCAAGCACCCGGAACTGGCGGATTTCGTTATGCTCACCGAATACGCCGCCGATATCAAAACGGCCTGCGCCTACCCGCCCGAGCAGTTGGTCAACGGCCTGGGTGAATACGTTTCCAACCTGGGCAAAACCCAGCTGCGCATTTCGGAAACCGAAAAGTACGCCCACGTCACCTTCTTCTTCAATGGCGGCCTTGAAACACCGTTTGAAGGCGAAGACCGTATTCTGGTGCCGTCTCCCAAAGTGGCCACTTACGACCTGCAGCCGGAAATGAGCGCACCGGAAGTCACGGACAAACTGGTGGAAGCCATCAAGAGCGGCAAGTACGACCTGGTGGTGTGCAACTACGCCAACGGTGACATGGTTGGCCATACCGGCAAACTCGACGCCGCCATCAAGGCCGCGGAGTGCATCGACCAGTGCGTCAAACGCATCGTCGAAGCCCTGGATGAGGTGGGCGGCGAAGCGCTGATCACTGCGGACCATGGCAACTGCGAGCAAATGACCGACCCCAATTCCGGCCAGGTTCATACCGCTCACACCATTGGTCCAGTGCCGCTGATCTACACCGGCCCGCGCCAGGTCAACCTGAAAGATGACGGCAGCCTGAGCGATGTGGCGCCTTCCCTGCTGGCCCTGATGGGGCTGGAACAGCCCGCGGAAATGACCGGGCATAGCCTGGTAACCATCGGTTGAGAGATCGATTGTTTTTCCCCCGATTACTGGCAGCCGCACTGATATTCAGTGCGCTGCCAGTGCTGGCCGATCAGGAAGTGACTCCCGGCCAGATTGAAGAGCTGAAAGAACAGATTGCCGACATTGATCAATGGCTGGCAAAGGCTGAAGAGGATCGCTCATCCCTGGAACAGCAGCTGACCGGTATCGAACAGGATATCAGCCGCCTGACCCGGGAGCGGCGGGAGCTGCGCCGCCAGGCGGAAGAGCAGCAACAACGGCTGACGGAACTGCAGAAAGAAGAAAAAGACCTCAATCGCACTCTGGAAAGCCAACGTGAAAGCCTGAAAAAACAGATTCGCGCCGCCTGGATGGAAGGGGATGCCCCCGCCGTCAAAGTCCTGCTCAACGAGATTGATCCGGACAAGATCGCCCGCACCATGACCTATTACGAATATCTCAGCCGGGACACCGTCCAGCGCCTTGAGGTGTTCAACGAGAACCTGCGCCAACTGAGGGAAACCCAGGAGGAAGCCAGAGCGGCACGGGTTCGCCTGGGGAAACTGGAACAGGACGTGGAAGAGCGCCAGCAGAAGCTGACACAATCCCGCTCCAGACGGGAACAGACCCTCGCAGCCCTGGACGCCGAAATCACTGACAGAAAAGGCGAGCGCGAAGAACTGGTCGCTGACCGCGAACGCCTGGAAAAGCTGTTGCGTGAAGTGGAAGAGGCCATTGCCAACATCCCCTCCCCCAACGAATCCGAACCTTTCGGCTCCTTGCAAAACAGACTCCCGTGGCCTGCCAGAGGCAAGGTATTCAGTGGGTACGGGGACCGTTATGCCGACGGAAAACTTCGTCGCAACGGGCTACTGATGAACACCGAAGAAAATGCAGACATCAAGGCCATACACTATGGCCGGGTGGTGTTCGCCAACTGGCTGCGAGGGTTCGGCCTGATAACCATTGTCGATCATGGCGATGGCTACATGACGCTCTACGGCCATAGCAGCAGCCTCTACACCAGCCCGGGAGACTGGGTAGAAGCCGGTGAGGCCATTGCCGCCGCCGGACGCACTGGCGGCACCGATGACCCGGCACTCTATTTCGAAATTCGCCGCAACGGCAAACCCGTGAACCCCCGCAACTGGCTGGCAAAGTAGACGCGGCTCCGGGTTATAGAGGCCAAGGGCTGACAAACCCGACCAGTGACGCCATACTGTCCCGGTATGCAGGGGACTGCTCAACCATCGGAATATACACAGGATAAGTGAATGAGACGGGCCAGAAGTACACATAACGCCACAACGATCCGCGCACTGACTCTGATTACCTGCTTTGTTGCCTTTCCCGGCCTTGTCCATGCCCAGGAAACCGATGACCGTACCGGAGAACTCCTGGAAGGTGTGCAGAATGGCGAACGTGTGCAGATCCAGCTCCCCGATCCTGAAGAGCAGCTCCCCCTTGATGACCTTCGCAAATTCACCGAAGTGTTCAGCCGCATCAAGGATGCCTACGTTGAGGAAGTCGATGACCGGCAACTGCTGGAAAGTGCCATCAAGGGCATGCTGTCCGACCTCGACCCGCATTCCACCTACCTTGCCCCCAAGGATTACGAGCAGCTTGAAGAGAGCACTTCCGGCGAGTTCGGTGGCCTTGGCATCGAAGTGGGCATGGAAGACGGCTTTGTGAAAGTGATTGCGCCGATTGACGACACCCCTGCCCAGAAGGCCGGGGTGCAGGCCGGCGACCTGATCATCAAGCTTGGCGACCAGCCGGTGAAAGGCATGTCCCTGGAGGAGGCCGTCAAGCTGATGCGGGGTAAACCCGGAACGATCCTCACGCTGACCATCATGCGTGAAGGGGAAAGCGCTCCCATCGAGATTGATGTTGAGCGGGACATCATCAAGGTAACCAGCATCAAATCCCGCCTGATTGATAATGGCTATGGCTATGTCCGCATCACCCAGTTCCAGGCCGATACCGGCACCCAGTTTGTCGATGCCCTGAACGACCTGAAAGAAGAATATGGCAACGACCTCGACGGCCTGGTAATCGATGTGCGCAACAACCCAGGCGGCATTCTGCAGGCCGCGGTTGAGGCGGCTGATGCCCTGCTTGATGAAGGCCTGATTGTCTATACCGAGGGCCGCATACAGAGCTCGCGCCTGCGCTTCAACGCCAAAGCCGGTGATGTGGTGGGGGGCACCCCCATTGTTGTACTGATTAACGGCGGCTCCGCTTCCGCTTCGGAAATCCTCGCCGGCGCGCTGCAGGACCATGAGCGTGCAGTAGTGATGGGCACCCAGTCCTTTGGCAAGGGCAGCGTACAGACCGTCATTCCCCTGGATGAGACCCACGCCATCAAGATGACAACGGCCCGTTACTATACCCCGGACGGGCGCTCCATCCAGGCCAAGGGCATCAAGCCGGACATCGAAGTCAAACCTGCTGAGCTGCAGGAACTCGATGGCCGCCCATTCTTTACGGAAGCAGACCTGAGCGGCCACCTGGAAGGTCAGGATGAGGGCGAGGACAACGCTGAGGAAGAACGTCAGAACGCGTCCGCTGCTGAGCAGGATTACCAGTTGCGTTCGGCGCTTAACCTGCTCAAAGGCCTGCGGATTCTGGATAAGCGCGGCAACAAGACCAGCATCAACAACGCGGATTAAAGCCCTTGAGACTGCTGATTTCACTGATTGCCGCGACGCTTCTGGCAACAACCGCCCGGGCGGAGACTCCCGGGCCAGCGCCGCAAGGGCAAGTGCCGCCGACGATTGCCATCATCATTGATGACATGGGCCACAACCTCCACGAAGGCAAGCGTCTGGCAAACCTGGAACAGCCGGTGACACTGGCCTTCCTGCCCTATCGACGACACACCGTTGCCCTGGCAAAGCTGGCCCACCTCAGGCACAAGGAAATCATGCTCCACGCGCCTATGGCGAATACCCGTAATTTCGGGCTAGGCCCTGGCGGGCTGACACCCGAGATGGATCAGGAAAGCCTGAAGAACACGCTTCGCCGCGCCCTCCGGTCTATCCCTCACGTCAAGGGTGTCAACAACCACATGGGCAGCCTGCTGACCCAACAGCTGGAACCCATGGACTGGGTTATGTCGGAGCTGGACCGCTATCCGGTGTATTTCGTAGACAGCCGCACCATTGCATCGTCGATTGCCGGCAAGGTCGCAGACGCCTATCGCATTCCCACCCTCACCCGTGATGTCTTTCTTGATCATGAGCAGACGGAAGAATACGTGGATCGGCAGTTCAAATTGTTGATTGAGCGGGCACGGAAGAACGGCAGCGCCGTCGGCATTGGCCACCCGCACAAGGTGACCGTAGACTATCTGGAGAAAAATCTGCCCAAGCTGGACGAGCAAGGCATCGCAGTCGCCACGGTGAGCGGCCTGTGGGCCATTCGGAATAACAACCGGCCGATGTTTGCGGAAGGTGAGAAGCAGGCCATCCGGCCTGCGTACGCCAAGAGCGAATAGGTGTTTGGGGCCGCGCCACCTACTCCCGAACTTCAATCCCCTGGGCCTTCATAAACGCCTTGGCTTCAGGAATGGTATGTTGACCAAAATGGAAGATTGAGGCCGCCAACACCGCATCCGCGCCGCCCTCGGTCACCCCGTCCGCCAGATGCTGCAACTCGCCGACACCGCCGGAGGCAATCACCGGCACCGATACCGCATCACTCACCGCCCGGGTCAGCCCCAGATCAAAACCGATCTTGGTGCCGTCCCGGTCCATGCTGGTCAGCAACAGTTCACCGGCACCCATGTCGGTCATTTTCCGCGCCCACTCCACTGCATCCAGGCCGGTCGGTTTGCGGCCACCGTGGGTGAAAATTTCCCAACGCGGAGCTTCGTCTTCCGCTGACACCCGCTTGGCGTCAATGGCCACCACAATGCACTGGCTGCCAAAGCGATCGGCGGCTTCCCGCACAAATTCGGGATTAAACACCGCAGCGGTGTTGATGGACACCTTGTCGGCGCCAGCGTTCAGCAGCTTGCGGATATCTTCCACCGTGCGTACACCACCACCAACGGTCAGCGGAATAAACACCTGGCTGGCCATGCGCTCAACGGTTTCGTAGGTGGTATCCCGGCTCTCGTGGCTGGCGGTGATGTCCAGAAAGGTGATCTCGTCCGCGCCCTGCTCGTTGTACTTGCGGGCAACTTCCACCGGGTCACCCGCATCGCGGATATCGACAAAGTTCACGCCCTTGACGACGCGGCCCTTGTCCACGTCCAGACAGGGAATGATGCGTTTGGCCAGTCCCATAAATGTGTCCTTATGCCTTCAGGCTGTCGCAGTAGGCCTGTGCCTCTGCCACATCCAGCGTGCCCTCGTAGATGGCGCGCCCGGTGATGGCTCCGAGGATGCCTTTGTCCGCCACGGTCGCCAGACGCTTGAGATCATCCATGTTGGTGACGCCACCGGAGGCGATAACAGGAATACCGCCAGCTTCGGCCAGCGCCGCCGTCGCTTCAACGTTCACACCCTGCATCATGCCGTCACGGCTGATATCGGTGTAAACAATAGAATCGACGCCGTCGTTGGCAAAGCGCTTCGCCAGATCCGTAGCCATCACTTCGGAGACTTCCGCCCAGCCGTCGGTTGCGACGCGGCCGTCTTTGGCGTCCAGACCAACAATGATATGGCCCGGAAATTTCTTGCACATTTCAGTGACGAAGTCCGGCTCTTTCACGGCTTTGGTGCCGATGATGACCCACTGTACGCCCGCTTTCAGGTACGCTTCGATGGTCTCCGCCGAGCGGATGCCGCCGCCAATCTGGATGGGCAGGTCCGGGTATTTACGGGCAATGGCCTGGACGATTTCGCCGTTGACCGGCTCACCCGCGAAGGCGCCGTTCAGGTCAACCAGGTGCAGGCGGCGG
Source organism: Marinobacter alkalisoli (assembly GCF_045449795.1). NCBI lineage: Bacteria > Pseudomonadati > Pseudomonadota > Gammaproteobacteria > Pseudomonadales > Marinobacteraceae > Marinobacter > Marinobacter alkalisoli. The sequence continues at coordinate 119,594 of NZ_JBJJLB010000041.1, forward strand.
GCGCCGGCTTCCACCCAGCGGGTCGCCATATCAACGGGATCGTCACCGAATACCGTGGAGTCGTCCATGCGGCCCTGACGCAGGCGAACGCATTTGCCGTCTTTCAGATCAATGGCGGGGATAATCAGCATTTTCCAGTCCACTCAGTAAAATTCTTCAGTAACTGCAGTCCCGCCCGGGCGCTTTTCTCCGGGTGGAACTGCGCTGCAAAGATATTGTCTTTCGCCACCGCGGCCGCCAGATCAACGCCATAATGGCCGCGGCCGGCGATGTCGGCGTTGCCTTCGGCTTCGGCGTAGTAGCTGTGCACAAAGTAGAAACGGTCGCCGTCCGGAATGTTGTGCCAGAGCGGGTGTTCGATGGTCTGGTAGACCTCGTTCCAGCCCATATGGGGCACTTTCAGACGCTCTCCGTTTTCTGCCAGGTTGTCGCCGAAGTAGCGCACCTCAGAAGGAAACAGGTCGATGCAGTCTACGCCACCGTTTTCCTCGCTGCGGGACATCAGTGCCTGCATGCCAACGCAGATACCCAGAAACGGGCGATCCTGTGACACTTCGCGCACCAGGGTGTCCACGCCCAAACGGCGGATTTCGGCCATGCAGTCACGAATGGCGCCGACCCCGGGCAATATCACCCGGTCGGCTTCGCGGATCTGATCGGCGTTGTCGGTAACCAGTACGGTGGTGTCCGGGGCTACGTGCTCTACCGCTTTTTTAGCAGAGTGTAGGTTGCCCATGCCGTAGTCGATAATGGCAACGGTTTTCATGGTAATGCGGTGTCCTTCGATGACCGGTTACAGTGAGCCTTTCTACAACGAGCCCTTGGTGGACGGAGTAATGCCCGCCATGCGCTCGTCCATCTCGATAGCCATACGTAAGGCGCGCCCGAAGGCCTTGAATACCGTCTCAATCTGGTGGTGGGTATTCTTGCCCTTCAGGTTATCGATGTGGAGGCTCACCATGGAGTGGTTAACGAAGCCATGGAAGAACTCCTCGAAAAGGTCCACGTCAAAGCCACCTACGGCAGCCCGGGTGTAGGGAACGTCCATCATCAGACCGGGGCGGCCAGACAGGTCGATCACAACCCTTGAGAGGGCTTCATCCAACGGCACATAGGCGTGACCGTAACGACGGATACCTTTCTTGTCGCCAACGGCCTGCTTGAAGGCCTGCCCCAGGGTGATGCCGATGTCTTCCACGGTGTGGTGGTCATCGATGTGCAGGTCGCCCTTGGAGACGATGTTCAGATCCACCAGACCATGGCGGGCAATCTGATCCATCATGTGCTCAAGGAAGGGCACACCGGTATCAAAGGAGGATTGCCCGGTACCGTCCAGGTTGATCTCGACGGTGATCTGCGTTTCAAGGGTATTTCTCTCTACCCGAGCCTTACGTTCGGCCATGGGGACTCCAGGTTATGAATAGGCAAAATGCCGGAAACTGATTATTTGCAGATTATACCTTTTCTGCATCCCCGAGTCCTACCATGACCTTCAATGGGGTTGATACCCGAACCTCAGAAGGCTTTCTTCAGGTTACTCATGTACGTGTCCACCAGGCTGTTGAACTCATGCTTGATGACCGGGCTGATGGCCAGCTTCAACATGCCGGGCAACGGCACGGTGAGTTCCGCGTTGGTCTGGAATTTGACGGCGGTAACGTCATCCCCTTTCGAGGTAATCGTCCACGAACCACGAACCACGCCGTTGCCTTCGCCTTTTACCGGCTCCCAGGTAATCCTGCCGCTGCTTTTGTCCGCAGAATATTTACAGGCATAGACGGACTGAATGGCGTGTTTGTCGACACCCACCTTCTCCATCTCCCAGCGATAGGCGTTATCGCCAAGATCCACCAACTTGTCCACTTTCGGGAAGTGGCTGGCAGAACGGGGGACGTCGGCCAGGAGGTCGAACACCTCATCGTAACTGCCCGGCAGGTCCAGTTCCCGGTTCAGCTCGATCGATACAGTGATAGCCACAGCCAGCTCCTTTTTATCTTTGTAAAGTTGTCACAACGTTGTTGTCAGAAAATTGTCAGAAAACAGGACGCCTATTTTGGCCTATCACTAACGTATTGTCATACATCCGCGCTTTTATTTTGTTAACCCTGCGTTATCCTTAAGTCTGTTCGTCCTGCGCTGCCCGAACGCATAAAAATGGAAGGAAGCCTGAATTATGAAAGCTGTTCGCTATATCGCCTTCGCAATCGTCGGTTTGATCATTCTGGCCATTGCCGCTGTTGCAATCGCTGTTATGGTCATCGATCCCAATGACTACAAGCCACAGATCGAGAAAGCCGCCGAAGACAACACCAACCTCGATCTCATCCTGGAGGGTGACATCGGCTGGTCTTTCATTCCCCTCGGCCTGGAGCTCAATGGCGTGGAAGCCACCCTTGAGGGCGAACGCTTCGTGCGGATGGAGCAGCTGGTGGCACAGGTGGACTTCTGGTCACTGATTGCCATGTCACCACGGGTGAATACCTTCCTGCTGGATGGTCTGGATGCGCGCCTGAACGTGGATAAGGACGGCAATGGCAACTGGACCCGCATCATGCCGGAAGGTGAAGCGAGTGAAAGCCAGGAACCGGCTGAAGAACAGCAAAGCGAGCAAGCCCAGGAGGACACCGAAGCCGCTGGCGGCGAGCCGCTGAACTTCAATGTCGAGAACGTGGAAATCAGCAATGCCCAGGTTCACTACAATGATGCGAGCACCGGCCAGTCCGTGACCCTGGAAGACTTCACGGTGAATGCCAGTAACATCACCCTGGGCAGCAGCTTTCCATTGGACATCAGCTTCCGGGTTGAAACCAGACAACCCCAACTTGTGGTGGATGGCAGCCTGAGCGCCCGTCTCGCCGCGAACGAAGCCCTCAACGAGTTCGGCATCTCCGACCTTGAGGCCGTTTTCGACATGAACGGCGAGCCGTTCGGTGGCAAAGCAGTAACCGCTGAACTGGCCGGTTCCATCGAGGCCAACCTCGAAAACGAAACCGCCAGCATCAACGGCTTTACCGCCAGCCTCGCCGACCTCAAGCTCAACACCGACCTGACGGTCAATGGCTTTGGCGACAAGCCACAGCTCAACGGCACCCTCAGCATTGACGAGTTCTCCCTCAAGAGCCTGATGGCAGCTCTCGGCCAGCCAGCTATTGAAACCGAAGATCCCGAAGTACTCGAGGCTGTCGCCTTCTCCACCAGCATCGGCGGCCCAGCCGGCACGGTTGAACTGAGCGACCTGTCCATCAGCCTGGATGACACCACATTCTCAGGCGGTGGTAGCTACACCCTGAGCAACAGCGCCGTTGCACTGAACCTGCAGGGTGACGCAATCAACGCTGACCGCTACCTGCCGCCCACCAAGGAAGACGACGGCAGCGAAGCCGCCAGCGACACAAGCGATGCCCCCGAGGAGACAGGAGGTACAGCGCAGGCATCGGCTGAGGAAAGCGATCTTCTGCCACTGGAAACCCTGCGCACCCTGCTGCTGGACATTGACCTCGGCCTGGGCGAGCTGATCATCAGCAACCTCAACATCAACGAGATCAAGTCGTCCATTACCGCCAAAAACGGCGTACTGAAAGTGGACGAGTTCAGCGGCAAGCTATACTACGGCAGCTTCGGCGCCAACGTTACCCTGGACGCCCGCACGGATAACCCGAAATGGACCATCGGCTCCAAGGTCAACAATGTGCAGACGTTGCCGCTGCTGACAGACCTCGCGGAAGTCGACATGCTTTCCGGTGGCGCCAACCTGTCCGTGGACGTGAAAACCACTGGCAACCGCATCTCGGCACTGCGTGAAAACGCCAAGGGCGAAATCGCATTCAATCTGGCCGAAGGCGAATTCCGTAAAATGAACCTGACGCGCATGGCGTGCCAGGGCATCGCGCTGGCGAACCAGGAAAGCCTGGGCACCAGTGACTGGGGAGCTACCACGCCCTTTAACGATATGAAGGGCACACTGAAGATCGACGGCAACACCCTCAACAATACCGACCTGGTCGCGGCCCTGGCGGGCATGCGTCTGGAAGGCGACGGCACGGTTGACCTGAAGCAAACGGACCTGGATTACGAACTGGGCCTGCGGATTGTCGGTGAAATCCACCGTGATGAGGCCTGCCGCGTAACGGAATACGTTGAAGACGTTGTTATCCCCGTTGAATGCCGTGGTAACTTCTCCGAAGACGCCGCCGGCCTGTGTTCATTTGACGGTTCCCGCTTCCGCGACACCCTGAAGGACATCGCCGCCAACGCCGCACGGGCAAAGGTCAAGGAAGAAACCGATAGAGCCAAAGACAAAGCCAAAGAAAAAGTTCAGGAAAAAATCGACGAACAACTGGGCGAAGAAGGCGACAAAATCAAGGACGCGGTGAAGGGGCTGTTTAACTAATGAGTGACGGTTTCGCCCGGGATCTGCTTGCATGGTATGACCAACACGGCAGGCATGACCTGCCGTGGCACTACAACCGCACCCCTTACCGGGTCTGGGTGTCGGAAATCATGCTGCAGCAAACCCAGGTCGCCACCGTGATCCCCTACTTCCAGGCCTTCATGCAAAGGTTCCCGGACGTGCAGGCCCTGGCGGAAGCGCCAGTGGATGACGTACTCAGCCACTGGTCCGGCCTGGGCTATTACGCCCGCGCCCGCAACCTGCAAAAAGCCGCCAGAACCGTGGTGAACGACTTTGGCGGTGAGTTCCCGGAAGACCAGGAGAAACTGGAATCCCTCACCGGCATTGGCCGCTCCACAGCGGCCGCCATCCTGGCCCAGGCGCTCGGCAAACGGGCAGCCATCCTCGACGGCAACGTGAAACGCGTGCTCGCACGTTACCATGCCGTACCGGGCTGGCCGGGACAGACCAGAGTGCTCAACACTTTGTGGGAACATGCCGAACAACATACCCCGGACACCCGGGTACGGGACTACACCCAGGCCATCATGGATCTGGGCGCCATGGTCTGTACCCGCTCACGCCCCAAGTGTGATTCATGCCCGCTGCAAAGCGGCTGCCTTGCCCACAGCAATAACGAAGTCAGCCTGTACCCCGGCTCAAAACCCAAAAAAGCCAAACCGGAGAAAACCACCTGGATGGTCATCCTCGAAGACCACGAGGGACGGATCATGCTGGAAAGGCGCCCTCCCAGCGGCATCTGGGGCGGATTGTGGAGCCTGCCCGAGCTTGACCCGGCATTCAGTCCGGATGAACTGCCTGAGGCCTGTGAGCAGGCGTATGGCTTTGATTGCAGTGACGCTGAACTGATCGGCGGCTTCCGCCACACCTTCAGCCACTATCACCTGCACATCCAGCCCGCGAGGCTTTCAGTAACCGCCAGCAGCAGCATCGCCGATAACGACAACCAGCGCTGGCTACACCGGGACCAGGCCCTCACCCTGGGCCTGCCTGCCCCGATACGCACCCTGCTGACCAACCCGGAGCAGACCGCCCTGCTCTGAGCCCGCACACTGCCCCGTGCCGGGCTCCGATCTGTTATCATCTGCGCAGCTATCCATACGGCCAATTCCAACAGGAGCAGACATGAGCCGCACCGTTTTCTGTCGCAAGTACCAGGAAGAACTGGAAGGACTGGATTTCCCGCCCATGCCCGGCAAGAAAGGCCAGGAGATCTGGGAAACCGTCTCGAAGAAAGCCTGGGAAGAATGGCAGAACCAGCAAACCATGCTGATCAACGAAAAACACCTGAGCCTGATGGACCCGAACACCCGCAAATACCTGCAGGCCCAGATGGAGCGCTTCTTCAACAACGAGCCCTTCGACAAAGCCGAAGGCTACGTACCCCCGGAAAAATAACCCTTATTGATCAAAGGCTGAGCAATCCGCAAAAGATCCGGAAATTTTTCCCCCTCAGCCTTGACTCAAAACAACGAAACCGGTTTAATAGCGCCCCGTTGCACAGCAGTAACGCAACACGCCCGGATAGCTCAGTCGGTAGAGCAGGGGATTGAAAATCCCCGTGTCGGTGGTTCGATTCCGCCTCCGGGCACCATTAAGAATTCTGACAAAGCCCGCCTTGTGCGGGCTTTGTTGTTTCTGGTGTCCACGAAGTGTCCACGCAAAATTACGCCCGGTGTGAGTGAGTGGCGCCAGGGTTCATTTCTTCCTCAATGAGACCTCTTTCGTAGAGGGCTTGCTGAAGCCTTGAGTAATTCTCGGAAGTACGATCTTGGTCATACCTTTCTTGGGCTTCATTCGCCAATCGACACTTCTCATGCCACTTTTCGATCATGTCTGTCGTACTCATAATTAACTCCTTCGCTATAAATCACCTAATTACCATAGACGATAGACAAAGGATCTATCTCGACGACTTTCTGCATAAATTGTGGCGAAAGATGGCTATATCTCATTGTCAGCTTAATATCAGAGTGACCCAGTATTTTCTGAAGGGTAAGAATATCTTCGCCCTTCACAATGAAGTGGCTGGCAAAGGTATGACGGCATACGTAGATTAGCTACCCTCGTGGAAGTATCGGATCTTTTATGCGGATGTCTATCACCTTAACTTCCTTGCTCACGGTGATTAAATCCTGCCCCTCGAAATGCTGAAGACCACCAACCTGGACAAGGAAATGTCATGACTGAACAACAGGTACGGTTCTTCACCGCAAGCGATGGCCAGGCGCGGCTGGAAGTGGCGATGGAGCATGAAACGGTTTGGCTGAGCCAGGCACAAATGGGTCAGCTATTCGATACGACACCCGAAAACGTTCTCATGCACCTGCGGAACATCTATAAAGATGAGAAACTGGTCGAGCAGCCAACTACCAAGGAATTCTTAGTAGTTCGCCGAGAAGGCAAGCGACAGGTCCGCCGCCGCATCAAACAACCCGGCATGTAGCCACCGAGCTGCTTAGCCAATTGCGCGGGGATGGCCGGGCATATTTGCTGGAGGTAAGCTCGGGCCATCCCGACCGAGCAACTCCCGTTAGACAACGATCAAGGATTTCCTCTATGACGCTCCACACGGACACCCCAATGGGAAAGGCTATACTTGAACTGGTGGATAACCTATCAGAGATCCTTGCTGAGAAAGGAAATCCTCCCGGAAGCTGTCGTGCATATATTTTCGGTGGTTGTGCCCTGCACTTGCACACCAAAGCTCGGGGAAGCAGTGATTTGGACGTTGAGCTTGAGGCCGCCGAGAAGGTTTCCATGGGAGAACTTGTCCTGGAACTCGACGACATTTTCTATGATGACCCAGATACAGGTCCATCTTCTATCGTCCTGGACGAAACCTTCAACCCAACATTAGCCCCGATTCACGAACTCTACCAGGAAGAAGCAATTCGACTGAATCCAATTGAGGATAGCTCGCCGCTCGAGGTCTATGTTGTACAAAAAGTAGACTTGGCTGTTTCAAAACTGGGCCGTTATGGAGAGCAAGACATCGAGGACATCCACACACTTTTTTCCCACGGCCTTGATATTGAGGAGTTCAGAATGCGAGCCCTTGAAGCCTCTAAATACTACGTCGGTAATGTCAGCACTTTGACAAGCCATATTGAGCACGCTATAAAAACCTATAAACCCTGACGTTTTTTTGATCAATCATGAGCGCATTCTTAGAGTTGTCCAAAAAAGGCTTATCTGACGCTACTGCCCAAGAGGTGATGCGAGCCGCCCTGGAGCTCTGGCACAAGAATTACTTGCCATCATTATCCGGGCTTTCCGTTGAGGACAAGCGCGTCGCTGGCTATTTGCTTGATCGTCTCTCTCGCTTCAACTGTCTCTCAGCTGAACAGAAAACCAAGCTCCAGGAAGTTGCCCAATCAGCCAAGGCCGATGTTCCCCACCGGGAAAGCCAGTTGAAAGTTGACACCCTCGCCAAACAATGGGGCCTGGATTATGACTTGCGCCCATTCATGAAGGATCTTCTTCCGCTCCAAACCAGACACTTCAAACGTAGTTTCGCGAATCGTACAGAGACAGCTGCCTGATTACTTCTCGTTGACTGGCCTGTAAGCCCTATACCCCTGCCCGTCAGCCCCCTTCTTGACCGTAAAATACTCGGATCTCGCGACCAACAAATCAGAAAACTTCTTGGCGCCATAGGTCCTGGGGTCGAAATCCGGGCGGGTGCGTTTGAGGAAGGAGCCGGCTGCGGAGAAGGTCGCCCACCCCTGTTCGTCCTGGGTTTGTTCCCAGGCTCGTTTGAGCAGTGCCACTTCCTCAGGGAGCTTTTCGGATTTCTTTTTCGGGGTTTCTTTTTCGGTTTTGGCCGGCTCATCCGGCGTCACTTCCTCCGGATACTCAAGGTTTTCCGTGAAAAGAAAGTCGTCACAGGCACTGCGGAACGATACCGGAGTCTTTTTCTCGCCGAATCCGAATACGTAGATCTCGGATTCCCTCAGCCGGGACGCCAGCTTGGTGAAGTCGCTGTCGCTGGAGACAAGGGCAAAAGCATCAAACTTGGAGGAATACAGCAGGTCCATGGCGTCAATGATCATGGACGCATCGGTGGCGTTCTTGCCCTTCGTATAGGCGAACTGCTGGATAGGCTGGATGGCCAGTTCATTGAGAACGGTCTTCCAGTTCTTGAGGCTGTCCACCGACCAGTCGCCATAAGCCCGCTTCACAACCACATGCCCATGAGAGGACAGCTCCTCAATGATCAGCGGCAACTTTGACAACTGGGCGTTGTCTGCATCGATCAGTACGGCGATCTTTTTGTGCTGTTCAAGATCTTTCAACGTCGCCCCTCCTGTGTTGATAAATTCCTGACTTTGAGCATACACGTTTTGATTGGAGAGACCTCTCCCATCCAGCCTCGGTAATTGCCATAATGCCGCCTTTTCAACAGGGGGAGCTCCCATGACAACAGCTTTGAAGGCAGTCACTGCAGTCGCCGCTCTATTCATCCTGACCGCTTGTAGCCCGGAGGTCGGCAGCGAAGCCTGGTGCGTGGATATGGAGGAGAAGCCGAAGGGAGACTGGACGACGAACGAAGCTGGCGATTTCGCCAAGCACTGCATTTTCCGTTAAGGCCTTGTATCGCCCGGCTGATGGCGTGCGATACACCGGTTGCGGGCGACAGTGAATCTCACCGGGACAACGCCAGCTCGCGCCGAACCGCCCCCGGCGCCCCGGCGGCAAGAACCGCAGCCCCTGCCACACAAACCGCCATGGTCAACACGATGGGCAGCAGCGAACCGCCACTGAGCGTGGCTGATATCGCACTGATGGCGCCAGCGGTGGTGAATTGCGCTGCGCCCAGCAAGGCGGCTGCAGTGCCACCGAGTTGCGGGAAGAACTCCAGGGCGTTGGCCATGTTGTTGGGCACGATGGCCCCCATGAAGGCCACGGCAACGATGATGCATGCTGCGACAACCCAATAGGGAGCGGCGGCCCAGGCGGATAGCACCAACGCGATGATTGCAACGGTCTGGAGGAAAACCGACACCCTGAGAATGTCGACGGATTCGAAACGATTCAGGAGCCGACGGTTCAACAGATTAACGCAAGCCATGGCCCCGATGTTGGCGGCGAACAGGCCGGAGAACATGGCCTTGGATAACCCGAACCACTCCTGGTAGATGAAGGACGCATGGGTAATGAACACCAGCATGGCGCTGAAGCACAGCGCCTGCAGACCAATAAACCTCATGGTCACCGGGTGCCGCAGCACCAGCAGGTAGTTGGTCACAAGAGTGGAGACAGGGGTAGCCTCCCTCTCCCGCTTCGGCAGGCGTCGGAACAATGCAAAGTGCAGGACGATGGCCAGCAACACGGCGTATACCGTCAACATCAGGAAGATCGCCGGCCAATCACTGATCACCAGCAGCACGGAACCGATGGAAGGCGCGAGCGCGGGGGCCACAAACATGATTAACCCGATAAGCCCGAACAAACGGGCCGCCTCGGAACCATGGCTCTGATCCCGGACAATAGCCGGAACCGATACCGCGCAGAAAGCCCCCCCAATCCCCTGGACGACCCGCCAGAACAACATCTGATCTATCGTGTCGGCATGGGCAACCATCAAGGCCGCTGCAGCAAATATGGAGAGCCCGCCCAACAGAACCTGCTGGCGGCCATAACGATCAGATAACGGCCCACCGACAAGTTGCGCCAGCCCCAATGCGCCAACGTAGGCACTGAGGGTTAACCCGATCTGTCCGTGGGACACGCCCAGGCCATCAGAGATGTCCGGAAAGGCTGGCAGGTAGGCGTCCAGTGCCAACGGTCCCAGTGCGACCGTCATTCCCAATAATATCGCCAGCTGAATCTGGGGCATAAAAACGTGAGAGCTCTACAGGAGGGAGAATCAAGGATTTTCGTAAAACCACCCATCAGGCAGCCTTGCGGAAATCCTCGATTCTCACCGTCTTGTCACGCTTGCGCTTGTACTTGCTTTTGTCTTCCACCACCCGCATGTGATACTTCGGGGTTCTCAGTTCGCGCTGCACCGCGCTGTGTTGTGTGGGCTTTGCCCGCTTCCTGGCCATGGCGATTTCTCCTGTTGGCGCTATCATGGGTTTGCGGTGCCAGTTTAGCACCTTCCGTTCACACTTCAGCAAAGGGACTATAAGGAATGTCACTCACACTCTGGCTGACTTTCATGGTGGCAGCGGTATTGATCAGCATCTCGCCGGGTGCGGGTGCAGTGAACACCATGAGTAACGGACTACGTTACGGCGTGAAGCAGTCTATGCCGGCCATACTCGGGCTGCAACTGGGTTATGGCGCCCAGATTTTGCTGGTTGGCGCCGGTCTCGGGGCGCTGGTCGCCTCATCAGTATGGGCGTTGGCGATTATCAAGTGGCTGGGGGTGGCTTACCTGATCTGGCTGGGCATCCAGAAATGGCGGGAGCCGGTGGTTGAGAGCGTTGCTGAGAACCAGCCCATGGTGAGTGGGCAAAAGCGTTTCTGGCAATCGGCCCTGGTCAACCTGACCAACCCAAAGGCCACGGTTTTCCTGGTGGCATTGTTCCCGCAATTCCTGGTCGCCGGGCAGCCCCATGGCCCGCAACTGGTCACCATGGGTGCGACGCTTATCCTGGTGGATTGCCTGGTCATGCTGGGCTACGCCCTGCTAGCCAGCCAGCTCTTCCGCTTTATGACCACACCATACCGCCAGCGGCAGATGAACCGGGTATTCGGCGGCCTGTTCGTGACAGCTGCGGTTGCCCTGGCCAGTTTCAAGCGAGCATGAACCTACCACAACACTACCGGGCCGCTAATCGGCCCGGTCAGTTTCCCGGCAGGCGTCGGTTACTCCCTTAACTCGATGGTGTCCACGAGAGCCGCCTCAACATCGCTGCTGTCAAACAACATCGGGCGCCATTCCAGCTCGCTGTACTTTCTGGTCTGATCTTCAAAGTACTCGCCTTCCGGATCATGATCCTGGCTGTAGGACAGGAACATCTCCGCGTATGGCCCGTCATCGGTGAACTCCAGCGCCATCACGAAGCTAGAGCCGTAGTTGATGCGATAGGCCAACTCTTCGGCACCGTCCCCATTCTCATCCAGGGCAAATAGCAGACTGTCGGGTACCGGCGTTCCGGTCAGCGTATTGGCCAGATCCGATGTGCTCCGGGAGGCTGCCGTGGTTTCCGCCATGTTGAACACGCCCTCGAAGGAGTACCCCCCGGATACCGGAATCGGCTGCTTTCCCTCGGCCTTCAGGACATACTGCAAATCGCCCAGAGGCGCGGCGAGGCTAATACCGGCGCTTGTCAGCCGGTCCGCAGCGGCTGCGAGCGCTTTGAGAACCGGATCTTCTTTCGGCGCTGCCGGGTCAATGGCAGCCAGGCCTGCAGGCGTGGATGCCGGAGCCATCACATCGAATCCTTCTGCAAACAGGTTGTCAGCCAGCGCCCGGTGACCTGAAACCCTGAAGGCAACAAGGAATTCGCGCATCAGATGGGCGCCGGCGCTGTCAGTGTTGTAGCGACCATCCCAGTCAATCAGGGTCTGGCAGGCCGGCGTCAGATCAAACTCGACTCCCTGGTAGTCAACGGTGGGATAGTTGGTACAGCGCTGGGTCAGCTCATTGCGCCATTCGCCACTAAAAAGGGAACCGTTGTGCGTCAGCACACTCTGAAGTTCCTCCAGGGAGAACAGGCTATCCGGCCCTGCCAGCCCGCCGCCACTGTTATCGCTGATCAACTGTGCGTTATAGCGGGTACGGGTACTGCGAACGGTCTGTTCCGGGCCATAGAGAATGCTGAACCCTTCCAGAGGCTCGTCGAGGTTGGTGAGCCAGTGGCTGCTGTTGGCATTGAACACGTAATCCGTGCGGGTCTGTTTCGGAGCATCGGCAAATGGCACCAGTCCGGGGGCCCCGGCTTTACCGGTATCGACCCACTCATACCCGGAATCATCACCCGGCAGCAGGACACTACCGGCGCCGTCCAGCCAGATCGGAGCCAGCTCCGGAGACTGAGACGCCATACGCCAATATTGCTCGGCGGTGGCACTGAGCCTCGGGACCTGAGTGCCGTCAATAAAGTTCGCGGTGCCCTCCTTGTCAATCATCACGGTATTGACCCAGGGAATACCCTGATGATCTTCAAAGGCCTGGAAGAATGTCTCGCGGTTGTCCGCCTTTCCCATGGCCAGCCACTGATCAAGCATCCGGATGTTACCGACGTTAGCATCTCGGAATGTAATGGCGGACGAGCTGCTCCAGCCCATAGCGGGCGACAGAGAGGCAAGATTGACCATCGGCCCGTAGTGGCTGAAATAGACCGGCTGGCTATGTTCCGTCAGGCTGCCGTCCGGCAACTTCACCTCGATGGTGACGTTCTTTTTCGTCATATCACGATAGGAGCCATCGTACAGGTAGCGGGTGGGATCTTCCTCGTCCAGGGTCAACTGGTAAAGCGTGAAACGTTTGGACTGGGACACCGTATGGGTCCAGCCAAGGTTATGGTTGAACCCGATAACAACAGCTGGCAACCCGATCAAGGTGACGCCATTGACGTTGAGCTCCCCGGGAATGGTCAAGTGGTTCTGGTAAAACCGGAGTTCGCCATCCCATGGAAAATGAGGGTTGCCCAGAAGCAGGCTGCTGGCACCATCCACTTTGTCCCGCCCCAGCGCCCAGCCGTTACTGCCGATACCTTCGGCGGTCAGCACCTGGCTGACGTCGAGCGTGGCCTGCAAAGTGTGCGCTTTCGCGGCGGGCGGCTGCGCGGCAGCAATGGCGCTGAGGAAATTCCGAGCACTTGAGAGCCCCGCCAGATCCAGCTGGTAAGCCAACAGATCCTGGGCTGAAATCGGCTCAACCCATTCGGCGCCCCGACAGGGAGACGGATAATCCGCTGGCCCCTGCCGCTCTTCGAGGTTGCGATTGAATCCGGCTGCATAGCCCTCCAGAAGCTCGGTGGACCTTTCTGACAACTGGCCGAACAGGTCAGCGGCCTGGCCGGGATAGTCCAGCGCCTTGTAGCCCACATCCGTCAATAGATTTGCGTTATTGTCACCCGGGCCGAAGTATCGGGACTTGCGGGATTTGAGCTTGACCAGTTGCTCGGAAAGAGTACACAGGTTGTGTCGGGCATGGTCATACCCGATGCCATACCCCAGAGATCCATAGTTCTCAGCGGTGATGTGAGGCACGCCGGATTCGGTATACCGAATCGTCGCCTGATAGTCTGTATCCGGCTCCGGCGCAGGCTGATGGCTTGAATTGTCAGAGCCGCCGCCACAGCCTGATAATATGGCAGAGCCAAGCAGAAGAATACCGACAGGTATACGCATAGCAGGTTTCTCTCTTGTTATGTTTGTGGTTTGGAGCCAACCATTTAACGGCATAACAAGGCCCTGGTCGTCCGTGTCGATGGACCCGACAAAACAATGATTTATTATTTGATAACAACAGATTACGAGTTCGTCTCGATCTATCCGAACGCGAGGTCAAAATGAATTACTGGACGGCTGCTGCAGCACTGGTGTGCCTGTGCATCGGAGGGATCCTGCTTCTCGCCAGTCTGGGCTGGTTTGTGAAGCGACAGCAGGATCGGCTGCCCATGGCCTATTTACTGGCACTCGTCTGCCTTATCGTCCTACAGTCTCTCGAGTTTCTCTATCATGCCAGCGGCTGGTTCCGGCAGGTTCCGTTTTTCCTGAAGCTGGCAGATCCGGTCATAGTACTGATTCCTTTCTGCATCTACGGATACATCAGAGCGCTGCAGGGTGAAAATGTCCTGGCACGGAAGAAAAATCGGTGGCTGCATGCCTCCCCCATGATTGCGGTCGCACTGCTTGCCATTCCCTTCTGGAGCCTGCCGGGCAAACTCAAGATACACTGGATGCTTCAGGCCCGTACATCTGAGTCGCTCTGGGAGCCGGTCACTCTCTATGGTAATTCGTATCTGGCGGTCATCGGCGGCCTTAGCCTGACTTACTGGTGGATACAGCACTTGCGGGGGGTCAACACCCGTAAGCCCGCGGTGCGGGAGTGGATCGGTCACCTGCAGCTGATCCAACTGATTATCGTTGCCAGCATGACCATCCGCATCGCTATCTATATCGCATTCGGCGAGAGCTTTTCTGTCATCTACGTGCTGGCGCCGACTACCGCGTACCTGACTTACCTGCTGCTGACTCATGCCCACCCGCCCATGCATATTCCAAGGGAAGCCCCGGTACACAACGAAGGCCTCCCCGCAGCGCTACCGGAAATGTCTGGCGACGAAGCCGCAGCACAAGCTGAACGGCTTCTGTTCCGGGAGCTCACTATTGCCATGGAAAAGGACCTGTTCAGGAACAGCTCACTGACACTCGGGAAACTCGCCGAGCAATGCGGTACAACCACCCACAACGCATCCGCTGCCATCAACCTGTGTTCCGGATCCAATTTCTATGAATGGGTGAATGGGTATCGCATACAGGCCGCCTGCAAGGCCCTGTCCGGTACCGATCTCAATGTTTCACAAATCTGTTACGACGTGGGGTTCAACTCAAAGTCCACGTTTAATACCGCATTCCGCAAACTCAAGGGCTGCACGCCTACCGAGTTTCGTAAAAAACATTCGAGGCATTCCGGATGCGCCAATCCGGATTTATCCCCATGAATGCATAGGTAGATGTGTGTAATTGCGCCGAGAAGGCGCGTACCGTCAAATATCGCAACGCTTACACAGGAGTTCACTAACGTGCTCATTGCCTTACTTGCCATTTTTGCCGGTCTTGCCCTGCTGGTCTGGAGTGCTGATCGGTTTGTTGAGGGCTCTGCAATCACCGCCGGACATTTCGGCATGCCGCCGCTGCTGATCGGGATGGTGGTGGTTGGTTTTGGCACATCCGCACCAGAGATGGTGGTTTCGGCTCTGGCCGCCTCTCAGGGCAACCCCGGGCTGGCGCTGGGTAACGCCTACGGCTCCAACATCACCAATATTGCGTTGATTCTGGGTATCACCGCAGTGATTTCTCCGATTGCTGTGCATTCTCAGGTCATGCGGAAGGAACTGCCCATTCTGATCCTGGTGACGCTTCTGGCGGCCTGGCAGATTCTGGATGGTTCCCTCAGCCGGCTGGATGCCGTTGGCTTGCTGCTGACCTTTGCGGCACTACTTTCCTGGAGTATTTGGTCAGGTATGAAGAAACCGGATGACCCACTCGCGGATGAAGTGAGCGTGGAGCTGAAAGCCCATGCCATGCCCATTCGCAAGGCGGTGTTCTGGCTGATAGCCGGGCTGATCCTGCTGATTATCAGCTCCCGCATTCTGGTATGGGGGGCGGTGGATCTGGCCACGGCTTTTGGCGTAAGCGATCTGATCATCGGCCTGACCATTGTGGCCGTTGGAACCTCGTTGCCGGAGCTGGCATCGTCTGTTATTGCTGCCCGCAAGGGTGAGCACGATCTGGCTCTGGGTAACATTCTGGGCTCCAACCTGTTCAACACACTTGCGGTGGTGGGCATCGCCGGCATGATTTCACCCATGCCGGTCGCGGATGAAGTTCTGGTGCGGGACCTTCCGGTGATGGCTGGCCTTACCTTTGCGCTGTTTGTGCTTGGCTATGGCTTCCGTGGTCCGGGCCGGATCAACAGAGTGGAAGGCACCCTGCTCATGGCCTGCTTTGTCGGCTATACCGCCTATCTGGTGACCACCACATTCGGGCAGTAACCTGCCCGACTCCAATAGTGAAGGGGCCCTACCGCAACAGACATTCACGGCTCAGGGCCTGGCTCACCTCTCTGCGCTGACGCCGCAGGCGGTTGCCCTGGTCATTACTGTAACCGGCCCTGAGTTTCTGCTGAATCCGGTCGAGTCGCTTACGGTATCCCTCACACGTTTTCTGGTGACGCGCGTCCGTTTTTTTGCTGCCACCGGCAGAACGCCGGCCTGAGTCTGATCGCTCCAGACTGCGACTGACCTGTTGGTTGATGGTCGTTACCCGCCTACCCTGCTCGATGTTCTCGGACATAGGCACCACCGAAGGTTCACTGAGCGTGACGGTGTCGTGGTTGCGGGTCGGCGGTTGTTTGTCGGTAAAGTGAACCACACCGTCGGCGTCGGTCCAGGTGTAAACACCTGCTGACGCGGACGACGCGAATACTAAGGTAAATAGCGAGACAATAAACAAGACTACCAAACTCCCTGGCATACGATTCCACTCCCTGTGGTTTCAGTTGTAAGCCGGGGACTATAGCAGAGGTTATTGGTCCAGTAATTCGATCCAGTGCTGAACTGGCACAGTGGCTTTGGTTTCCAGGTGCATCTGGCAACCGATATTGGCGGTGACGATGCGGTCCGGGTTATCGACGGTCAGTGCCTTGAGTTTGTTACCCAGCAGCTTCTGGCTGAGCTCCGGCTGGAGCACGGAGTATGTACCCGCTGACCCGCAACACAGGTGCTTGTCTTTGGTGGCAGCCAGGGTCACGCCCGCTTTGGTCAGCACCTGTTCCACTACGCCGTTCTGTTGCATGGCGTGTTGCAGGGTGCAGGGACAATGGAAGGCCACCTTGCCCGGATTCTGGTGCACTTTGAGCTTATCCAAGTCCTGTTTGAGCAGGAATGCGCCCAGGTCGATGGTCAGTTCACTCACCTTTTTGGCCTTGGCGGCGTAGACCGGATCATCCTGCAGCAGGTGGCCGTAGTCCTGCACCATGGCGCCACAGCCAGAGGCAGTCATGATGATGGCTTCGGCGCCGGCTTCGATGGCGGGCCACCAGGCGTCGATGTTCTGGCGCATGCGCTCCAGGCCTTTCTCGTGTTCGGACAGGTGGTAGTTCACTGCGCCACAGCAACCGGCTTCCGGCGCTTCCACCATGGTGATGCCGAGGCGGTCGAGCACACGGGCGGCAGCCGCGTTGGTGTTGGGGGTGGCGGCCGGCTGCACGCAACCGGCCAGTGCCAGCACGATGCGGCTATGGCTCGCCGCAGGCCAGGGGCTGGCTTCTTTTCTGGGTGGTACTTTGGTGCGCAGTTTTTCCGGCAGCGCCGGGCGAAACAGTTGGCCGAGGCGCAGCAACACCCCGAACAGTTTGCGGTTGGGGAGGACGCGCGCCAGTGCCCAGCGTACCCACTTGTCTTTTGGCGGGCGGGGCATTTCTTCTTCCATCAGGCCGCGGCTGATATCTATCAGGCGGCCGTACTGGACGCCGGAGGGGCAGGTGGTTTCGCAGCTGCGGCAGGTGAGGCAGCGGTCCAGGTGTTCGCGGGTTTTTTCGGTGACTTCCTGGCCTTCGAGGAACATTTTCATGAGGTAGATGCGGCCACGGGGGCCGTCGCGCTCGTCATTGAGTTCCTGGTAGGTGGGACAGGTTGCCGTGCAGAAGCCGCAGTGGACACAGGCCCGCAGGATGGATTCGGCCTCCTGCCCTTCCGGGGTGTTGGCATATTGTTGGACTAAATTTGTTTGCATGGTTTACCTATTCTCAAAATTCGGTGCACAAGTGAGTGGCTGCCCCTTTTCTGAAACACGCTTCAAGCACATCCATGTGCGCTTGGGCTCCGCCATCCATGGCTCCGCACAGTTTCAGAAAAGGGGCAGCCAATCACTTCCCGGGCATCTCAGTTGACTACAACCAACTGTAAAGCCGCCCAGGGTTGAATATGCCATTGGGATCGAATGAATTTTTCACGCGGCGCTGTATGCCTTTCAGGGCATCCGGCTGGTGATGCATCACTTCACCCTCGCGATCACCGCCACGGAACAGGCTGACTTGTCCCCCAGCATCCTTCGCCAGTGCTTCCATCTGTTTCATCTCGGCGTCGCCCCGGTACCAGCGTTGGGAACCGGCCCAGTCGATCAGCCAGGGGCCGTCGAGCTTGGGATTAGCAGCAGTGGAGCCGACGGAGAATCGCCATAACGGGTCGTCGTCGGTGAAGAATTCGTGCTGCATATCCTGGATCTGGCGCCAGAACTGGTCGCCGTTTTCCATCACTTCGCCAGACCATTTCTGGGCGGTGGCTTCTACCGCCGAGCGGGCGCCGGACAGGCGGAGGTAGACTTTGCCGTCGAGCCAGCAGGCGGCGGTGATGGGCTTGGGTTCGGCGGCGCGGCTGTTCATGTAGTGGATGACGTCGGCCATTGCCATGTCCTGAACCAAAGTCAGGGTGGCGGCCGGTTTGGGCATGACTTTCATGCTGATTTCGGTCAGCACGCCGAGGGTGCCCATGGCGCCGGCCTGCATGCGGGAAACGTCATAACCGGCGACGTTTTTCATCACCTGGCCGCCGAAGCGCAGGTGTTCGCTTTTGCCGTTGATCAGCCGTACACCCAACACCTGGTCGCGCACGGAGCCGGCCCAGGGGCGGCCGGGGCCGGAGAGGTTGCAGGCCAGGGTACCGCCGATGGTGGAGCCTTCGCCGAAATGGGGCGGTTCAAAGTGCAGCGCCTGCCCTTCTTCGGCCAGGGTCGCTTCTATTTCTGTCAGGGTGGTGCCGGCGCGCACGGTGAGCACCAGTTCCACCGGGTGGTAATCGACGATTCCGGTGTGTTCCCCCACGTTGAGAGTACCGGCATCCGGGTCGGCGGTGCGGCCCATGAAGGCCTTGGTGCCACCACCAACGATATTGAGTTTTTGCCCACCATCGCGGGCCTGGAGCACTTGCTCCCGGAGTGTCTGGAGATGATCAGCCATGGGCGGCTTCCGTATGGTCGTGCTTGTGTAATTTGTATTCGAGTGAGCGGTATTCCTGGCAGAAACGCAAAGCCGGTACGCCTTTACCGGGGTTCAGGATGCCCTTCGGGTCGAACGCGGCTTTAACGTCGTGGAACTGCTGCAGCTCTTCGTCGTTGAACTGCACGGCCATCTGGCGGACTTTTTCCACACCCACACCGTGTTCCCCGGTAATACAGCCGCCTACTTCCACACAAAGGGAAAGGATGCTGCTGCCGAACGCTTCGGTGCGTTCGAATTCGCCGGGTACGTTGGCATCGAACAGGATCAGCGGGTGCAGGTTGCCGTCGCCGGCATGGAATACGTTGGCCACCCGCAGGCCGAATTCTTCCGACATTTTTTCCATCTCGGTCAGCACGTGGGCGATTTCACGGCGGGGAATGGTGCCGTCCATGCAGTAGTAATCCGGCGAGATACGGCCCACCGCAGGGAAGGCGGACTTGCGTCCTTTCCACAGCAGTGCGCGCTCTTCTTCACTCTGGGAGGTTCGCACCGAGGTGGCGCCCAGTTTGCGGAAGACATCTTCCGCTTCGGCGATGTGTTCATGCACTTCTTCTTCGGTGCCGTCCACTTCGCACAGCAGCAAGGCCTTGGCATCCCGCGGATAACCGGCATGGGCAAAGTCATCGGCGGCGATAATGGCGTGGCCGTCCATCATTTCCAGACCACCGGGGATGATGCCGTGGGCGATGATGCCGCCCACCGCATCACCGCCTTTCTGCACGCTGTCAAAACCGGCCATGACCACCTGGGCCACTTCGGGTTTGGGCAGCAGTTTGACCTTGACCTCGGTGACCACACCGAGCAGGCCTTCGGAGCCGGTCATCAGCGCCAGCAGGTCCATGCCGCAACTGTCGAGACCATCGCTACCGACGGTAACCACATCGCCCTCGGCGGTGACCATTTCCACGCTAAGGATGTTATGGACGGTCAGGCCGTACTTCAGGCAATGCACGCCGCCGGAGTTTTCCGCCACATTGCCGCCGATGGTGCAGGCAATCTGGGAGGAAGGATCGGGACCGTAATAGAGGCCATACTGGGCCGCTTCCTCGCTGATCGCCAGGTTACGAACGCCGGGCTGCAGACTGGCCGTGCGCGCCAGCGGGTCGATATTAAGGATACGATTGAACTTGGCCAGTGACAGCACCACGCCTTCCTTGTTGGGCATGGCACCGGCACTGAGCCCAGTGCCCGCGCCACGGGCCACCACCGGCACGGCGTTTTCATTGCAGATGCGCATCACCCGCTGTACCTGTTCGACGGTTTCCGGCAGCACCACCAACAACGGCATTTCGCAGTACATGGACATGCCGTCGCATTCGTAGGGCTTCATGGTTTCGTCATCGGTAATGACATAGTCCGGGTCGATAAACGTCCGGAACTGCTCCGCCAGGTCGGCTTTGCTGACTTTCGGCTTGATGGTCATATCAGTCTCTGGGAATGTGTCGCTTCAGCTGTGACAGCCATTAACCGCGTTTGGTTTCAAAGTGGTCGATACCGGCCTGGGCACAGTCCATGTCCTGCTGCGGGGTACCGGAACTCAGGCCGATACCGCCCACCACTTCGCCGTCGACAATTACGGGTAGTCCGCCACCGACGGAACTGATGCGGCCGCCCACTTCGGTATGAATACCGAACGCCAGGCTGCCCGGTACGTTGACCTTGTTGTAGTCGTGAGTGGCTTTCTTGGCAGCGGCAGCAGTAAACGCCTTGTCCTGCGCGATGGTCACACTGGTAATCTTGCCGCCGTCCATTCGCTCAAAAGCGATGAGGTTGCCGGACTCATCCACTATCGCGATGCACATGGGTACGCCAATGTCACGAGCCTTCTGTGCCGCCCCCTCAATCAGGAGTCTCGCATCTCCCAAGTCCAGTCGATTGATCGTCAACATATGTGGTCGCTCCCATGTCTGCCAGGTGAAGTCATTTGGGCGTGCAAAGTCCTGACGCCCAACCTGTTTCCATAGTCCGGATCACGCACAGGTTAGTCCAGATTATTGAGCACTGGTCTGACCAGTTTTTGGAGACTATGCTGTCAGGTATACCAACTCTAGTTCATTCGTCAGCAACAGGTAGTGATCGGAACAAGGCGGGTTAT
Source organism: Marinobacter alkalisoli (assembly GCF_045449795.1). NCBI lineage: Bacteria > Pseudomonadati > Pseudomonadota > Gammaproteobacteria > Pseudomonadales > Marinobacteraceae > Marinobacter > Marinobacter alkalisoli. Next base: position 140,786 of record NZ_JBJJLB010000041.1, read on the forward strand.
GGCTCAATCGGAAGACATTTCTTTTCGGCTGGAACAACTGATTCTCGACGGCGGCCTGGCGCCCGGCCAGAAAATTCCGTCAGAAAGACGGCTGGCATTTCGGCTTGGGGTATCCAGGGCGCTTGTCCGTGAAGCGCTGCATGAGCTGCAGGGCCGGGGCGTAATCAAAACGTACCACGGTAAGGGATCGTTCGTAGCCAGTATCTTGCCAGGCAGCTCGGAAGCCGATGACAGCAGTCCCCTGATGCACCTGTATTCCGGGCACTCCCGCACGCTTTATGACCTGCTTGAAGTGCGCGAACAGCTTGAAGGCCAGGCTGCCTGGCTGGCCGCCCAAAGAGCCACCAACATGGACCGGATACGGATTACCCGTGCCTTCGAACGGCTGGGAGAGACCGACCCACTCAGCAATGCCGAACCCGACCACGGCTTCCATCAGGCCATTGTGGAGGCGTCCCACAATCCGGTCCTGGTTCACATTCTGAACGGATTGAAAAAAATGATGCTGTTAACCGTGCAGGCGTCCGTGGCCAACCTGAACCCTCGCGAGGAAATGCGGCAAACCATCATGAAACAGCATCACCGCCTATACCGGGCGATACTTTCCGGTCGTGCCGCCGCAGCGCAAAAAGCGGCGACATCTCACGTCAGGTTTGTCATCACATCCCTGAAGCACCTTGAAGAAGAGGGGGCGTCGGTCACCCGTCCGACCGACGCAAAAAACTTGCATTGCACTAACATTGCGACACAATGATTTGGCGGAATCTGTTGTAATTCTCGGTAAAACCCTTTGAAAGGGGTATTGATTTCCGATGCTACAGTCCGTAAAACATGCGCCTTTGAATGACAGCCTCAGGAGTCGCCCATGGCGGAACAAGCGCCTTTGATCTGCAGGGATATTCACAAAACCTTTGACCAGCTTGAAGTGCTCAAGGGTATCTCGCTGGAAACCCGTAAAGGTGATGTGGTTTCCCTGATTGGCAGTTCCGGCTCCGGGAAGAGTACATTCCTGCGCTGCATCAACATGCTCGAAACCCCGACCTCCGGCGACATTATCGTGCACGGCGACCCAATCCGGTTCACCAAGAACCGCAAGGGCGAGCGTATCCCCGCCGATAACAAGCAGGTTGAACTGATCCGCGCCAAGCTGTCGATGGTGTTCCAGAGCTTTAACCTCTGGTCCCACATGACCGTGCTGGAAAACATCATTGAAGCGCCCGTCAACGTACTCAAGGTTCCCAAAAAGGAAGCCATTGAGCGCGCCGAGGCCTACCTGAACAAAGTCGGAATCTACGAGCGCAAGGATTACTACCCGGCCCAGATGTCCGGCGGCCAGCAACAGCGTGCGGCGATTGCCCGCGCACTGGCCATGGAGCCCGAGGTCATGCTGTTTGATGAACCCACATCAGCGCTGGATCCGGAACTGGTCGGAGAAGTATTGAAGGTGATGCAAAGCCTGGCCGAGGAAGGCCGCACCATGATCGTGGTCACCCACGAGATGGCATTTGCAAGGGATGTGTCAAGTCAGGTCCTGTTCTTGCATCAGGGCGTGATCGAGGAACAAGGTACACCCGATAAAGTGTTTGATAACCCGGATTCGGAACGCATGAAACAGTTCCTGGCTCCCAACTTCTGACACTCGGTGCTATCTTGAACCGGTGAAGAAATAAAAAGTTGGAACCACAAACTTCCATCAAAAAATAAAGCCCAAAAGGCAAAACACTGGAGAAGTGACACATGAAAAAACTGATTATTGCAGCAAGCTGTGCCCTGGCCATGATCGCAGGCGGCGTGCAGGCCCAGGAACGCAACCTCCGCATCGCATTTGATGTGCCCTACGAGCCGTTCGAATACAAGGACGACAATGGCGAGCTGACTGGCTTCGAAGTCGAGCTGGCAGAAGCCATGTGCGAAGAAATGAACGCCAACTGCGAATTCGTTATCCAGGCATGGGACGGCATGATCCCGGGTCTGCTGGCTCGCAAGTTCGACCTGATCATGTCCTCCATGTCCATCACTCCGGAACGTGCCGAGCGGGTACTGTTCTCCGAGCCGTACTACAACACCCCGGGCGGCTGGTTTGCCCCTGAAGGCTTCGACACCGACGTGAATGACAAGGACGCCATGCAGGGCAAGACCGTTGGTGTTCAGCGCGGTACCACCATGGACACCTTCGTGACCGAGGAACTCGGTGGCATCGTCACCATCAAGCGCTACACCACAGCAGACGACATGGTTCTGGATCTGGAAGGTCAGCGTCTGGATGTGGTCTTCGTGGATTACCCCGTGGGTGAGCAGACCGTACTGAGTAAGGAAGGCTTCAAGGAAGTGGCGGATCCGGTCAAGCTGGGCCAAGGCGTTGGCGTTGCGATGCGCAAGCGTGACAAGGACCTGGCGGAAGAAGTGAACGCGGCCCTGGCCACTCTGAAGGAAGATGGTACCTACGACACCATCATGAAGAAGTACTTCGCTTACGACATCAAGATGTAAAATTGCTTCGGGGCGGCCACAACGGCCGCCCCCTGCTTACCGGACGTTCCCATGCTCGATTTGAAAGGCTATGGCCCGGCCCTGATGGAAGGGGCGGTTGTCACCGCTGAACTGGCCTTCCTCTCCCTTGTCCTCTCTGTGACGCTTGGGCTGATCGGCGCCTCTGCCAAGCTATCAAACAGTCGGGCGGCCAAAGGTGCTGCCACGGCCTATACCACGCTTATCCGCGGTGTACCCGATCTGGTGATGATGATGCTGTTTTACTATGGCGGTCAGGTCGTCGTGAACATGATCTCGGATTATGTCTGGGACGCTTACGAAATCGACTTTTTCTTCCAGTTCGATCCGTTCATCTCCGGGGTGATCACGATCGGGCTGATCTTTGGCGCCTATATGACCGAAACCTTCCGCGGGGCCTTCCTGGCCGTGGACTCCGGTCAGATAGAGGCAGCCCGCGCCTATGGTTTCACCCGCTGGCACACCTTCCGCCGAATCATGTTTCCGCAGATGCTGCGCCATGCCCTGCCGGGTATCGGCAACAACTGGCAGGTGCTGCTCAAAACCACGGCCCTGGTGTCCATCATCGGGTTGACGGACATGGTCCGCGTAGCCGAGGAAGCCGCCAAGGCGGAGCGGATGCCTTTCCACTTTTTCATTCCGGTGGCGCTTATGTACCTGACCCTGACGGCAGGCTCGGAACTGTTTATCAAGTGGCTCAATAAACGGGCCAACGTCGGCGTGGTTCAGGAGGGGTAAGTGATGCCTGATTTTATTGCCCAGTGGCTGAACCAGAACGATATCTTTACCGCCATGACCATCATGGAATACTGGGATGGTCTGGTCACGACGGTTCACCTGGTGTTTCTGTCCCTGGTGATTGGTTTATTGCTGGCGGTTCCGCTGGCGATAATGCGTACGGTCAGAAATCCCTTTATCTCGGGCCCGGTATGGCTCTATACCTACCTGTTCCGTGGCACGCCGCTGCTGATTCAGCTTTATATTATTTACTACGGTCTGGCGCAGATTGAGGGTATTCAGGAAACTTTCTGGTGGGAGATTTTCCGCGAGCCTTTCTACCCCGCTCTGCTGGCGTTCGTCTTGAATACGACAGCCTATACCACCGAGATTATCCGCGGTGCCATTATCTCGACGCCCCATGGTGAGATTGAGGCGGCGAAGGCCTATGGCATGAACTGGTTCCTGCGCATGCGGCGTATTGTGTTGCCGAGTGCGGCGCGGCGGGCGGTGCAGGCGTACTCGAATGAGGTGATTTTCATGCTTCACGCGAGTGCGATTGCCAGCGTGGTGACCATTGTGGATCTTACCGGGGCTGCCCGGAATATCTACTCGCGGTTTTACGCTCCGTTTGATGCCTTCCTGTTTGTGGCGCTGCTCTACATGCTGCTGACGTTTGCGCTGGTGTTCGCGTTTCGCAAGCTGGAAAATCATTTGCTGAAGCATCAGCGGCCGATCGGTTCCTGACGGCTTGTTTTCTATATGTCGGCCACAGGTGTACGGCCAGCCGGCAGGAGCGCCTCCCGGGAACCGCTACGAGCACATCCATGTGCGCTTCT
>NZ_JBJJLB010000042.1:0-304888 GCF_045449795.1 Marinobacter alkalisoli
CCTTCAAGATTCCCGGGAGGCGCTCCTGCCGGCTGACCCCAGACTCTTTGCGGGGATTCTATGAAAGCCAGTGATTGCCTCTTTGATGCTCATCCCGACTGGTTGGCCCATACACTCGCCAACTGCACTAATCCGCTTCCCGAAATCAAAACCCAATTGCCAGATGGCACTCGCGCCCTTCGTCGAGCTACTGGAGTTCTCGAACTCTGCCCTCCGGAAGACCGTCCTAATCCCAACCATGAGGCATTGATCATCTCTGCCGGGGTCCACGGCAATGAAACCGCGCCTATTGAGGTGTTGAACGGTCTGGTGACGGAGTTGCTGAACGGACAATGGGCGCTGGCCTGTCCGGTGCTGCTGATTCTGGGCAATCCGCCAGCGATGGTGTCCGGTGACCGGTTTGTCGATGCGAATATGAACCGGCTGTTTCATGGCGCTCATGGAAAAGATGCTTACCAGGGGTTGCCCGAGGCGGCCCGGGCGCAGTTTCTGGAGGAGGTTTGTCGGCAGTTTGCGACGCTGCATCCCAACAATCTGTTTCACTATGATTTGCATACGGCGATTCGGCCATCCCGGCGGGAGAAGTTTGCGTTGTACCCGTTTGTGACGGGGCGGGAAGCGCCCAAGGCGCAGTGTGATTTTTTGCTGGAGGCCGGGGTTGAGACGTTGCTGCTGCAGCACCGGGAGGGGACGACGTTTTCGTCGTTTTCGTCTTCTGTGCTGAAGGCGGAGAGTTTCACGGTGGAGCTGGGGAAGGTCCGGCCCTTTGGTCAGAATGATCTGAGTCGGTTCACCGGCATTGGCGATGCCCTGCGTCGTCGTATGAGTGGACTACCACCGGTTCCACCCAGGCCGCCTCACGATTACCTGGCCATCTTCGAAGTGGTGCATGAGATCATCAATACTGGCGACAGTTTCCGTTTCCACGTTCCGGATGATGTGTCCAATTTCACCGAGTACGCTCCCGGAACGTTGATCTGGGAGGATGCGGAAACGGAGTATCGGGTGGGGCCTTCGCCGGAGTCGATTGTGTTTCCCAACCGGAATGTGCCGGTGGGGCAGCGGGTCGGGTTGCTGATCAGGCCCCGGCAAACGCTCGGGGCCTGATTCCGCCTGTAGTCGTTTATGCCGGTGCGTTCTCGGGTTCGGCGACCCGGCAGCGGATGACCTTGCTGCAGACCGCGGGTATGACCAGCAGGGTCAGCACGGTGGAGGCCAGCAGGCCGGAGATGATGGCCCAGGCCATAGGCGGCCACAGTGTGGAGCTGGAGAATGCCAGCGGCAGCAGGCCAGCCACAGTGGTCGCGGTGGTCAGCAGGATCGGCCGCGTGCGCTGTTCCACTGCGGTGCGTACTGCCTCACGAATGCCCTCGCCTTTTTCCAGTTGTCGGTCCATCACGTCCAGCAGCACGATGGCGTTGTTCACCACGATGCCCACCAGGGCAATCACCCCAAGCAGCGACTGGAACCCGAACGGCGATCCGGACAGCACCAGGCCGGGGAAGATGCCAACGGTCGCCAGCGGTACGGTCAGCAGGATGATGCCCACGCGGCGGAACGAATTGAACTGGATCAGCAGGAAGAACAGCAACAGCAAGATGCCGATCGGAGCGGTTGTCAGCAGGGCATTGTTGGCATCGTCGGAGCCCTCCGCGTCACCGCCCATATTCAATCGCGTTCCCGGCGGCAGCGGGTTGTCTTCCAGTGCGGCTTCCAGCCCCTGCAGGGCTTGACTGAAGCTGTATCCGGTCAGCAGGTTGGCGGTGACGGTGTTCATTCGCACGCCATTGCGCAGGTAGCGCGCTGCCGGCTCCCAGGACGTTTCCACCGACGTCACTGCCGACAGGGGCACGGCGTCGCCCTGATCGTTGTAGATGTTGATCGACAACAGGCGTGACAGCGACAGGCCGGTACCCTCCCTGGATCGCAGCACCAGGGGGATAGGATCTTCCTCCTGGCGGTACTGCTCTGCGACCACGCCAAAACTCTGCCCATAAAGCCCCTGGGCAACATCAGAACGGTTGATACCGTATCGCGCTGCACTCGCGTCATCCACGTTGATAGCAATGCTGGGTACGCCAATATCCAGATCGTGACGCACGTCCACCGTGCCTTCGACTCGTCGCAAAGCCGAAAATACCCGCTCCACGGCTTCCGCTCTGGTGTCATCGTCAGCATGATAAACCCTGACTTCCACCGGTGCGGCGCGGGGCGGCCCCTGCCCCAGGATACCCACCGACAGGTTCAGCTCCGGCAGATGACTGTTGGCGTATTCGCGGATCCACGGAATCAACTCGGTGGTGTCGGCCAGCGTCGGTGTCGACACCACGGTGCGACCCCGGTTAGGCGCCTGGGGTGAACGTTGCAGGTTGTAATAGAAGCTCGGTCCGGTAAATCCGGTGAAGCGGTGAATCCGCACGGCTTCCGGTCGCTCACGGATGGCCCGCTCAAGATTGGCAGCCACGGCGGAGGTGCGTTCCTGGTCAGTGCCTTCCGGCATATAGAGTTCCACGATCACCTGCGGTCGGTCGGCGTTGGGGAAAAACTGCTGCTTCATAAACGGCGTCAACGCCAGGCTGATAAGCACCAGAACCAGGCCCGCCAGCATCAGCTTCCCGGGCATGCGATAGACCAGTCCACCAAGGAACCGGGCCACTCCCACCAGACGTCCCTGCCCTACGGCTTTGCGAGGCTTGAGGAATCGCGCAGCCAGCAATGGCACGGCGGAAATGGCTAACAGATAGCTGACCGACAGCGTCAGCATGATCATCACCGGGACGCCCCGGGTGAAGTCCGCGGTTCCACCCTTGGACAATAATAACGGCGCAAAGGCCGCCAGCGTGGTCCCGGTGGAGGCGCCGAGGGGGCCGGCCAGCTCACGGACCGATTGTCTGAGGGCATCGAGCCGGCGCATGCCATTATCCAGATACCCCTGGATGCTCTCGACGATCACGATGGCGTTGTCGATCAGGATACCGAGGGAGATCACCATGCCAATTACGGCGATCTGATGCAGCACACCACCGCCCAGGTCATACAGGCCAATACTGATCAACGCCACCATCGGCAGGATGGAGGCCACCAGAATCCCCATGCGGATGCCCATGCCGGTAAATACCACGGCAACGATAATAAGCACGGACAACACCAGGCTCCAGGCAAGATTATCCAGGCGCTGCTCCACCTTGTCGGGCTGGAAAAACATTTCCCGTAACTGGTACGGAGCAAAATCACCACGTATGGCGTCCAGCCGTTCCCTCACCCGCTCACCGAAGCGAATGGCATCGGTGGAGTCTTCTTCCATAATGACGGAAACCAGCACTACCCGCTCACCGTCAAACCAGGTTTCGGGCTGCCGTGGTTCTTCCGGCCCGCGCCACACCTCGGCGGCAGCCGCCAGTGGTACCTGTGAGCCGTCCGGGAGTTCGATGGGGGTCGCGCGTATGGCGTCGATATCCGCAAATTCGCTGTTGGGCAATACCGACATGCGACGGCCATCCACCACGACAAAGCCGCCGGGAATGGTCTGGTTTCGCCGTGACAGGGTTTCCATAACCCGGGCTGGGGAGATACCCAGGCGGAACATGGCGGCGTCGTCCAGGGCCAGGGTGATCTGCTCGTCGGCATCCCCCTCCAGTTCAATCCTGGAAACACCGGGGATGTCCGCCAGGTTCCGCTTCAGGCGTTCAGCCACCTTGCTCAGTTCGGTCACCGAGGTGGAGCCGCCCACCGCCAGCACGATGGCGGGGATATCGATCAAGCGGTCGTCCAGGGACATCTGCCCGACATCATCGGGGAAGTCGAGCCTGGCCCGGTCCATGGCCTGACGCACCCGGTCCCAGGCAGAGTCGGTGTCGTATATGGTGTCGTTCAGGCGAACCTGGACGATGGCGACCCCGGTTCGCGCGGTGGCCTGGGTGAAGTCCACTTCTTCCACCTGCCGCAACTCATCCGCCAGGGGATTCAGCACCAGGCGTTCCACTGCATCCGCACTGGCGCCCGGATAGTTCACGGTCACCATCCCGGCACGATAGGGAAACGACGGATCTTCCTGCCGGGGCATGGTGCTGTAGGCCGCAATGCCCAACAGGCACAGCATGACCACCACCATGCCCAGCAAACGCTGGCAGTTCAGCAAGCGGGAAGCCATCAGTGCACCTCCACGGCGTCACCATCGGTTATCCGTGTCATGCCCGCGTATATGACCTGATCGCCCGGCGCAAGGCCTTCGGCATCCACCACCACGCGTTCGCCGATCACCCGCTGGACACTGATTGGCACGCGGTGCGCAATGCCATCCGCCACTCGAAACACACTGGCACCGCTGGGGGATTTCATGACGGACAACAGGGGAACCGTGGTGGCCACCACCTCGGTCGGGGTGATGCCCACTTCAACCGGTTCTCCCGGCTCCAGGGTATCAGCGGGCAGGCTCACCAGTACCGGGTGCAGCTCGCCCCGCATGCCCCCTGCCTGTGCAATTTCAACAATGGAACCGGTTTCCGGCGCCCGGTTCCGGTCCTGTACCGACCATACCGGTAACAGTTGCCCCAGGCTGACGTGGCTCAGCATGTAGGCCGGCACCCGGACCTCCACTTCCCGCCCTTTGGGGGAAGACAGCCTGATCACTGGCTGGCCGGCAGCTACAAACTCATCCCGCTCAACCAGCACCGCCTCCACCCGACCGTTAAACGGCGCCTTCAGCACACTTTCTTCCAGTAAGCGCGACGCCTCCGCCAGGGAAGCGCGGGCGGTCGCGACACTGGCCCGCAAGCCATCACGGCGGGCAGCGAGCTGCTCAAGGGTCTGTTCGGAAACCACCCCCCGTTCGTGCAAACGGTTGGAACGCTCCCACTCCCGTTTGGCCTGGTCGTACTGGGTATTCAGTTCGTCCAGCCGGGCCCGCGCCGAATCACGGGCCGGCTCCAGGGCCGGGTTATACACCCGCGCCAACAAATCACCCTCGGAGACTTCCTGCCCCAGCTCCACATCGCGCTCACGCAGGGTTCCGCTTACCTGGAACGTCAGGGTGGCTCTCTGGGTGGCACGGATAATCCCGGAAAACCTCAGTGGAATTCCCTCGGTCTGGCCGCCCGCCACTTCCGCCGTTCGAACGGAGACAGCCTGAACAGCGCTCCCGGGTGAAGTTTCCTGGGATTTGCAGCCCGCCATGATCAGCACGACGGCCGCAATCAGAAAAGGTTTGATGATGATTCTATTCGGATTCATGGCCGGCCCTTCCTTCCGTGTTTGTAATGTTTGTCTGCCCCGGAATCCCTGCAAGCAATCGTTGCTATAAGACATAATGTCATTCTTTGACAAATTGTCAATAATCAGTTTTTATCTGTCATAAGGTATGATGACAGTGCAGTTTCCACCGACCGGACACGAGAATGAGCGAGAAGTTGAAAACACGCAGGGAGCGGGAAAAGCAGGCCCGTTACGACGCCATCCTGGATGCCGCTGAGTTGGTATTCTCGGAAAAAGGTTACGACCGCACGTCCATGGACGACATCGCCCGCACTGCCAGCCTGAGCCGGGCGTTGCTGTACGTGTACTTCAAGGACAAGGCGGCAATCCAGCGCAGCATCATATTGCGTGCAGGGGAAAGTCTGTGCCGCCGTTTCGAGCAAGCGCGGGATACCGCCACCACGGGCCTGGCACAGATCACTGCAATGGGTGAGGCCTACTACCAGTTTTACCTGGAAGAACCGGATTATTTTTCAGCACTGACCAAGGCCTCCACCGCCATGACAGAGGCCGATGAACAACAAGCCATGGACATGATGTGCTCGGAATCCGGGTTGATGGAGCTTATGGAAGGGGCCATCCGCCTGGGTCTGGAGGATGGCACCCTGAATCGCGACCGGATTCGCAATCCCGAGCAAACCGCACTGTACCTTCGCGGCGCCCTCCATGGCGTGATCCTGTTGTGTCAGAGTGAAATGGCGGAACGGGAAGGCGACGAATCCCCGCACGCGCCTACGGATTTCTCCGCAGACGCATTGATTCGTCACACGATGGACATGCTGACTTCTTCTATTGCCTCTTAAGAATATTGTCGGATTAGCCGCAGGCGTAATCCGACAAAACAACTCAAATCTGAAAGTCGTAGATGGACCCCAGCCCCAGAATACCGGTCAGTTCGTCCAGGGCCTTGCGGACTTCATCCAGCAGCATCGGGTCCGCCAGATCTTCCGTCGCCAGCTCTTCACGGTAATGGGCTTCGACCCAACTGGTCAGGCGCTCATACAGAGCATCGTTCATCAACACGCCGTGATGCATGGCTTTCAGTTCGTCGTCGTTCAGCGCAACTCGCAAACGCAGGCACGCCGGGCCGCCACCGTTGCGCATGGACTGTTTGACGTCAAACACCTCCACCGAGGTGATCGGGCCATCGCCTTTTATCAGGTCATCCAGATAACGGCTGACAGACGGCACCTCACGGCACTCTCCCGGAACCGCCAGCAACATGCCGTCGTTGGTATTCAGCAACTGGCTGTTGAACAGGTACGATTTCACCGCATCCTCAATGGGCACTTCGGTGCTGCTGACGCGTACTGCCTGCAATTCGGCGCCGGTTAACCGGCTTTGGATATCCGCCAGCACCTGCTCCTCCTCCAGAAAGGCCATTTCGTGGTAGAACAGGGTGTTGGCGTTGCCCACGGCAATCACATCGTTATGGAACACGCCGGCATCAATGGCCGCCGGATTCTGCTGCGCAAAGACCACGTGGCTATCATTCAGGCCGTGCAGGCGGGCAATGGCCCGGGAGGCCTCCAGGGATTGCCGCGCTGGGTACTTCACCGGCGCCGGAGCCTGTTCGTTGAACGCCACCTGACCGTAGACGAACAATTCTACGCCCGGCTCACCGTAACGGCTGCACAGACGGGTATGGTTGGCCGCTCCTTCATCGCCAAAGTGGCTGACCGAAGGCAGGGCCGGATGATGGGCAAACCAGGCATCATCCGCAAAAATGGATTTCAGTACCCTGCCGGTCACCACATGCTCGATGGAACGGTGGAACTTGGCACTCAGGTTGGCCGGCGTGAAGTGCACCCGATGGTCGGAGGTATCGGCGCTGGGTGACACGGTGGCCGCGTTGGCGGTCCACATCGCCGACGCAGACGATGCCGCAGCCAGAATTGAGGGATTCTCCCTGGCAACAGCTTCCAGCACGGCCTTATCTGATCCGGTGAACCCCAGTGCCTTCAGGGTGGGAATGTGGGGCCGCTCGTGGGGAGGCAAAACGCCCTGAACGTACCCCCGGTCCGCCAGCCGCTTCATTTTGGCCAGGCCCTGAAGCGCTGCCTCTTTGGGGTTGGACGCAGCATTCACATTAGACTTGGATGCCACGTTACCCCAGGACAAGCCGGCGTAATTGTGAGTGGGGCCAACCAGACCATCGAAATTGGCTTCTACCGCGTGCTTGGGCATGTGTCAGTCCATCAATCGTTGATTAATCAAAGCTCAACCCGGGCGCCAGGCTGTCCGGTACCTCACTCTTCTTCGCTTCCAGCGAGGCCATGGGCCACGCGCAGTAATCCGCCGCGTAATAGGCGCTGGGGCGATGGTTGCCGCTGGCGCCCACACCTCCGAAAGGCGCCGCGCTGCTGGCGCCGGTCAGCGGGCGGTTCCAGTTGACGATACCGGCCCGCACTTCATCCGCTAACCGCTCATAGAGTTTGCGATCGTCGGTGAGAATACCGGCGGACAGGCCGTAACGGGTATTGTTGGCCAGCTCCAGTGCCTCGTCAAAACTCTTGTAACGATAGACCGTCAACAACGGACCGAAAAACTCCTCGTCACTCACGTCCAGACCAGTCGCATCCAGGATACCAGGAGACAACAGGCCGGTATCAGGCTTGAGCTGCTTCATCTCCAGTAGAGAACGGGCGCCTTTTTCAATCATGTTGCCCTGCGCCGCCAGCAGTTTCTCTGCCGCTTCGGCGGAGATGACGGAACCCATGAACGGCTGCGGTTCGGCATCAAATTCACCCACCTGAATACGGGCGGCGACTTCCGTCAATCGCTCAATAAAGCGATCCCCTTTTGTACCCTTGGGAACCAGCAAGCGACGGGCGCAGGTACAACGCTGCCCCGCCGACAGGAACGCGGACTGCAAAGCATGATGAACAGCACCGTCCATGTCAGCCACATCCTGAACAATCAGTGGGTTGTTGCCCCCCATCTCCAGGGCCAGGATTTTCTCCGGCTGACCTCCGAACTGCTCGTGCAGCAAATGGCCAACCGTGGAACTACCGGTAAAGAACAGGCCATCTATGCCCGGGTGACTGGCCAGAGACTTACCGGTTGCCGCTGCGCCCTGCACCAGATTGATTACTCCGTCCGGCGCGCCTGCGCGCTCCCACATTTTCACCGTAAACTCAGCCACCCCCGGGGTTAACTCGCTGGGCTTGAAGACAACGGTGTTACCGGCCAGCAAGGCAGGCACAATATGGCCATTGGGCAGGTGCCCGGGGAAATTGTAAGGGCCGAAAACCGCCACCACGCCATGGGGCCGATGACGCAACACCGCCTGACCGCCGGCGACTTCGGACTCCGAATGGCCGGTGCGCTCATTGTAAGCTTTCACGGAAATGCCGATCTTGCCGATCATCGCCGCTACTTCCGTGCGGGACTCCCACAGCGGTTTTCCGGTTTCCTGGCCGATCAGGTGAGCCAGTTCTTCCTTGTGCTCCTCCAGCTTCTCTCCGAATGCTTCCACCAGAGCCTTGCGTTCAACGAACGACTTGCGGCGCCACTTTACAAAGGCATTGCGAGCCTCGCGAATGGCTGCATCCACATCCTCCAGGCTGGCGCTTCCACCCTCCCATACAGTGTCCCCGGTAACTGGCTGGATCGACTCGAACTGACGGCCGTGGCCTTGCAGCCATAACCCATCAATAAACAATTCACCTGTCAGGTTTGCCATAACGTGCACCTCCCGGTACTTGAATCTTGAATGTGCTGTCTTTTAACGGGGCGAGACGAACCTGATCTCCGGATTCCACCAGCAGGATGTCCGCAACCTCTCGGGACAAAGTGACAGTATCGGGTCCGATACACTCCGCGGGTATGGTGGTTACCCGAAAGTCCCGGAACGAGACGTTGGACACCATTACCCGCCCTGACTCCGCCACATCCAGGTCCATTGGCTTATGGCTGATCAGCACGTGCCGGCTCACAGTCTCCCTGACGGTGCGGATGTTATGGACAAAGGCCTCCACCACGGGCCCGCCATCGAAAATATCCACCAGGCCGTTAAAGTTGAACCCTTCCGCCTGCAACATTTTCAGAGCCGGCGCAGTGTTGTCGTGAACCCGACCCACCACGGCACGGGCCGCGTCCGGCAGCATCGGTAGGTAAATCGGGTACTTCGGCATCAGCTCCGCGATAAAGGATTTGTTGCCCAGCCCCGACAACATGTCCGCCTCGCTGAACTCCATATCAAAAAACTGGCTGCCCAGGGCATCCCACAGTGGGCTACGCCCCTGCTTGTCCGACACGCCACGCATTTCCGCAAACACCTTTTCCGAAAAATGCTTGTGGAAGCTGTCCAGGTACATGAAGCGACAGCGCGACAACAGCAGCCCATTCCCGCCGCCCCGGTGGCTGTCGGACAGCAACAACGAACAGATTTCAGTGGTGTCGGTCATGTCATTGGAAAGATGCAGCGTGGGTGTGCGCACGTGCACCCCCATCTCCCGCGAGGCGTTGACCGTCACGCTAAGCCGGTAGTTATAGAACACCTCATCCAGTCCCACCCGTGCCTGGATGCCGCTGATACCGACACAGCGCCCGATCTCGGTGTCCTCCAGGGCGAACAGGTACAGGCCCGCTTCGGGGGCACACCGCTGGTTAAAGGTTTCCCTGGCGTGGTTAATCTTGCGCTCGAGCAACGCCCTGTCGGCAGGCAGGGTAGTTAACCCCTTTCCCGCGTTCTGGGCCATGTCGTACAACGCATCCAGATCGGATTCCTGCAACGGACGGATTACCAGCATGGACGCCTCCCTGAACGTGTGAACTTCCGGATGGTCATAGCGGTGCAATCCTCACGTCATCGCCGGAGCTGCACTCCAGGTTTTTCCAGGTTTTCACCGGCACCCTGATTTCCTTCCTGAGGGTTTCCCCGACCGGCGTCAAGGTGCAGCGGAACGTGCCCCCGCGCCCTGCGGAAATCAGACAGGTATCGCCCTCATCATCGTGGTTGGCATGGAGCACGGCGCGATGGCTGGTGACCACGGTTCTGAGGCTGTCCGTACGGGCCTCAAGCACCGGGCCGGCATCGAAGATATCCACGTAGCAACCAGCACTGAAGCCTTCATGCTGCAGCAGTTCGTAGGTAGGCCTGGTGAGTTCATGGGGTTGGCCGAGCGCTTCCTGGGCGGCACTGGACAGCAGGGTGACGTAGACCGGGTTCGGCGGCATCAGCTCCGCAATAAAGGTCTTGCTGAGCAGGCCTGAGTGCTGGTCCGCGGTTTCAAAATCCATGTTGAAGAAATGCCGACCGAGACTGTCCCAGAACGGCACTTCTCCGCTGCTGGTCTGGACACCCTGGATTTCCACCACCATGCGACCGCTGAACCACTCCCGGTGCTCGGCGATAAACATCAGGCGGGCACGGGACAGCAGCTCGAAGGCCTCGGTGCCTCTCAGCGTGGGATCGATGGCGAACGCACACAGCAGTGAGGCGTCCGTCAACGCGTGGGACGGGTACAGCACTTCGACCCGCCGGGAAACCCCCAGTTCGTGGGACGCGTGAATCAGCGCATCCCGGCGGTAGTTGTAGAAAGGCTGACCATTACCGGCTCTGGCATCGATACCGGCCACGCCATGAATTCTGCCGGTGTCAGTGTTCTGAAGCACAAACAGAAAGCGCGCGGACTCGCCAGATCCGCTTTTTCCAGCGAAGGAGCGAACGGAATGTTCAATCTTGGCCGCTAACGCGTCTTCCTGTTTTGGCAGGGTCGACGAAAGCCTGGCCCCCTGCTTGCCGGAGATGCCCAGTACACCTTGCAGGTCATCCATTTTAACCGGACGGACCAACCACATAAGGCCTCCCTTATTAATAGCTGACTGTTTTGCAGGCGGTGTTATTTATCGGTCTTGGTCACCTTCTTTACGGCCGCCTCAAAACGCGCCAGGGCATCCTCGATATCAGATTCCGGAATGATCAGGGACGGCGCCAGCCGAACCACATTGGCGCCGGCAATCAGCACCATCACACCTTCGTCCAGACCCGCGTTCAGGAACTCCTTGGCCTTGCCCTGCCACTTCTCGGTGAGAACGCAGCCCAGCAACAAACCGGCCCCGCGAACTTCGCTGAACACGCCGTAACGCTCGCCAATTTCCATCATGCCTTTACGCAAGTGCTCGGAGCGGGCTTTGACGCCTTTGAGAATCTCCGGCTGGCTGACAGTGTCGATGACCTTCTGGGCAACGGCACAGGCAAGTGCATTGCCGCCGTAGGTGCTGCCATGGGTGCCGACACCCAGGCTCGCGGCCACTTTGGCGGTGGTCAGCATCGCCGCCACCGGGAACCCGCCGCCCAGGCCCTTGGCGCTGGACAGGATGTCGGGAATCACGTCATACATTTCATAGGCATAGAGGTAACCGGTACGGCCGACACCACTCTGCACTTCATCGAATACCAGCAGAGCATCGTTCTCGTCACAGAGCTGGCGCAGGCCTTTCAGGAACTCGGGGTCTGCAGGCATAACACCACCCTCACCCTGGATCGGCTCCACCACGATGGCGCAGGTTTTCTCCTTGGAGATCAGCTCGCGGACCGATTCCAGATCATTAAACGTGGCATGCTGAATACCACCGGGTGCCGGTTCGAATCCTTCCCGGTATTTCGGCTGACCACCCACGCTGACCGTAAATAGGGTGCGGCCATGGAAGGAACTGGTGAAAGAGATGATCTCGTTCTTTTCAGGACCGAAATGTTCCCAGGCATAACGACGGGCGAGCTTGAACGCAGCCTCGTTGGCCTCCCCGCCGGAATTGGCGAAAAACACCCGCTCGGCAAAGGTCAGATCACACAGGGTTTTGGCCAGGCGAAGAGCGGGCTCGTTGGTCATGACGTTGGACAGGTGCCAGAGCTTCTCGGCCTGATCCGTCAATGCACCCACCAGCCCGGGGTGGGAATGGCCAAGGCAGGTCACAGCAATGCCGCCCTGAAGATCCACGAATTCACGGCCTTCCTGATCCCAGATACGGGAGCCTTCCCCGCGCACCGGAATAATCGAGCCGGGAGCGTAATTGGGTACCATGACTTCATCAAACAGTTCGCGACTGACGGGTTCTCTGTTCATCGGGTCGGGTTCTCTCTAAAACGGTTCAAAGATAGAAAGCTGTATTTATCATACGCCACTCAGGGCATGAGCACATCCGCCCGGGCAACACCTGACTGTTACCTACTCCTCTCCCACGTGTCAGAAAATAATATCAATTCCGGCGATCCGATCACGATCCGTGACTTCCAACTGACGCCCCCGACATCAGGGGAAGCGAGCGTTATAGCACTCAGATCAGTACTTTTGGAGGTCATAATGCAACGTTACTCTGAACTGCGAATCGCAGATGCCTGTAAAGCAACGAATTACGTGTATAGACATTCGTCTAATTAATGACCAAATTTATTTGAAATGTCACAGATTCGTAACTACTTTGAAGTGGGTCCAACAAAAATAATGTGTGGAGACAACAACGATGCAAAGCAACAAACTGAGAATGGCAATTCGTGCAACGGCAGCAGCAGCGGTATTGGGGGTAGCTGGACAAGCCGGAGCAGTCAGTTTCAACGCTGGCGACTACGAAATGAGCGTATACGGCTACGGTCGTCTTAACGCTTCCTACGACATTGACAGCGATCAGTCACTGAGCACGCGTTCCGGCTCATACGCTGGCCTCGCCAACAATGATGATGCAGCAGACGGCCACTTCGGCGCGGACGCCTTCCAGAGCCGTATCGGCGTAACTACCATGACACCTCAGGGTGTCAAGATTAACGTTGAAGGTGACTTCCGCGGCAGCGGTGGCGGTTCACTGCGCCTTCGTCATGCCTATGGTGAATACAACGGCGTGCTGATGGGTCAGACCTGGTCCAACTTCGGCAGCTTCGTTGGTAACACCTCAACCCTGGACTTCGACTCCCTGCCCGGCCTCGCCGGCTTCCAGGCTCGTAGCGCCCAGGCACGTTACACCTCAGGTCCGCTCTCCGTTTCCCTGGAAGAGCCGAATAGCTCTTTCCTCTCAGAAGCGGCTAACACTGCTCAAAAGGACAGCTTGCCAGCGCTCACAGCTCGCCTGCAGGATTCAGCCGATGGCCTGTCCTACTCAGCGGCCGTTCTGGCTCACCAGGTAGGCTATGACACCGGTGACGATGACGAGAGCACTGTTGGTTTTGCTACCTTTGTTGCGGCCAAAATGGCGCTGTCAGACATGATCACCATCCAGGGTACCGTCAGCTACTCAGATGGTGCCAACAGCTATCTGTATCGCTCAGGTGAGAACTTCGGTGCCGCAAGCGCCTACGTGGATGGAAGTGGCGATGTAGAGTCCATTTCCGGTTACGGCGGCTCTGTCGGTGCCGGCTTCAACCTCGGCGGCGGCCGCAGCATCAACATTGGCTACGGTATCGTTGAAGTGGATTGGGATGATGCCGAAGATGATCTCGGTGCCGCTGCAGTAGCCGGCGAGAGCGAAACCAACTCAGCCGTTATGGCCAACTACCAGTGGACTCCGGTACAGAACGTCATGATGGGCGTTGAATACCAGTTCCTGCAGCGTGAAAACGTCAACGGCGACGACGGCGATGCCAACCGCCTCCTGTTCGCTGCCCAGTACAACTTCTAAGTTCCTTTAGAAGTTAACTCAGGAGAAACCCCGGCCCAGCGCCGGGGTTTCTTTTGGGCGCCCCATCCAGGATCAACCGCACCAAACCGCAGCATCCCCCGCAGCCCTTCCTTCAGCGATAAACCCAATTTTCCCTTCTATTCAGCAGCCTGCAAGCACTCTTGTCTTTTGGCATATCTGATGCAGGTACATCTATTGAAGTCAGAGTGACGGACCACACTCCGCCACTGTTTTAATCCAACAGAGGTGACACCATGAAAACATCAACCGACTACAGCCTGCTCTTCGAACTGACCCACCCCTTCGAAGCCGCCGTCATACAGGATCTCCGCGACTACTTCGAAGGAATGTACTTCGCAAATTAAAAGGACTCCCCTCCCAAGGTCTTCAGGGTGTGGGTGGGGGTGTCTGGCAAAAAACACCGCCTGTCTGAGCGCAGCGAGTTCAAGCGGAGTTTTTTGCAAGACACCCCCACCCGCGCCCTACCACCAAAGAAAGGCTTACTCCCCGGCCCGCAACCGAGTCCGAACCCCACGCGAAGCCATCACCCCAATCACCTCCATCAAAGAAAGCACCCCCCGATCATGGGTACGCGGCGCCTTGCCCTTCCCCATACGGCCAAGCTGCCGGGTATACCAACTCACTTCCATCAACGCCATATCGTCAATCAAACGAATACCCGTCCTGATCGGCTTCACCGCACTGGTAAACGACTCACCAGCCATAATCCGCTTCGGACAATCCGGCTCCACCGCCAGCGGACGCGCGATACCCACCAGGTCCGTAGCACCAGAGGCAATGGCATCCGCCATCCCCGTTTCCGTACGGAACCCACCGGTCACCATCAACGGAACATCCACCCGCTCTCGCACCTTCTCGGCAAACTCCAGGAAATACGCCTCCCGCGCCAACGTGCTCTCTTTCACCTCACCGCCTTCAGCGCCCTTGGCCATCGCCGGATTCTCATAATTCCCCCCGGAGATCTCCACCAGATCAATCCCCTGATCCGCCAGCACCTCAATCACCGCCAGGGATTCTTCCTCGGTAAAACCACCCCGCTGGAAATCCGCCGAATTCAGCTTAATGCCCACATTAAAGCCTTCCCCGGTCACCTCCCGAATCGCCTTATACACTTCCAGCACAAAGCGCATCCGATTCTCAGCCGAGCCACCCCACTCATCCGTCCGCTGATTGTGATGAGGCGACAAAAACTGACTCACCAGATACCCATGGGCACCGTGAATCTGCACCCCACTGAAACCCGCCTTCTCCGCAATCGCCGCACTTTTCGCGAAGCGCCGGATAATGTCCTCAATCTCCGGCCCGGTCAGCGCCCTGGGGGTTGCAAACATACTCCGCATTTCTTTGCGAAACGGCACAGCACTGGGAGACACCGGATCCCGGTTCAGCATCTTCGGACTCTGCTTGCCCGGATGGTTCAGCTGCATCCAGATCTGATTACCCCCAACCTTCCCGGCCTCCGCCCAAGCCTTCAGCAACGCCAGATCCCGCTCATCCTCCAGCACCACATTCTGCGGCTCGCCAATGTGCCGGCGATCCACCATCACGTTTCCGGTAATCGACAGCCCGGTACCGCCCTCGGCCCAGGTGCGGTACAGCGTCACCAGATCCTGGGTGACCCGGTTATCAATGGTGCCCAGGGTCTCGCTCATGGCGGACTTGGCAAAGCGATTGGGAATAACGGAGCCGTTCTTGAGGGTAAGCGATTGCGAAACGATGTCGGCGGGTTTCATGGAGGCCTCTGTAGTAACCATTCGGATGACTGTAGAGGCGATGTTGGATAGTAATCAGGGTTAGAGCATTGGCCCTTATGACAGCGTGGGCGTGTAGTTGCGAACTGTTTCCAGAACTCTGGGAGCCAGGCCGGTGAGGCACTGTTGAAATAACTCGTGGTAAAAACGAGAGAGGCGGGTAATACGCTTCAGGACTGTTGAGGGCCATGGACGGCCCGAAACAAGCGCACATGGATGTGCTCGTAGCGTGTCCTGAAGCGTATTACCCGCCTCTCGCCGCCCCACAACTCACAGGCTGGGGGCGGATCTCCCTGCTTTCAAAGCAACAGGGACCGAATATCCCCAAGAAGCTGACTCAGCAGCGTCGTGAACCGCGCCGCGTCTGCCCCGTTCACCGCACGGTGATCGTAGGACAGCGACAGCGGCAACATCAGCCGCGGCTGGAAATCCTTGCCATCCCAGACCGGCTTCATCGCCGCCTTGGACACCCCAAGAATCGCCACCTCCGGCGTATTCACAATCGGCGTAAACGCCGTACCACCGATACCACCCAGACTGGTAATGGTAAAGCAGGCACCCTGCATCTCCGCCGGCTTCAGCTGCTTGTCCCGGGCCTTCTGGGCCAGATCCGCACTTTCCGCGGCCAGCTCCCAGAGCCCCTTCTTGTCCACATCGCGGATCACCGGCACCATCAGCCCGTGAGGCGTATCCACCGCAATCCCGATATGAATGTACTGCTTACGGATGACCTCCTTGCGCTCCATGTCCAGCGACACATTGAACTGCGGCAGCTCCGCCAGCGCCGTGGCACAGGCCTTCAGCAGGAACGGAAGCGGCGTCATCTTCACACCCTTCTTCTCGCCGGCCGCTTTCTGCGCCTTGCGGAAGTCTTCCATGTCAGTGATGTCCGCATCCTCGAACTGGGTGACATGGGGCACGTTCAGCCAGCTACGCTGCATGTTGTTGGCCGTAGCGAACATCACGCGCGACATGGATTCACGCTCGATGTCACCGAACTGGCTGAAGTCCGGCAGTTTCACGCCGGGAATGCCGGCACCACCGCCGCCTGCCACCGTGCTGCCCTGCTGCGTCTGCTGCAGCTGGCTCTTCACATAGGCCTGCACGTCATCTTTCAGGATGCGGTTTTTCGGGCCAGAACCCTTGATGCGGGTCAGGTCCGCGCCGAATTCGCGGGCCAGCTTGCGCACCGCCGGGCCGGCGTGAACCTTGGCGCCGGGTGTGGGCGGCTCGTAAGTCGCAGAAGCCGGCTCAGACTTCGGTTCCTCACTCTTGCCTTTCGACCCGGCTTTGCTTTCCTGCTTGTCGCCGCCGGAAGACTCTGCCGGTTCAGAAGACGCTTCCTCCTCGCCGCCCTCTTCACTGCCTTCTTCCACAACGGTCATTTCGACCAGGTCATTGCCTTCGGAAAGCTTGTCGCCTTCCTTCACCAGAATCTTCCCGATCTTGCCGGCAAAGGGAGACGGGATCTCCATAGTGGCCTTGTCAGACTCCACGGTAACCAGCGGATCATCCGCCTCAACCTCATCGCCCTCGCTGACGTTGATCTCGATCACCGGTACGTTATCGAAGCCATCCAGAGCCGGAACCTGAACGGTTTCCTTGCGGGAACCGCCGGATTTCTTCGGTGCCGGCTTTGCCTCTTCCGCTTTGTCTTCCGACTTGGCTTCGGCTTTTTCGTCCTTGCCGGAGCTGGCTTCTTCACCTGCGTCTTTATCGTCATCCGAACCACCGGCGTCGCCGCTGGCTTCCATCATGCCGACAACGTCGCCTTCCTTGACTTTGTCACCCACCTTGACGGTGATTTTGGTGATCTTGCCGGCACCGGGCGACGGCAATTCAACAGACGCCTTGTCAGACTCTACCGTCAGTATCGGATCTTCTTCCTCAACCGAATCCCCCTGGCTGACGAGAACTTCAATAACCTCGACCTCGTCTGCACCGCCGAGATCCGGAACCTTGATTTCCTGTTCACTCATGGCGGTCTCCTTAGCTCAGCACCGGGTTCGTTTTGTTGCGATCGATTCCGTACTTGCGCATGGCTTCGAGAACCACGTCCTCCTTGATCTCACCATCCCGTGCCAGAGCCGACAGCGCGGTAACCGCCACGTAATAGCGATCCACTTCGAAGTGACTCCGCAGTTTCTCGCGGGTGTCGCTGCGACCAAAACCGTCGGTACCCAGGGTCAGGTAGGTTTTGGGAATATAGGCACGCACCTGCTCGGACAACAGTTTGATGTAATCCGTGGACGACACCACCGGCCCCTGCTGTTTCTCCAGGCACTGGGTGATGTAGGCCTTCTTGGGCGTGTCATCCGGGTGCAGGCGGTTCCAGCGCTCAATGTGCAGACCCTCGCGGGCCAGTTCGTTAAAGCTGGTCACGCTCCAGACATCGCTGGCTACGCCAAAGTCTTCCTTCAGCAGTTCAGCAGCGGCACGCACCTCGTTGAGAATGGCGCCTGAGCCCAGCAACTGAACCCGCGGGGTTTTCTTGCGCCCTTTGGTTTCAACGGAATCCAGCAGGTACATACCTTTGATGATCCCGTCTTCCACCTTCTTGCCTTTCGGCATGGCCGGCTGTTCGTAGTTTTCGTTCTCGATGGTCAGGTAGTAGAAGACATTCTGGTTGTCCTCAAACATCTCCTTGATGCCATGCTGGATAACCACGGCCATCTCGTACCCGTAGGCCGGGTCGTAAGCCTTACAGCTGGGAATGGTCTGCGCCAGGATGTGGCTGTGGCCGTCCTGATGCTGCAGGCCTTCACCGTTGAGCGTGGTGCGCCCGGCGGTACCACCAACCAGGAAGCCACGGGCCTGAATATCGCCAGACGCCCAGGCCAGATCGCCCACACGCTGGAAGCCGAACATGGAGTAGAAGATGTAGAACGGCACCAGCGGGAAGTTGTTGGTGCTGTAGGAGGTCGCTGCCGCCATCCAGGCCGCCATGGAACCATCCTCGTTGATCCCCTCTTCAAGGATCTGACCTTTCTTGTCTTCCTTGTAGTACATGATCTGGTCACGATCTTCCGGCACATACTTCTGGCCTTCCGACGTGTAGATACCCAACTGGCGGAACATGCCTTCCATACCAAAGGTGCGGGCTTCGTCCGG
This sequence comes from Marinobacter alkalisoli, assembly GCF_045449795.1. Lineage (NCBI taxonomy): Bacteria > Pseudomonadati > Pseudomonadota > Gammaproteobacteria > Pseudomonadales > Marinobacteraceae > Marinobacter > Marinobacter alkalisoli. Next base: position 18,747 of record NZ_JBJJLB010000042.1, read on the forward strand.
CACAATCGGGACCACCCGCTTGCCAATGCGCTTGTCCTTGGTCAGGGCCGTCAGCAGGCGCACAAAGGCCATGGTGGTGGAGATTTCACGGCCATTGGAGCCATCCAGCAATGCCTTGAAGGTGTCCAGCGGCGGCGTCTGCAGTGGCTGGCAGTCCTTGCGGCGCTTGGGATAGAAACCACCCAGTTCCTGTCGGCGCTTGTTCATGTAGACAATTTCCGGGCTATCCGGCGCCGGACGATAGTACGGCACTTCCTTGAGCTCTTCGTCCTTAAGCGGCACGGCAAACCGATCACGGAAGGCCTTGAGCTGCTCGATATCCAGCTTTTTCAGGGAGTGCGCGGTGTTCTGTGCCTCACCGGCGGAACCGAAACCATAACCTTTGATGGTATGGGCGAGGATCACCGTGGGCCGTCCGCCATTGTTGTGAATGGCGTGATGGTAGGCCGCGTATACCTTATAGGGATCGTGGCCACCGCGGTTGAGCTTGTTGATGTCCTCGTCGGTGAGGTTTTCCACCAGCTTGGACAGCTCCGGATACTTACCAAAGAAGTGTTTGCGGGTATAGGCCGGACCGTTGCTCTTGAAGTTCTGCAGGTCACCGTCCACGGCTTCATCCATCACCCGCTGCATCAGGCCGTCCTCGTCCTTCTCGAACAACGGATCCCACATACGGCCCCAGACCACTTTCAGCACGTTCCAGCCAGCACCACGGAACACGCCTTCCAGCTCCTGGATAATCTTGCCGTTGCCCCGCACCGGACCGTCCAGACGCTGCAGGTTGCAGTTAACAACAAATATCAGGTTGCTCAGGTTCTCACGGCCGGCCATGGAAATGGAGCCCAGGGTTTCCGGCTCGTCGCACTCGCCGTCACCGATAAAGCACCACACCTTGCGGTCGCCCATATCGATCAGCTCGCGGCTGTGCAGGTACTTCATCACGTGGGCCTGGTAGATGGCCTGAATCGGGCCAAGGCCCATGGATACCGTGGGGAACTGCCAGTAATCCGGCATCAGCCAGGGGTGCGGGTAGGAGGACAAGCCATTGCCATCCACTTCTTCCCGATACTTGTCCAGCTGTGCTTCGTCAAAGCGGCCTTCCAGGTAGGAACGGGCGTAAATACCCGGCGCCGAATGCCCCTGGAAATACACCAGGTCCGACTCCCGTTTTTCATCACCGCCGTGGAAGAAGTAGTTAAAGCCGACATCGTACAGCGTGGCCGCCGAGGAGAAAGAGGACACATGCCCGCCCAGCTCACCCGGGCGCTGATTGGCTCGAAGCACCATGGCCATGGCATTCCAGCGGATCAGTGAACGAATACGGCGCTCCATAAACAGATCCCCAGGCATGCGAACTTCCTGGGTTACGGGGATGGAGTTACGGAATGGCGTGGTGATCGAATACGGTAGCTCGGTGCCGTCGCGGCTGGCTCGTTCGGAGAGCCTTTCCAGAATATACTTGGCGCGGTCCACGCCTTCCTGTTCAATAAGAGATTCCAGTGCATCAAGCCATTCACTGGTCTCGATGGGATCATCGTCCTGGTACATCAAACCCTCCCCTTGGCATCAAAAAGGCCGCTCGGGCCACGATCAGCGGCCTGGCGCCTGCGGTGTTATTCGCTGCGGTGTATTGCAGAACCTGTTGTTTTGGTTATTTCCGCCTGACTAGTGTCATCAAGCATAGAACAGCTTGGCCAACTTTACTGCCCGGACGCCTTTGTAGTAGCGGCTTTTGGCCAAAAGGTATGAGCCCGGCCTGAAACTGCTCAGATTTCGCTCGTCATTATGTAGTTTTTTTACTACAAAACCAGATAGACATGCAACATTAAAGGCTATTTAAGGATTACCAAAACCTTTTCTTGCGATTACTTACGTAATAATGACGGGTTTTCGAGCATCAAACAACCAAGTCTAGACCAAGGTCGTAGTATTCCTATCAGGGGGTAACCTATCCTTATCACGCTAAAAGAATCACCAGCCTGACATTAATGACTTTTCGCCTCACTTCGATGACTTTCCACGAATTTCCCAGAAATTACTTAACAATCCCCGCCATTAGGCCAGGATTTTTTAATTAGACCTGAAAATAAATATCGATTTATGTATACTTGCCTGCCCGTTTTTTAACCAGAGGAGCGTTGGCAACGCCCATCCTCCTGACATTGGCATTCAACCAGAGGGCGATCTATGAACTCCATCGTCACGTTCCCGAACCGCATCCCGACTGCCGAGTTCGAAGAGCGGCGCTTCAAGGTCTATACAGACCGCCAGCTCGACAAGATTGAGGTTATCCAGAATCTCCCTGAAGACACCCTGTTCGAGATGAAGGTCGTCGCCAGCGTACTGCCGTTCCGGGTCAACGAGTATGTAATCAACGAACTGATCAACTGGGACAAGGTACCTAACGATCCGATCTATCAACTTGTCTTCCCGCAAAAAGGCATGTTGAAGGACGAACATTTCGAACGTATGGCAAAGATGCACCGGGAAGGTGCCGACAAGAAAGAAATTCAGGCCGTTGCCAAGGAAATCCGTGACGAGCTGAACCCGCATCCCGCCGGCCAGATGGAAATGAACATGCCGGAGCTGGATGGCGAGGTTCTGGACGGCGTACAGCACAAGTACCGTGAAACCGTTTTGTTCTTCCCGGCCCAGGGGCAGACTTGCCACTCCTACTGCACCTTCTGCTTCCGCTGGGCGCAGTTCGTCGGTGACAAGGACCTGAAAATGTCCAGCACGGAAGCCGAGAAACTGCACGGCTACCTGCAGGAGCATACCGAGGTCACTGACCTACTGGTCACCGGCGGCGATCCCATGGTGATGAAGACCAAAAGCCTGGTGCAATACCTGGAGCCGCTGCTGCAGCCGGAATTCGACCACATCCAGACCATCCGCATCGGTACCAAGGCCCTGACCTTCTGGCCGTATCGCTTCGTGACCGACAAGGACGCGGATGAGCTGATCGACCTGTTTGCCCGCCTGGTCGACGCCGGCAAGCACGTGGCGATCATGGCGCACTACAACCACTGGCAGGAAATCACCACCGACATCGCCGAAGAAGCGATCCGTCGCATCCGTGCCACTGGCGCCGAAATTCGCGCCCAGGGCCCGCTGATCAAGCACGTGAATGACGATGCCGAGGCGTGGGCCAAGCTGTGGAAGAAAGAAGTGCAGCTGGGCATCATTCCCTACTACATGTTTGTGGAGCGGGACACCGGCGCGAAAAACTACTTCGAGGTGCCGCTGGCCGAAGCCTTCCAGATCTACCGCGAAGCCATGAAAAAGGTCTCCGGCCTGGCCCGCACCGCCCGCGGCCCCAGCATGAGCGCTGGCCCCGGCAAGGTAGAGGTACAGGGCATCACCGAAATCAATGGCGAGAAGGTTTTCGTTCTGCGCTTCCTGCAGGGCCGCAACCCGGACTGGGTACAGCGCCCGTTCTTCGCCAAGTACAGTGAGACAGCCACCTGGCTGCATGAACTGGAACCGGCACTCGGGGAAGAGAAGTTCTTCTTTGAGGATGAGTACGAGCAGATGAAGAAGGGGAATGGCTGAGGCCAGCCCCTATCTCTCCTGAATTGAAGGCGCCGCTAGTCCGGCGCCTTCATGTAGTCCCGCGGCGAACAGCCTGTCCAGCGTCGAAACGCGCGACTGAAATTAGTGACATCTGAATAGCCCAACAAATCCGATACCTGACCAATACTTTTCTGCCGGATAGCAAGCAGGCGCCTGGCATGTTGCTGCCGGATCGACTCCACCAATTCCCGGAACACCACACCCTCGGCCTGTAACCTGCGCTGCAACGTTCGCGGAGTCACATTCAGCTTTTCCGCTACCTCCTCCATGGAAGCAAACCCCAGCTCTTCATCAAACACCAGATCCCGCACCTGTTGCACCAGCGAGCGCCCGCCACCCAGCCGCCCGAGCTCTTCCTTGCACTGCTCCCGGGCAACCCGCGCCGCCACCGGGTCCGCCATGACCAGGGGGTAGTCGAGAATCGATGCGTCGAAGATGAAGCCATTGAAATCACCGCCAAAAATGAGCGGCCCCGCGATCAGGTGCTCAAAACGATCCATGTAGGGCGGCTCTGGAAAACGGACCACCCCCTTCCCCTTGAGCCTGCGGCCGGTGAGCGCCTCCCCCATGGCGGCAAACCCGGTGAGAAGGAACTGTGCCCCCACCTCCCCGAGCTGGTAGCGCCCATCCCGCTCACTCAGTGTGAGACGAACCTCGTCACCCTCCCGATCGAGGGACAATGTCAGGTTGGACGATGGGACGGCGAAATAGGCCTGGGCGATATCGAGCGCTTCGCCCAGCGTTTTTGCCACCATGGCAGCCTGCCCGATCACTCCATGACACGACACCTTCATCTGTAATCCCAACAGGAAACCGATGCCGGGCTCACCGGTGAGCGAGATAGCCCGCTGGATAAGCCGTGAAAAACTTTCTCTCGGCAGGCGGAAGCCGCTGCGCAGCAGGTCTTCCAGTGCAAGCCCCTCCTCCGACAACAGCTGCTCCACGGTGACATTCCACCGCTCTACCACGTCTATCAGCAGCAGAACGTAGGTCCCTGGAACAGTAGGCTGACTGGAAACAATGGAAACGGTTGTCATTGTAATGTCGTCTAATGATCGTTTTTTGTCGTGCAATCATACCCGGATTCGGTATGGAGACGGCCACAATAGCATCAGATAACACCAGGTACAGGTGCCTGGTTGCCAACCCTAACCGTTAAAAAGGTCAAATCCATGTCTGTTGATCCAAACACCATGACCGATGCGGAGAAAACCGATTACATCCGCAAGACCATCCTTGAAGAGGGTCGCGCACTTCGCCGCCGCCATCCGTGGCTTGAGAAACACCAGAACCTGATCGGCGCAACGATCATGATCGTTTCGCTGCTGGGCATGATCGCCAGCGGAACGCTCTACGTCATGGGCCACATACCCTGGTGGGCGTGCATTCCGGCAACGGCCATTTTCGCTTCCTTCATTCATGAGCTGGAACACGACTTGATCCATCTGATGTACTTCAAGAACCGCCCCTGGGCCAACGATCTTATGCTGGCGCTCGGCTGGCTGGCACGGGCCAGTACCGTCAATCCCTTTGTACGGCGCAAGCTTCACCTGCACCACCACAAATTCAGCGGCACCGAGAGCGACCTGGAAGAGCGAGGCATTACCAATGGCGAGCGCTGGGGTTTACGGCGCCTGTTGATGACCGGGGACAACATGATGGCGGTATTCCTCCGCCCGTTTACCATGCAACGCGCCGTGCGCCAGTACATCCGCTCCCAGAAGCCCGCATCACGGGGCGAAGCCAGAAAAATGAGCCTGCAGCAGATGTTCGCCTATGCACCGCTGGGCAACATTTATTACCTGCTGTTTCATACCTGGGTGGTCGCCCATGTGGTCCTGTTCACCGCCCAGATCAGCGGCAACCCGCTCACCCTGTCTGCCGAGCTGTCAGCGGCCATGAGCATTCTGAACACCTTTGCCGTGGTGTACATGCTGCCGTCTTTCCTGCGCACGTTCTGCCTGCACTTCATCAGCTCTAACATGCACTACTATGGCGATGTTGAAGCCCGAAACGTGATGCAGCAATGCCAGGTCCTCAACCCCTGGTGGCTGATGCCGATGCAGGTTTTCTGCTTCAACTTCGGCAGCACCCATGCGATTCACCACTTTGCGGTGCGGGAACCTTTCTATATCCGGCAATGGACGGCACCGGCTGCCCACAAGGTGATGCGAGAGATGGGGGTTCGCTTTAACGACTACGGAACTTTCCTGAGGGGGAACCGCTTTTACACGGAAGCTTCTGCAGAGAAGCGCCGGGCAGCGNCGTGAGCCCAACAAGGGCTCACGCTGCCCGCACAGATCAATGCATCAGAGTATACAGCTTACGCCGATAGGTCCGCACATCCGGGTTGTTGTTGCCCAGCTTGTCGAACAGCTCGATCAAGGTGGTTTTGGCGACCTCGTCCTTGTATTTGCTGTCCGACTGCATCAGGCGGATCAGCAATTCCATCGCCTCGGCGTTGTTTTCCCGCAGGATATGGTGCAGCGCCAATTGATGCAGGGCATGGGGATCTTTCGGATCCTGCTCCAGCGCCATTTCCAGATCCTTGACGGGCGGCAACTCCGCGGACTGCTTCAGAAACTTGATGCGGGCCGCCAGCTGCTTGGCCTGGAATTGCAACTTCTCTTCCGGCGGAAGGCTCTCAAGCACCTGCTCGGCGGTTTCCAGATCACCCATTTCCGCTTTCAGCTGCGCCAGGTCAATCAGGACCTTGAGGTCCTCCGGATCTTTCTGGTTCATTTCCGTCAGGATCGCCAATGCGCCCTCGACGTCGCCACCTTCCCAGAGGCGGTGAGCTTTTTCGTAGGGATCCTCCTCAGGGGCTTCCACGTGCTTGTCCAGCACCTTGCGAATCTCACTCTCCGGCAGCGCGCCATTGAAGCCGTCCACGGCCTGGCCGTCTTTTACAAGGATAATGGTCGGCAGGCTGCGTACGCCGAGCGACCCCGTCAGTTGCTGCTGCTCGTCTGCATTCACCTTGGCCAAAAGGAAAGCGCCCTGATACTCCTCCGCCAGCTTTTCCAGCACCGGCATCAGTTGCTTGCAGGGTGCGCACCATTCCGCCCACACATCAACGAGGACAGGAGTGGTTGAGGAGGCTTCCATCACTTTCTGTTGGAAATTCTCCATGTTGGCTTCAAAGATGTAAGGCGAATCGCTCATCAGTAGCACCTGAACAGGTTGGGAAAGTTCGTTGAGTTTGCCATGGTTGTGGGGGCAAACCGTCGGATTTCAAGGTTTACGCACATCTTAAGGGGACATCCTTGAAATACCCTTAACCGACGTTACATAACCTAATATGTGAGACATCGGGGCAATAGCCTCTCCTGCCAAACTTTCCGAATGGATGCTTGCACGGTATGAATGAAGACAACCGTAACGACTCTCTGGAAGAATTCGAGGAAGACGTCACCGAGTACATTGGTAAAGACGAGAACAGTAAGAACCTGGCTCTGCCCCAACAGATGATGCCCCGGCGCATGTACGTACTGCCGGTGTCCAACCGTCCATTCTTCCCGGCCCAGGTCCAGCCGGTGGTGGTCAATCTGGATCCCTGGAACGAAACCCTCAAGCGTGTGGGGGAAACCGACCACAAGGTTCTCGGCATCTGTTTTGTCGACGGCCCGGACCCTGAACGCAACATCCCCGCCAGCGAAGAGCTGGAAACCATGGGCTGCGCCGTCAGGGTTCACCACGCCCAGCAGGAGAACGGCAAAGTGCAGTTTATTGCCCAGGGCCTGCAACGGTTCCGCATTGTCCAGTGGCTGAGGCGCAAACCGCCTTACCTGGTGGAGGTGGAATATCCCAATGAGCCGGAGGAGGAGGCCGACGAACTCAAGGCTTACACCCTCGCCATCATCAGCGCCATCAAGGACCTTCTGCGCACCAATCCGCTGTATGGAGAAGAGGTAAAGCAATACCTGTCCCGCTTCGGTCCGGACGACAGCTCCCCCCTGGCCGATTTCGGCGCCTCGATGACCAGCGCCAAGGGACAAGAACTCCAGGAAGTGCTGGACACCGTTCCCCTGCTCCGCCGCATGGAAAAAGTGTTGCTGCTCATGCGCAAGGAACAGGAGGTCGCACGGCTGCAAGCGGAAATCAGCGAGGAAGTAAACGACAAGGTGCAGAAGCACCAGCGCGAGTTCTTCCTGCGGGAACAGCTGAAAGTGATCCAGCGTGAACTGGGCATGGCCAAGGACGATAAGACCGCCGACGTGGAGCGCTTCCAGGCCCGCATGGAAAAACTGAGCCCGCCTGATCAGGTCAGCGAACGCTTCAACGACGAGATCGAAAAATTGCAGGTGCTGGAACAGGGTTCACCGGAGTATGGCGTCACCCGTAACTACCTGGACTGGCTGACCCAGGTACCCTGGGGACAGACCTCCGAGGACCACTTCGACCTCGCCGAAGCCCGACGGATACTGGATCGTGACCATGACGGACTGGATGACGTCAAGAATCGCATTGTCGAATTCCTTGCCGAAGGCACTTTCAAAGGCGAAGTCAGCGGCTCGATCCTGCTGCTGGTCGGGCCTCCCGGCGTGGGCAAAACCTCCATCGGCCATTCGGTGGCGGATGCCCTTGGCCGCAAGTTCTATCGCTTCAGCGTCGGCGGCATGAGGGACGAAGCCGAGATCAAGGGCCACCGCCGCACTTACATTGGCGCCATGCCTGGCAAATTTGTACAGGCGCTCAAGGACTGCAAAGTATCCAACCCGGTGATCATGCTGGACGAGATCGACAAGATCGGCGCGTCCTTTCAGGGTGACCCCGCCTCTGCCCTATTGGAAACCCTGGATCCGGAACAGAACCGCGAGTTCCTGGACCACTACCTGGACGTTCGCATGGATCTGTCGAAAGTCCTCTTCATCTGCACAGCCAACCAACTGGACACCATTCCCCGCCCCCTGCTGGACCGGATGGACGTGATCCGGCTGTCCGGCTACATCGCCGAGGAAAAGCTGGCCATCGCCAAGCACTTCCTGATACCCCGCCTGCTGAAACGGGTGGGATTGTTGAAAAAACAGCTGAACATCAGCGATGCGGCGGTGAAACAGGTCATTGAAGGCTACGCCCGTGAAGCCGGGGTGCGGAACCTGGAAAAGATGCTGCACAAGATTATCCGCAAGGGCATCGTGCGCTTACTGGACAATCCGGACACACCCGTAAAAGTTGGCGTTGCGGACCTGGCGACCTACCTCGGCCAGCCTTCTTTCCGCAAGGAAAAATCCCTCAGGGGCACCGGCGTGGTCACAGGCCTGGCCTGGACCGCCATGGGGGGCGCTACATTGAGCATCGAAGCGTCCCGCATTCACAGCTCCCAGCGCGGCTTCAAGCTGACCGGGCAACTCGGGGACGTGATGAAAGAGTCGGCGGAAATCGCCTACAGCTACGTGTCGTCGAACCTCAAGCGCTTCAAGGGCGACCCCACGTTCTTCGACAAATCCTTCGTGCACCTGCACGTACCGGAAGGGGCAACACCGAAGGATGGCCCCAGCGCCGGCGTCACCATGGCCACGGCCCTGCTGTCCATTGCCCGCCGGGAAGCGCCACAGCAGAACATCGCCATGACCGGCGAGCTGACGCTGACAGGACAGGTACTACCGGTTGGCGGTATCCGCGAAAAAGTCATCGCTGCCCGCCGGCAGAAAATCAATAACCTGATCCTGCCGGAGGCCAACCGTGGGGATTACGAGGAATTACCGGACTACCTGAAGGAAGGCCTGACAGTGAATTTCGCCAAGCAGTATAGTGATGTGTTTCAGGTGTGTTTTGGCGACAAACCGAAGAAGGGGGCCTCGGTGCATTGATGGATAGGATGGATAGGATGGATAGTTTGTCGGATTACGCTTCGCTCATTGTGCCGTTCACCGGTAAATCCGACCTACGTGGCTGAATGTCTGATCGGTCTCGGGGTGGGATACCTTTTCTGCCGGGATAAAGGTGTCTGAGCGCAGCGAGTTCTTTTCCCAGAAGAAAAGGTATCCCACCCCGGGGCCAGCCCCCGATATCAGGCTTTCTCCTTCCAGCCGTCGTCCTTCAGCACCGGCCCTACATCAAGCACCGGCGAAGCATCGATATCGTCAGCGTCCATCATGTTGGCCACCCGCTGAAGCGACGCAATGATCATGGTCTGCTCCCACTCGTGCAGACTCTGGAACTTCTTGATGAAATCCTCCTGCAGAGGCTGAGGCGCACGGGCCAGAATATCCGCGCCACCCTCGGTCAGGTGCGCATGCACCTTGCGCTTGTCCCGCGTACTGCGGACCCGATAGACCAGTTGACGATGCTCCAGGCGATCCAGGATGGTGGTCACCGTCGCCTGACTGAGGCTGACCTTGTCAGCAATCGTGCCAATGGTCACTTCGCCCAGATCGCGGATCGTCCGCATGATCAGCAGTTGCGGCCCGGTCAGGCCCGCGTGCTTGCTCAGGCGTTTGGAATGCAGGTCAGTTGCACGGATAACACGTCTCAATGCTACCAGTACCTGTTCATAGTTGTTCACGGCACTACTCCGATCCGGGCCCGCTGCCCCATTCTGGTTGAAATCGGAGGCATTGAGCTGTTTCGAGTAAAGCACTTTGTTACCCGCCATCGGCTGAAGCCTCACTGTTCCTGCACGTCATTTATTTATACCACTAACTATTAGAGGTCTTTACTCCTGCAATTGCAAGTCGGCGTTTTTACCCATCCTGTCGGTCTTCCTGCATTTTTTCCGCCAGCCACTATGCTAAGGTCACTGTTTTCAGCAATCCCGTACACGGACAAGGTTCAATGACCACGCATTTTATCCGACAGACACTTCTGGCAAATTCCCGGCTCCTGCCTCTACTCGCAGGTTTCCTGCTCACTGCGCTCATTGCCACCAGCGCCCAGGCACAGCAACCCACGGAGCCGCCCGATGACCTCAGCGCAGAAGATGTTGAACAGCGCATTGAGACTCTTGAAAAACCCATGTACACCCCGTTCGTGGAACTCTATCTGCTGGAAGAGAGCAAAGCCCTGCGCAAGGAGATGCAGAACACCCGGGCGGAACTCATTGAAAAGGTGGTGGACAAGGAACTGTCCGTTGCCGACAAGACCATGTCCTACGCCACCGACACGGTCACTTACTTCTTCTATCTGATTGCCGGCGCTACCTCGATTCTGGTGGTCATTGGCTGGAACTCCATCCGGGACATGCGTAATCAGCTCACCAGCCTGGCCGAAAAACGGGTCAACGAACTGGTGGTTGAATACGAAAAACGGCTGAAGTCCATCGAAGAGCAGCTGCAGCAGAAATCCGACATTATCCACCAGAACCAGGCAGAAATTGAGCGCACCAACGAAGTGCACTCCCTGTGGCTGAAAGCCAGCCAGGAAACGTCCCAGCAGAACAAAATTTCCGCCTACGACCACATCCTCGATTTACGCCCGGACGATGTGGAAGCTCTGAGCTATAAGGCCGATGCAGTGCTGGAAATGCAGGAACCGCTGTGGGCCATCAGCCTGTGTCAGCGCGCCCTGAAGCTGGCGCCGGACAACGGCCACGCGCACTATCAGCTGGCATGCGCCTACGCCGAAATCGGCCGCTGGGAAGACGCTGTCGCCACCCTGAAGAAGGCCATCGACATTTCCGAGGCCTATCGCGACGATGCCTCCGTGGATCCCAGTTTCGAGCAACTACGGGACCACGACAGCTTCAAGACCCTCATTTTCCCGGACACAGAAGAGAACCACCTCGACGATTAATCCGACACCGGCACAGTCTTTGCTCCTGTATTTTCAAGGCTTGATGTTCCTGAGCAAAGACTGGCCCAACCCGCTTGACAAGCAGCGAGGTGTGGTGTTTGTTTAACTATCTGAGAACATAAGAATAACCCTGAACAAAACAGGACGGACCCAATGAGAACTTCAGTAAAGAAACTCGTAACCGCTGTTAGCACCTCCATTGCCCTGATGGGCGCTGGCCACGCCACCGCTGAAATCAAGGTTGGTATTGCCGGACCGATGACCGGCCCCGTTGCCCAGTACGGCGATATGCAGTTTTCCGGCGCCCGCATGGCGATTGAGCGCATCAACGCCGCAGGCGGCGTCAACGGCGAAATGCTGGAAGCCGTGGAAGTGGACGATGTCTGCGATCCAAAGCAGGCGGTCACCGTGGCGAACCGCCTGGTGAACGAGGGCGTTCGCTTTGTGGTCGGCCACCTGTGTTCCAGCTCCACCCAGCCGGCCTCTGACATCTACGAGGACGAAGGTATCCTGATGGTGACCCCGGCCTCCACAAGCCCGGACATCACCGAACGCGGATACGAACTGGTATTCCGCACCATCGGCCTCGACAGCATGCAGGGCCCGGTTGCCGGGGAATACCTCGCCAGCCTCAACCCCGAACGTGTCGCGATTGTCCACGACAAACAGCAGTACGGTGAAGGCATTGCCACGGCAGTTCGTGACACCCTGAAGAACGCAGGCGTCGAAATCGCCATGTTTGAGGGCATTACCGCCGGTGACAAGGACTTCTCGTCCCTGATCACCAAACTCAAGCAAGCCGATGTCGACTACGTCTATTACGGTGGCTATCACCCGGAACTGGGGCTGATCCTGCGCCAGGCAGAGCAGGCAAAGCTGGATACCGTCTTCATGGGCCCTGAAGGCGTGGGCAACAAAGACATTAACACCATCGCCGGCGATGCCTCTGAAGGCCTCCTGGTCACGCTTCCTCCCAGCTTCGACCAACAGGAAGAAAACCAAGATCTGGTCAAGGCCTTCGAGGACAAAGGCGAGGATCCCTCCGGTCCGTTCGTGTTGACCTCCTATACCGCGGTGCAACTGATTGCCGAGGGCATTGAAGAAGCCGGCTCAAAAGACCCCTTCGATGTCGCCGAAGCCCTCCGCAGTGGCTCCTACGAGACCCCCATCGGCACTGTTGAGTACGACGAAAAAGGCGACATGAAGTCATTTGAGTTCATTGTGTACGAATGGCATTCAGATGGCAGCAAAACTCCGGTAAACTGAGCCGAAATCGTTAAAAAACGGTAATAATGAGAGCACCTTCTCACCGCGATCCGGGAGAAGGTGTTTTTCTAGGCTCCTGTTGATCCTTCCCGCACCCGCGCCGGCACCCCGGAGCGTCAGGTGTGGCCAGTGGAGGGGGCAGGCTTTCGGAGTCCCATAACAATGCAAGATCTCCTTTATTTCCTGCAGCAGCTCATTAACGGGCTGACGATCGGGAGCACCTATGCCCTGATCGCCATCGGCTACACGATGGTTTACGGCATCATCGGCATGATCAACTTTGCCCATGGTGAGATCTACATGATCGGCGCCTACACCGCACTGATCGCCATCACCGGGCTTGCCGCCCTGGGTATTGCCTGGCTTCCACTGATACTTATTGTTGCGCTGGTCTGCGCGATGATTGTCTCCAGTTCCATGGGCTGGGCTGTGGAGAGAGTCGCCTACCGGCCGGTTCGTGGGCGCCACCGGCTGATTCCACTGATCTCCGCCATCGGCATGTCCATTTTCCTGCAGAACTACGTCCATCTGGCCCAGGGCTCCCGCAATATTGGCTTTCCAGCTCTGATTGAAGGCGGCTTCCGCTTCGGCAGCGCGGACTCCTTTCAGACATCGATCTCCTACATGCAGATTACGATCTTCATCACCACGCTGATCTGCATGACCCTGCTGTCCCTGTTTATATCCCGCTCTCGTACAGGCCGCGCCTGCCGCGCCGTCTCCCAGGACCTGGGTATGGCCAGCCTGCTGGGCATCGATACCAACCGCATCATCTCCGCCACCTTTGTCATCGGCGCTGCGCTGGCAGCGGTCGCCGGTCTGCTGCTGGGCATGTATTACGGTTCCATCGACCCACTGTTCGGGTTTATTGCCGGGCTGAAGGCGTTTACAGCGGCAGTACTGGGCGGCATCGGCAGCATCCCTGGCGCCATGCTGGGCGGCCTGATCCTCGGCGTGGCCGAGAGCATGACCTCCGGCTATCTCAGTGGCGAATACAAGGACGTGGTGTCTTTCGGACTGCTGATACTCATTCTTCTCTTCAAGCCTACCGGGCTCCTCGGTAAACCGGAGGTGGAAAAGATCTGATGGCTGCACATAATCTGAAACACGCGCTGTTCTGCGCCATTGTCACGTTGATCATTGCATATCCAATTCTTGGCTTTAACCTGGTCGCCTCGGGAACCAATATCATTCTGGAGGGGGCAACTACCCGGACGATGATCTCGGTTCTGCTAGCTGCGGTGGTGGTCTTTCTTTTCCAACTGTTCCGCGACAACATCATGGGATTGCTCGGCAAAGCCCCGGCACTCAACCCCCTGACCAATCGCCAGCCCATGGAACAGAGCAAACGCCTGAAGCTGGAATCCACCTTCCTGACGCTGATCATCATCGGGGCATTGATCTGGCCGTTCTTCATGTCGAGGGGCGCTGTCGATCTGGCCACTCTGGTGCTGATCTACGTCATGCTGGCGCTGGGACTCAACGTGGTGGTCGGGCTCGCCGGGCTGCTGGATCTGGGCTACGTGGCCTTCTATGCGGTCGGTGCCTACACCTTTGCCATGCTGTCCCAGTATTACGGGGTCTCCTTCTGGTTTGCACTCCCCATTGGCGCACTGCTGGCCGCCCTGTTTGGACTGGTACTGGGGTTCCCGGTACTCCGGCTCAGGGGGGACTATCTGGCGATTGTGACGCTCGGGTTTGGTGAAATCATCCGTATCCTGCTGAACAACATGACCAGCCTGACCGGCGGCCCCAACGGCATCGGCGGCATCCCCGACCCCACGCTGTTCGGCATGGAGTTCGGTCGCCGGGTGAAGGAGGAAGGCAACACCTCGTTCCACGAAACCTTCGGCATTGCCTACAGCAGCGAGCACAAAATCATCTTCCTGTACCTGATTGCCCTGGTGCTGGCCGTAATTACCGCGCTGGTCATCCGCCGCCTGATGCGCATGCCCGTCGGTCGCGCCTGGGAAGCCCTGCGGGAGGACGAAATTGCTGCCCGCTCGCTGGGACTGAGCCGTACCGCCGTGAAGCTGTCCGCGTTCACCATCGGTGCGTTCTTTGCCGGGTTCGCCGGGACCGTATTTGCTTCCAAGCAGGGCTTTATCAGCCCGGAATCGTTCGTCTTCCTGGAGTCCGCCATCATCCTGGCCATCGTGGTACTCGGCGGGATGGGCTCGCAGATCGGCGTTATCCTCGCCGCCATTGCCGTCACCATCCTGCCGGAACTGGCCCGGGAGTTTTCCGAATTCCGGATGCTGATCTTCGGCGCCGCCATGGTGCTGATGATGGTCTGGCGCCCTCAGGGTCTGATGCCCATGCGCCGCATCCATATCGAGCTGCAAAAACAGGAGTAACGGACGATGCTTGAAGTACAGAATCTGTCCATGCGCTTTGGCGGACTCCTGGCGGTCGATCAGGTTTCCCTGGACGTTCAGGAACACGAAATCGTATCCATTATCGGCCCCAATGGGGCCGGAAAAACCACCGTGTTCAATTGCATGAGTGGCTTCTACAAACCCAGCGGCGGCAAAATCCTGTTCGAAGGCAGTGAAATTCAGGGCAAACCGGATTTCCGGATTTCCCGCTTGGGAATGGTCCGCACTTTCCAGCACGTGCGCCTGTTCAACCGGATGACCGTGGTGGAGAATCTGCTGGTCGCCCAACACCGGCACCTGAACACCAACCTGATCTCAGGCCTGCTGAAAACACACAGCTACCGTGAGCGGGAACAGAAATCCCTGGATCGTGCCAGCTATTGGCTGGACCGGGTTGGCCTGCTGGACATGGCCAACCGGGATGCCGGCAACCTGGCCTATGGGCAACAGAGGCGACTGGAAATAGCCCGTTGCATGGTCACCGAACCCAAGCTACTGATGCTGGACGAACCTGCGGCCGGCCTGAACCCGGCGGAAACCCGGGAACTGAACCAACTGATCGTCAGCCTGAAGGAAGACTACAACGTGTCCGTCGTGCTCATAGAGCACGACATGAGCCTGGTGATGGATATTTCCGACCGGATCAACGTCATAAACCAGGGCCGCCCCCTGGCCAGTGGCACGCCGGACGAAATCCGCAACAACGACGACGTCATCAAAGCTTACCTGGGTGAGGCCTGAACCATGTCAATGCTAGTACTAGAGGATGTCCATACCCACTACGGCAAGATCGAAGCCCTACACGGGGTGTCCGTCGAAGTTAAGAAAGGTGAGATCGTTTCGCTGATCGGCGCCAATGGCGCTGGCAAGACAACCCTGTTGATGACGGTATGCGGCAACCCCCAGGCCACTTCTGGCCGGATCATTCTGGAAGGGCGGGATATTACCCGCGAACCCACCGCCACCATCATGCGTTCCGGCATTTCAATCGTACCGGAGGGGCGGCGTGTTTTCTCCGGCCTGACCGTAGAGGAAAACCTTCATATGGGGGGATTCTTCAACACCAAGGCCGAAATCCGCAAGAGCCAGGATCACGTCTATGAACTGTTTCCCCGCCTGAAAGAGCGCGAGCACCAGCGTGCCGGCACCATGTCTGGAGGGGAACAACAAATGCTGGCAATCGGTCGTGCGCTGATGAGCAAGCCCAATATGATCATTCTGGACGAGCCTTCCCTGGGGTTGGCACCACTGGTAATCAAGCAGATCTTCGAGATCATTGGTCACTTGAGGGAAGAAGGGATCACCGTGTTTCTGGTGGAGCAAAACGCTCACCAGGCACTGAATCTGGCTGATCGGGGGTACGTCCTGGAAACCGGCAAGATCCGGCTGCACGACACAGGGAAGAATTTGCTGGCCAATCCGGATGTTCAGAATGCTTATCTTGGTGGCTAGCTTAAACCAGAAAAGCCGGAGCGTGACAACACACTCCGGCTTTTCTGTATTGGGCAATCAATGCAGTGCTTACTTCACACTCTTGATGGTGCCCTTGTAACCTTCAACAGTTACATCAATGGTGCCGTACACTACGTAGTCGTTCTTCTTGACGGTGTAGCGAGGAGCCACAATCACGTCAGCACCGGATGCAGAGATGGCGTTGTAGGCAGCTGCTGATTTAACAGCGGATACCGGGTCCAGACCACCCAGACCAAAGGCGCTGCCGCCACCGTTACCGTATTCCATGCCGTCCGCAAATTCGTTGTCATCACTCATGGTGAAGAACAGAACCTTGGTGGCGGAAGACTGGCCGGTAATTTTCTCGCCAACTTCGATATCGGCCTTGATATCAGTAGCTACGGAACCGTTGAGCGGAACCGGGCTGGAGCTGACGTTCAGGGAGGAGCAGCCGGTCATTGCGCCGGCCAGCAGCAGGCTGGATGCGATAAGTGCTTTTTTCACAGAATTATCTCCATGTGTGTGTGTAAGCCTTCATGGCTGCGCGCACTATACCCAAAGAATCTCTATATAACAATATTGATCATTTTTTATTTTCATTAGCTCTTTTTAGAATATGAACACGTGATCATATTTTTACTCTTTCCGGGACAAATCAATAACTCACACCTCTGTAAACTTGCCTTCCACGGATTTGGACTATACTCAACGGAACGGTCAACCTGTCTCCACGGGAAATCAGTCAGGGCCGTTACCGTACCGGCACCAAAAAGGCGTACACGCCGGCGCGGCAAGCGACGAAAGCTCGACCACAACAAGGAGTGGATAATGAAAAAACTGATCGCAGGTGCAATTCTTCTGGGTGCTTCATCCATGGCTTTTGCTCAGCCTGGTTGCGGCGTAGGTGCCATGATCTGGAAGGGCCAGTCCGGCATTGCCCCTCACGTTCTGGCTGCCACCACTAACGGCACATTCGGTAACCAGACCTTTGGTATGACCACCGGTACGCTGGGCTGCCAAACCAACCAGTCCGTTCAATCCATGGCCATGTACATGGACAGCAACATCGACAAGGTTGCCCGTGACATGTCTCGCGGTTCCGGCGAGAACCTGGATACCCTGGCAGTCCTGCTGGGCGTAGACGAAGCGGACCGTGATTCGTTCCGCCAGATCCTCCAGGACAACTTCGCAACCATCTTCCCGAACTCCGAAACCACCTCCGGCGAAGCGGTAGACGCTATCGTAGCGCTGCTGGAAAAAGATGAGGCTCTCAGCAAGTACGTGGCTGCCTGATCTTTACACATCAAGGGACCCACTGCGCCAGGGACGGCGCACTTCCCTGACACCTCCATCCGCCCAACCCGGATTCGACTGACTATTCATGCGCACTACGCTTCAGTACGGGCTGGCCTTGATCTGGCTGGCAGCAACAGGCACCCACACATTCGCCGCCCCCTTACCCGACACCGGACAGCTGCACGAACACCCCGACTGGCTAACCCTGATCCACTACCAGCCCAACCGGTATTCCGACGGATATACCAGCCAGGCTGACGATGATGCCTTTTTCCTCAGTGAGAACGGAAAGCACTCCCCCAAAGCCGAATTGCAAGCCACTGCGGAAGCCATCACCAAACCCGGCGAGGGTGACAACCACGCCCGCTGCCGTTTCCCAGCCAGAGACCGCTGGCTCAGAGAACAGCTGGAGCTGCCCCGAAGCGAGATCGACTGCCCCGGGTACGATGAGTGGAAAGACACCCTGAATACCGAAACCGTCACCCTGGTGTTTGCCGCTTCCTACCTCAACAGCCCGTCCTCCATGTTTGGTCACACCTTTATCCGCCTGGACCCGCCCCAGGACGACGAGGAAACCGATCTGTTATTGGCTGACACCATCTCCTACGCGGCTGATGCCGCGGCCCACGACAGCGAAATCCTGTTCGCCTACAAGGGTATTTTTGGCGGCTACCCCGGCATTACCTCCATCAAACCCTATTACGAGATGGTTCGCCTGTATTCCGACATCGAACACCGGGACCTGTGGGAATACCAGCTCAACCTGACCCAGGACGAGGTTGACGTCATGCTCGCACACGCCTGGGAACTGCGGGAAATCAACTTCGATTACTACTTCTTCGACGAAAACTGCGCCTATCGGCTGCTGGCACTGATCGACGTGGCGCGACCGGGCACCGACCTGCTCGACGAAGTGAGCACTCACGCCATCCCCTCCGATACCGTGCGCTGGGTGGTGGACAAGGAACTGGTACAAGAAGTGAAATACCGGCCCTCCGCGGCAACCAGCGTGACCCATTCACTGGACAACCTGCCTGATGACCACCAGACGCTCGCCGCAGCGATTGCCAACGGCTACGTCGCCGTGGATTCCAGGGAAGTCGAGCGACTGCCCGACGAAGAAAAAGCCCACCTGCTGGATGCCACCTACGATTACGTGCGCTACCAGAGTGAAGCCGAAGCCTGGCCACGGGAGCACGCGGCGCCACTGTCCCACGACCTGCTGAGAACCCGCAGCCAGATACGCGATGTACCCGCCCCGGAAAAACCACCCGAGCCGGAAGTACGGGACGATCAGGGCCACGACACCTTCCGCTTCAGCCTCGCCGGTGGCCGGATGGGAGACCGCAACTTCAGTCAACTGACCCTGCGACCGGCCTACCACGATGTCCTAGACCCGCCCGCCGGATACCGGGGCGGTGCCCAGCTTCAGTTCCTGCGACTGGATGCCCGCTATTACACGGACAACGACGAACTGCAGCTGGAACAGCTCATTGGCGTGGAAATCCGCTCCCTGTCGCCCCGCAACCAGTTCTTCTCGCCACTGTCCTGGCAAGTCGGCTTCGGCGGACGCCGCACCGACACCGAAACCCACCGGGTCTTCACCCCCTACCTGGAAGGCGGCGCCGGTGGCAGCTGGAACCTCGGCGCAAATATACAGGCCTTTGCCCTGGCCACCGCCGACCTGGAAATCGACGACGACCTCAGCAAAGGCTATGACGCCGCGCCGGGGGTTGATCTCGGACTGCTGCATCAGAACAACCGCTTCAGCCTGATGGCCGGGGTAAAAACCAAAGCCTGGATCGTCGGCAACCAACACCGCCAGGATCAACTCTACACCAGAGCCGGCTGGCACATCGGACGGGACTTCAGCCTGTTCGGCGAATACAGCCGGGAAGACCACTACGACAGGTACCGCACCACATGGCAACTGGGACTGCACGCCTACTTCTGAAGGCGCTCACCGGCGTCGGCCTAACCGTGACACTGCTGCTGCAAACCGGCTGCAGCAGCGTGTTCTTCTATCCGGACAAAGTCACCTACATCACCCCGGACAGGCTCAACCTGGAATACGAAGACATTTTCCTGGACACCGCCGACGGCGAAACACTCCACGGCTGGTGGCTGCCCGCAGACGCCCCTGAGAGCACTGCTAAAGGCACAATTTACTTCCTGCACGGTAACGCCCAGAACATCAGCAGCCACCTGATGAACGTCGCCTGGCTGCCCGAGAAAGGCTACAACGTCTTCCTCATCGACTACCGGGGTTATGGCCGCTCCACCGGTGCACCCGACATAGAAGGCACCCTGCACGACAGCGAAACCGGCCTGCGCTGGCTGGTGGAACAACCGCAAACCGAGGGCGGGCCGCTTTTCCTCCTCGGCCAGAGCCTCGGGGGCGCGCTGGGCATTGCCCTGGCCAGCGAATGGGTACAACGGCAGGAGCAACCGCCCCTCGACGGCGTCATACTCGACGGCACCTTTTCCGGCTTCCGCGGCATTGCCCGGGAAAAGCTCGGCAGCTTCTGGCTGACCTGGCCGTTCCAGATACCACTGAGCTGGACTATTACCGACGACTATGAAGGCGTGGACCATATTGGACATATGAGAGCGGTGCCGGTGATGGTTATTCACAGTGTGCGGGATGGGATTATTCCGTTTCACCATGGGGAGGCCTTGTTTGAGGCGGCGGAAGAGCCCAAGGAATTCTTGCCAACGGATACGCCCCATGCGGCTACGTTTGTGATTCCGGCTTATAAAGAGGCTGTGCTTGGGTTTATGGAAGGGAGTTCTGATTAGCCTATACCGATTGTCGGATTACGCCTGCGGCTAATCCGACCTACTGCTACGTTTAGAATACACTGGTGAAGTATGGGCAGGGGTTGGGCCTCTCTTTTCAAAAGTCTTGAGGGCCAAGGATGGCCCGAAAGAAGCGCACATGGATGTGCTCGTAGCGTCTTTTGAAAAGAGAGGCCCAACCCCTGCATGCACCCAAACCCGAAACAATAAAAAACCCGCCAATCCAGAGGAAAGGCGGGTTTTTATCAGGCCCGAAAACTATCAGGCGGAGAAATCGGTCGGCTCGTCGCCTTCCTTGATTTCCTTCATGGACAGCTTCACGCGACCACGGTTGTCCACATCCAGCACCTTGACCAGAACTTCCTGACCTTCGCTCAGCTCGTCAGTCACATTCTCGATCCGGCGCTCGGAGATCTGGGAAATGTGCACCAGACCATCCTTGCCAGGCAGGAGGTTAACGAAAGCACCGAAGTCCACAATGCGCTCAACGCGACCCTTGTAGATAGCACCAACCTCGATCTCCGCAGTGATTTCCTTAACCCGGTTAACCGCCGCCTGGGCCGCTTCCTGGTTGTCCGCGTAGATCTTCACGTTGCCGTCGTCATCCAGATCAATGGAAGCACCGGTTTCGTCGCAGATGGCACGGATGGTAGAACCACCCTTACCGATGACGTCACGGATCTTGTCCGGGTTGATCTTGATCGCAGTGATGCTCGGAGCGCGGGCAGACAGCTCTGCACGCGGCTCGGAGATCACCTTGTTCATCTCACCCAGGATATGCAGACGCGCCTCGTGGGCTTGCTCCAGGGCCAGTTCCATGATCTCGTCAGTGATGCCGTTGATCTTGATATCCATCTGCAGGGCGGTCACGCCCTCTTTGGTACCGGCAACCTTGAAGTCCATGTCACCCAGGTGATCCTCATCACCCAGGATATCAGTCAGAACCGCGAACTTGTCGCCTTCCTTGACCAGACCCATGGCGATACCGGCCACCGGCGCCTTGATCGGCACACCGGCGTCCATCAGTGCCAGGCTGGAACCACAGACCGAGGCCATGGAGCTGGAACCGTTGGATTCGGTGATCTCGGAAACCGCACGGATGGCATACGGGAATTCCTCCAGGGTTGGCATAACCGCCAGAACACCACGCTTGGCCAAACGACCGTGACCAACCTCGCGACGGCCCGGAGTACCCACACGACCGGCTTCACCTACGGAATACGGAGGGAAGTTGTAGTGGAACAGGAACGGATCCTTACGCTCACCTTCCAGGGCATCAATGGTCTGCACATCGCGGGAGGTACCCAGCGTAGTGGTCACAATGGCCTGGGTCTCGCCACGGGTGAACAGGGCAGAACCGTGAACGCTGGGCAGAACACCCACTTCGATTTCAATCGGACGTACGGTTTTATTGTCACGGCCATCGATACGTGGCTTGCCATCGATCACCTGGTTACGGACGATGGACTTTTCCACCTTGCCAAAATACTTTTTGACTTCATCCGCGGCTGGCTGGCCTTCTTCTTCGCCCGCCAGCTTCTCAACCAGCGCGCTCTTGATCTCGCTCAGGCGCGCGTAACGCTCCATCTTGTCGCGAATGTTGTAAGCTTCCTCGATGGCTGCGGACGCCTCAGACTTGACGACATTCAGCAGCTCGGTATTCTCCGGCTCCGGCTGCCAATCCCAACGCGGCTTGCCGGTTTCAGCGGCAAATTCCTTGATCGCGGTTACAGCAGTCTGCATTTCCTGGTGACCATACAGCACGCCACCCAGCATCTGGTCTTCGGTCAGGCCCTTGGCTTCGGATTCCACCATCAGAACCGCATCCTCAGTACCGGCAACAACCATATCCAGCAGGGAGGTTTCCAGCTCTTCGAAGGTCGGGTTCAGGAAGTAGCCACGCTCGTTGGTGTAACCCACGCGGGAGGCGCCGATCGGACCGTCAAACGGAATGCCGGAAATGGACAGCGCGGCAGAAGCCGCCAGCATCGCGGCAATATCCGGATCCTGATTCTTGCTGGAAGACATCACCGTGGTAATAACCTGGACTTCGTTCATGAAGCCGTTCGGGAACAACGGACGGATCGGACGGTCGATCAGACGGGAAGTCAGAGTCTCTTTCTCGGAAGGACGGCCTTCACGCTTGAAGAAACCACCCGGAATTTTACCAACCGCGTAGGTCTTCTCGAAGTAGTTGACGGTCAGCGGGAAGAACGGCTGACCCGGTTTCGCTTCCTTGG
Organism: Marinobacter alkalisoli; assembly: GCF_045449795.1. Classification (NCBI taxonomy): domain Bacteria; kingdom Pseudomonadati; phylum Pseudomonadota; class Gammaproteobacteria; order Pseudomonadales; family Marinobacteraceae; genus Marinobacter; species Marinobacter alkalisoli. The sequence continues at coordinate 41,485 of NZ_JBJJLB010000042.1, forward strand.
CGCCAACAACCGTGCCCAGCACGGAAATATCGTCAATGGTGACGAGGACGGAACCGGTTGCCTGACGGGCAATACGGCCGGTTTCCAGAGTGACGGTCTTGCCGCCGAGCTCAAAGCTTTTCTTTACGGGATTCAGATCCACGGTAACTCCTGAAATTCTCTTGTCCAAATTGACTCAGCCAACCCGCCCCTGCGGGGTGACCGTTATGGCCACAGGATGCTCGTAATGTGATCCGAAGGGTAACCCGCCTGAAAGCTAACAGGCTGTTGTAAAACCCCGTGCACTGACAACCGTTCCCTACGGGAACCTCAGGCCGGGCTTTTCAACAACCTGCTATCAATTTCGGCTTTCCATTACGACAGGGAATCCCTGATGATCACTGACAAACCCACTGCAGCATTGCTGATCTGAGAAAAGCACAACTGGCGGAGCGCACAAGGCACCCCGCCAGTTGATGGCCAGTCCGGTCCGACGTCGGACCGCTGGCCGTCAGGTCGTTTGACGACCGGATTAGCGACGCAGACCAAGGCGCTGGATGAGATCCAGGTAACGGTCGGCGTTTTTACGCTTGAGGTAGTCCAGCAGCTTACGACGCTGGTTTACCATCCGGATCAGACCACGGCGGGAATGATGATCCTGCTTGTTGGTCTTGAAGTGATCCTGCAGTTTGTTGATGTTGTGGCTCAACAGTGCAACCTGCACTTCAGGAGAACCGGTATCACCATCACCCTGCTGAAAATCCTTAACGATCTGTGCTTTCTCGTTGGCAGAAAGTGCCATAACTCACCTCATGGTTTGCGATGCTAATGAATACGGCCGAACCACGCATCTCTACAGCCCGGCTAGCCAGCGTCCGCGATTGATCACCGCGTCAGCTGCTCTTCACCAGTCGGCGAGGCACCAGTTTGGTGTCCTCCCCTTCCGGGAATGCTTCCGCCAACCCGATGAATCGTTCATTGCCGTACAGGCGAACGAACCCATCAACGGGCTGACCCGATATTCTAACTGGTTGTCCGTTAATTATCGATACCAGTGGCTGGCCGCTCAGTTCCTGCTCCGGGAACATCGACAGGGCCGCATCCGGAGCCACCAGCAGGCCATCCAGACTCTCACCACGTTCACGCATTGCTTCAAGCAGATCGACGGGCCTGGCATCCGCCAGGGTAAATCCCGAAGCCATGGTACGGCGCAATGCGGTCACATGGGCACCGCAACCAAGCGCCTCTCCGATATCCTCAACGAGTGAGCGGATGTAGGTACCCTTGGTGCAGCTGACCGCGATATCCAGTTCATCTTCGCGCACGCCCAGCAGCGTCAGCTCGTAGATGGTGACCGGACGCGCAGGGCGCTCCACTTCAATGCCCTCACGGGCGTATTCATAGAGCGGACGCCCCTTGTGCTTGAGCGCCGAGTACATCGACGGCACTTGCTGGATATCACCACGAAACGGTTCCAGCACCGGCTCCAGGGTCGCGGAATCCAGGCCAGCGGGCACGGGCTTTTCCTCAACCACTGCGCCTTCGCTGTCACCGGTTTCCGTGCGCACGCCCAGCTTCGCCGTGGCGATATAGGACTTGTCGCTGTCCAGCATCATCTGGGAGAACTTGGTGGCTTCACCAAAGCAGAGGGGAAGGACACCCGTCGCCAACGGGTCCAGTGCGCCGGTATGGCCGGCCTTGGCCGCACCAAACAGGCGCTTGACCTGCTGCAGGATGCCATTGGATGTCACATCCAGAGGCTTGTCGATCACCAGGATACCGTTAACGTCACGGCCTTTGCGTCTGCGACTCAAGCGTCTCGCTCCGGATCATCCGAGGAAGTATCGTCATCGGAGACCGCAGGTTTGTCACCCACAGCCTGCCGAATCAGGTTGTCCATTTTGCGGCTGTAGCCCTGAAGCGTGTCGAAGTGGAACCTCAGCTGCGGCATGACCCGCAACTTCATGGCGCGACCCACCTGGCCGCGCAGGAATCCGGACGCCTTATTCAGAACCGCCAGGGATTCCTTGACCTCCGGAGACTGCTCCGTCAGCTCTTCAGTGGACAGCAGGGACACATAGATATCAGCGTAACCCAGGTCACGGCTCACCTTGACGGCATTGACCGTGACCATGCCAATCCGCGGGTCTTTGACCTCCCGCTGGATCAGCTGGGCCAGTTCGCGCTGCACCTGATCGCCGATGCGATCAATACGACTGAACTCTCTTGGCATCAGGCCCCCGTGGACTCGAGCTTGCGCTCGACTCTGACACGATCGAAGACTTCGATCTGGTCTCCGACTTTGACGTCGTAGCCCTTAACACCGATACCACATTCCATGCCGTTACGGACTTCCGGTACGTCATCCTTGAAGCGACGCAGGGATTCCAGCTCACCTTCAAAGATAACCACGTTGTCACGCAGCACACGGATCGGCTTGTTACGGTGTACGGTACCTTCAGTCACCATACAGCCCGCCACCTGGCCAAACTTCGGTGAACGGAAGACGTCACGCACGTCCGCAATACCGATGATGTCTTCACGGAACTCGGGCGCGAGCATGCCAGTCAGGGCCGCTTTCACATCATCAATCAGGTTGTAGATGATGCTGTAGTAGCGCAGGTCCAGACCTTCCTGTTCAACCAGGCGCTTGGCCGCTGTGTCCGCACGAACATTAAAGCCAAAGATCACGGCGTTGGTTGCCATTGCCAGGCTGATGTCAGTCTCGGCAATACCACCGACACCGGACGATACGATTTTGACCTGCACCTCGTCGTTACCAAGATCCTGCAGGGCTTTGGAAATCGCTTCCAGGGAACCACGTACGTCGGTCTTGAGGACCACATTGAGGGTTTTGACCTCATCCTTGCCCATGTTCTCGAACAGGTTCTCGAGCTTGGCCGCCTGCTGGCGCTGCAGACGCTGCTCACGCTCGCGGGTCTGACGGAACTCGGCCAGCTCTTTGGCCTTCTTCTCATCGGCTACGGCAAAGAACTCGTCACCGGCATCCGGAGTACCGTTCAGGCCGAGAATCTCGACCGGAATGGACGGCCCGGCTTCCTTGGCCTGCTTACCGGCCTCGTCAGTCATGGCGCGAACCTTACCGAAGTAAGAACCGGCTACAACCATGTCGCCCTGACGCAGGGTGCCGTTCTGGACCAGAACGGTCGCAACGGAACCACGTCCACGCTCGAGGCTGGATTCGACGACCACGCCTTTCGCCGGCGCATCCGGAGACGCTTCCAGTTCTAGGATCTCGGCCTGCAGCACCAAAGCTTCCAGCAGGTCGTCGATGCCCAGGCCGGTGTGGGCGGAAACCGGAACAAACTGGACGTCACCGCCCCAGTCTTCCGGAATCACGTCCATACCTGCCAGCTCGGTCTTGATGCGGTCCGGATCGGCGGCTTCCTTGTCCATCTTGTTGATGGCGACAACGATCGGTACGCCAGCAGAACGGGCATGCTGAACCGCTTCCTTGGTCTGCGGCATGACGCCATCATCCGCCGCTACCACCAGAACCACGATATCGGTGCACTGGGCGCCACGGGCACGCATAGCCGTAAAGGCTGCGTGGCCTGGGGTATCCAGGAAGGACACCATGCCGTGATCGGTTTGCACATGGTAGGCGCCGATGTGCTGGGTGATACCACCAGACTCGCCGGACGCTACTTTGGTACGGCGGATGTGATCCAGCAGCGACGTCTTGCCGTGGTCAACGTGACCCATGACACTGACGACCGGCGCACGCTTGGCCTTTTCCTTGCCCTCGAAGGAGAATTCACTGAGAACCTCTTCTTCAAACGCATCCTCACTGACAGTTTTCGGGGTGTGTCCCATCTCTTCAGTCACCAGGACCGCGGTTTCCTGATCCAGTGGCTGGTTGATGGTGGTCATCACACCCATGCCCATCAGTGTCTTGATTACGTCTGCCGCCTTGACCGCCATACGCTGGGCAAGGTCGCCAACAGTAATGGTCTCGGGAATCTGTACTTCTCTAACCATTGGTTTGGTCGGCCTCTCAAAGCCGTGGCGCTTCTCTTTGGGTTTCTTTTTCGCTCGCAGTGGCTTGCGCAGCGTGGTGTCTTCCTCGTCCTCATTGATAACCAGAGGCTCTTCAACCGGACGGTTGCGAGGTCCGCGGTGACCCGCAGACTTCTTCTTCGGTTTGCCCTCATCCGGCTCATCACCGCGCTCGCGAACCTTTTCCTTTTTCTTCTTCGGCTTGCGGTCTTTGCCTTCGCCTTCTTCAGGCGGCGGAATCGGCATGTCCTCAGGTGCGGGAATGGAAACTTCTTCCTCTTCCTTCTTCTTCGGCTCTGCCTTCGCCGCAGGCTTGTCAGCGACCGGAACCGATTCTTCGGTTTGCGCTGTTTCCGCGGTCGTCGCTTTGCCGGCTTCCGGCTGGGCTGCCTGCTCTGCCGTGACTTTCGGCGCTTCCTGTGCAGCTTCCTGCGGTGCAGGCGCTTCTGCTGCCGATTCTTCCGGCTGGGGTGCTTCCGACTCCGGCGCCACTTCAGCGCGCTTGATGTACGTGCGGCGCTTGCGGACTTCTACATTCACTGTCTTGGCGCGGCCAGCTTTGAGAGTGGTGGTGGTTTTACGCTTCAGCGTAATCTTGTTCGGCTCTGTGCCACCATCACCATGGTTCTTTCTCAGATAAGCCAGCAACTGCTGCTTCTCATCGCTGGACACAGAGTCGTTCTCGGAGCGGGCTTTCAGGCCCGCCTCCACGATCTGCTTCAGCAAACGATCCACGGGAGCGCCTACGTCTGCGGCCAGTTGTTTTACCGTTACTTCAGCCATACAGGTCCTCCTCCCGAATTAGGCCTGGTCTTCAAACCAGGGGGCGCGCGCAGTCATAATCAATTGTCCTGCACGCTCTTCATCCATACCTTCAATTTCGAGCAAGTCATCAACTGACTGCTCGGCGAGATCTTCCATGGTACGAATTCCCATACCCGCCAGCTTGAAGGCCAGGCTACGGTCCATACCGTCCATATTGAGAAGATCTTCCGCGGGCTCAGAGCCCTCAAGCGCCTCTTCACTGGCCAGGGCCTGGTTCAACAGGACATCCTTGGCACGACGGCGCAGCTCAGTGACGGTGTCTTCATCAAATCCGTCAATGGCCAGCATTTCTTCCATGGGGACGTACGCCACTTCCTCAATGGACGTAAACCCTTCCTCGATCAATACGCCGGCAAACTCCTCATCCACATCCAGATTGCTGGTAAAATGCTCAAGCAGGCGATTGTATTCCTGCTCCTGACGCTCACCCGCTTCCTCTTCCGTCATCACGTTCAGAGTCCAGCCGGTCAGCTCGGTGGCCAGGCGCACATTCTGGCCGTTACGGCCTATGGCCTGGGCCAGGTTATCTTCCGCTACAGCCACTTCCATGGTGTGACGATCTTCGTCCATCACGATGGAAGCCACTTCGGCGGGTGCCATGGCATTGATCACCAATTGTGCGGGGTTGTCGTCCCACAGCACGATGTCCACACGCTCACCGCCCAGTTCGTTGGAAACCGCCTGTACGCGGGAGCCCCGCATACCAACGCAGGCACCTACCGGATCAATACGGCGATCATTGGTTTTCACTGCGATCTTGGCGCGGGAACCGGGATCACGGGCAGCGCCGCGAATCTCGATCAGGTCCTCGGCAATCTCCGGAACCTCGATACGGAACAGCTCAATCAGCATCTGCGGATCGGTGCGGCTCAGGATCAGTTGGGGGCCGCGATGATCGGTGCGAATTTCCAGCAGCAGGGAACGAACACGGTCCCCCATGCGGAAAGTTTCCCGCGGAATCAGATGCTCGCGGGGCAGCAACGCTTCGGCGTTGGCGCCCAAATCGACGATGACGTTGTCCCGGGTTACCTTCTTGACGGTGCCGGATACCAGCTCGCCAACACGGTCACGGTAGCTATCAACAATTTTAGTGCGCTCAGCTTCGCGAACCTTCTGGAAAATGATCTGCTTCGCCGCCTGGGCGCCAATCCGGCCAAAAGCCACAGATTCGATCTGTTCTTCGTGGATATCGCCCGGTTTCAGCGCAGTATCAATCTCTTCCGCTTCCTGCAGGGTCAACTCGGTACCCAGGGCCGGCACGGCATCGTTATCGACAACCAGCCAGCGGCGGAAGGTGTCGTATTCGCCGGTGCGACGATCGATGGAGACCCGGATATCGGCCTCTTCATCTTCGTAACGTTTTTTGGCAGCGGTGGCGAGCGCCAGCTCAATTGCTTCAAAAATGACATCCTTCTCGACACCTTTTTCGTTCGAGACGGATTCAACCACCAGCAAGATCTCTTTACTCATTGGATTGCCCTGCCCTTAAAAATAAACTTTGCGTCCACCGACTTATTCAAAAACCGGAACGATGTTGGCTTTCTCGATACTGTCGAACGGCAACAGGTACTCGTGATCGTCGACTACGATTACGATGTCATCGCCCTCCACGCCCTTGATCAGGCCCTGAAACTTGCGACGCCCTTCAAAAGCCATTCGCAACTTCAACTGGACCCGATGACCGGCGAAAGCCTCGTACTGCTCAGGACGAAACAGCGGTCGATCCATCCCCGGAGATGATACTTCCAGGGTATATTCAGTCTGGATGGGATCTTCCACATCCATGACGCCGCTTGCCTGCCGACTGACTTTTTCACAGTCATCTACGCCGATGCCGTTTTCGGCATCGTCAATAAAAATTCTCAACAGGGAGTGATGGCCCTGCGAGCGAAATTCAATGCCCCAGAACTCGTATCCCAGGCCTTCAACGACCGGCCGCAGTAAGTCTTCCAGTTGCTTTAGCTTGGCTGACAAGGTTTTACCGTCTCCATCTCTTGATTTTCCGGACCCCGGAAACAAAAAAAGGGCTGTTGATCAGCCCTTTTTATGCACCAGGGCCTGATGCGCCAGGCCCCTTAATCAAAAAGCCCCGAACGAGTGGGGCCTTTTGTTGCAAGAACTCGCAGGAAACAAACCCATTCTACCGTTTCCTGCTGACAGACACCTGGCCTGTCAGAAGCGGACTGAACACCGTACAGAGCCCGCTCCAATATCCGCCGGAGTATAGAGACGCCGGCCAGACTGGTCAAGGACTGACCAAAAAAAACGGCCTGGAAAATCCAAGCCGTTTTTCTTCTATATGGTGCCCAGGGCCGGACTCGAACCGGCACGGCTTTCGCCACTACCCCCTCAAGATAGCGTGTCTACCAGTTCCACCACCTGGGCAACAACCTTACTCAAGCTCGGGAAGCTCGTCTTCACTTGAAGACTCCCCGCTCTCGGTTTCGCTTTCCTCCATATCCACCGGAGCATCAGACGCCTCGGAAGATTCCTGGACCACCGGAATCCCGGCTTCTCCAGCAACTTCTGCGCGCTGCTTGGCGAAAATGGCCAGCGAAAAACTCGTCACAAAAAACACGACCGCCAGCAAAGTGGTCATGCGAGTCAGAAAGCTACCGCTACCCTGACTGCCAAATACTGTCTGTGAAGCTCCGCCGCCGAAGGCTGCGCCGGCATCGGCGCCCTTACCCTGCTGGATCAGCACCAGACCCACCAGCGCCACCGCGATAACCACGTGCACAACGACAACCAGTGTTTCCAACCAATCCATATCGACTCTCGCGAACCTTTAACTTTCAGAACCTGCCGGCATTGCCTGGCAGATACTCACAAAATCTTTTGCTACCAACGATGCCCCGCCGATCAGACCGCCGTCTATATCCGGCTCGGCAAAAAGAGCGGCTGCATTATCCGCTTTTACACTGCCGCCGTAAAGCAGGGATATCTCTTCCGCTGGCGCACCCATGTCTTCCAGAACCTTGCGGATCGACCGATGCATCGCCTGGGCATCATCCGAGGTGGCAGTCTTGCCGGTCCCTATAGCCCAAACCGGCTCGTAGGCAACCACAATGCTCTGCCAACCGTCTCCGGATACACCCGCCAGACCTTTGCGAACCTGAGCGGATACAATCTCTTCCGCCTGCCCGGCTTCACGCTCCGCGAGGGTTTCGCCCACACAAACAATGGCGTTCAGTCCCTGCGACATCAACTGGGCTACCTTGTCAGCAACCGTTGCGTCGGTTTCAGCAAACAACTGCCGGCGCTCAGAGTGACCAACCAGCGCGTAGTGACATCCGCAGTCTTTCGCCATGACGGCTGACACCTCACCGGTGTAAGCCCCGGATTCCCAGCATGCGACGTTCTGCACACCAACCGAAATCCGATCACCCGCCAGAGACTTCACATCCCGGACATACAGGGCGGGAGGAATAATAACAGCCTCCACACCATTATCAAGAGATGACACCTCTGACCGGACATAGCCAACCAGGTTTTCCACCAGGTCTGTCGACCCGTTCATCTTCCAGTTTCCGGCTACGATCTTACGGCGCATAAAAGCCCCCGAATTCAAGGGAGGGCGAACTATACAGCAGTCCACCCGACCAGACAACTCTCCCGCCCTACAAACTCAGGCGCGGGAATTCTCGACAACCACCGCAAGCTCTTCTGCTACGCGGGTGATTTCTGCGGCATTCTGACCTTCGGCCATCACCCGGATCAACGGCTCGGTGCCAGAAGCTCTCAGCAGAACGCGACCGGCAGCCCCAAGGTCAGCCTCGGCCTTTTGCACGGCAGCGGCGACATCTTCCCGTGCCAGGGGATCAAAACGCTGATCCACCCGCACATTGATCATCTTCTGGGGCAGCTTGGTCATACCCTGACGGAGCTCGGACAAAGCCTTGCCGGAACGGCGAACAGCCAGCAGCACCTGAAGCGCCGAGACAATGCCGTCACCGGTGGACGTACAATCTCTTATCACCATATGCCCTGAACTCTCGCCGCCAAGCAGCCAGCCCTTTTGGAGGAGGCGCTCCATGACGTAGCGATCCCCTACCTTGGCCCGCTCAAATGCGATGCCTTGCTCCTTCAACGCCAACTCTACCCCCAGATTGGTCATCAACGTACCAACCACGCCACCCTGGAGGGTTCCCGCCGCATGCCGCTGGGAGGCGATAACATAGAGCAACTCGTCCCCATCGACCTCGGAACCGTCACGATCAACCATCAGCACCCGGTCGCCGTCACCGTCGAAGGCAATCCCGAGATCCGCCTTCCTGTCCAGAACCGCTTGCTTCAGAGCTTCCAGATGGGTAGATCCGACGCCCTTGTTAATATTGAGACCATCGGGATCAGCACCAATGACCGAGACCCTGGCACCAAGTTCACGAAACACCTTGGGAGCAACATGGTAGGTTGCGCCGTGGGCGCAATCCAGTACTACATTGAGCCCCTCAAGGGTGAATTCATTGGGCACCGTGCTTTTACAGAACTCCACGTAGCGCCCCGGCGCATCATCCACACGGAACGCCTTGCCCAGGTCTGCGGCATCGCACACCCTGATCGGTTCATCCATCCAGCGCTCAATTTCCGCTTCCAGTGCGTCATCGAGCTTGGTGCCGTTGGCAGAGAAAAACTTGATGCCATTGTCATGGTGGGGGTTGTGGGAGGCACTGATAACGATACCCGCAGACGCGCGAAAAGTCCGGGTCAGGTAGGCGATAGCGGGCGTAGGCATCGGCCCCAGCAACTTGACATCAACACCGGCGGCGGACAAACCCGCCTCCAGCGCGGATTCAAACATATACCCGGACAATCGCGTATCCTTGCCTATCAGCACGCTGTTCCGCTGCCCTGCCCGCTTGAACGCCTGGCCGGCAGCCCACCCGAGATGCAACATGAATTCGGGGGTAATCGGGGCATCCCCCACACAGCCACGAATTCCATCCGTGCCAAAATATTTTCTGTCGGTCATCGACCAGCCTCCTTCATGGCCGTCACTACCCTGACGGCGTCCGCGGTTTCCCAGACATCGTGGGCGCGGATAATGGATGCGCCCTTCATGGCGGATATTGTCGCGGCAGCAAGACTTGCCGGCAACCGCTCATTCACTTCGCGACCAGTAATATGGCCCAGCATGCTTTTTCGGGACACACCCACCAGCAAGGGATGCCCGAGAATATGAAGCTGCTCCAGAGAGTTCAGCAACTGCAGATTGTGCTCAAGCGTTTTCCCGAACCCAAAGCCGGGATCAAGAATAATGTTGTCTGGCCGCACTCCCGCCGCCTCTGCCACGCCCATTCGCTCCGTCAGGAACGAACTGACCTCCCGGCGCACATTACGGTACTCGGGGTTGTCCTGCATGGAATCAGGCTCACCCTGGATATGCATGATACAAACCGGAATACCCGCTGCGGCGGCCACTTCCGGCGCGCCATCGCGCTGCAGTGCCCGCACATCATTGATCAGGCCAGCGCCCAACTTGGCGGCTTCAGCCATGACCTCAGGGGCGGAGGTGTCCACCGAGATAACGGTATCCAGCTCCCGGGCAATCGCCTCCACCACGGGGCAGACCCGGTCCAGCTCTTCAGCCACCGATACTTCGGTTGCCCCAGGCCGGGTCGATTCCCCACCAACATCGATAAAAGCCGCGCCATCAGCCACCATCTGACGGGCGCGGGCGAGCGCGGCGTCCGGTCGATTAAAGCGCCCACCATCGGAAAAGGAATCCGGCGTAACGTTAAGAACACCCATGACATGGCAGCGGGACATATCCAACACCCGGCCGGCGAAATTCATTTCCATAGGTCATCCATTCAAGCAGCACACAAAAACAAACGCCGCCCGAAAGGGGCGGCGTCGTCAGATAAAACAGACTGTTATCAGGTTAGCCGCCGTCAGTGTTCGCCGGCGGGGCGACCGACACCCGGCTGCTTCCCGTCATCCGAGCCTTTCGACGCAGGCGCCGACTCTGGCTCGTCAGAGGACACACCACCGGTCGGACCGCTGTCTCCCCAACCTTTCGGCGGACGAGGCTCCCGACCTTCCATGATGTCGTCAATCTGATACCGGTCAATGGTTTCGTACTTCATCAACGCATCGGCCATCAGGTCCAGCTTGTCGCGGTTTTCAACCAGTAGCTGCTTCGCCTTCTCGTAGCACTCATCAATGATGTTGCGAACTTCCTCATCGATGCGTTGCGCCGTTTCAGGCGAGTAAACCGTCTGAGCCTGGCCCGCAGAACGGCCAAGGAACGGCTCTTCGGAGTCAGTATCATACTGCAGAGGCCCCAGCTTCTCGGACAGACCCCAGCGGGTGACCATGTTACGAGCCAGGCTGGTCGCACGCTCGATGTCGTTAGAGGCGCCGGTGGTCACGCCATCGAAACCAAGCGTCAGCTCTTCGGCAATACGACCACCGAACAGGCTGCAAATAGAGCTGATCAGAAAACGCTTGCTGTGACTGTACTTGTCCTCTTCCGGCAGGAACATGGTGACGCCCAGGGCGCGACCACGGGGAATAATGCTCACCTTGTAGACCGGGTCGTGCTCCGGCATCAGGCGCCCGACAATCGCATGTCCGGACTCATGGTAAGCCGTATTCCGCTTTTCCTTTTCACTCATCACCATGGACTTACGCTCGGCGCCCATCATGATTTTGTCCTTGGCGAGTTCAAACTCCTCCATGGACACCAGGCGCTGATTACGGCGCGCTGCAAACAAAGCAGCCTCGTTCACCAGGTTGGCCAGATCGGCACCGGAGAATCCAGGGGTACCACGGGCAATCAGAATCGGTTCCACACCGTCCGCCAGCGGTACTTTTTTCATATGCACCTTGAGGATCTGCTCACGGCCGATGATATCCGGCAGACCGACCACAACCTGACGGTCAAAACGGCCCGGGCGCAACAGCGCGGGATCAAGCACATCCGGGCGGTTGGTCGCGGCAATGACGATAACGCCTTCATTGCCCTCAAAGCCGTCCATTTCCACCAGTAACTGGTTCAGGGTCTGCTCGCGCTCGTCGTGACCGCCGCCCATACCAGCGCCACGGTGACGACCGACCGCATCGATCTCGTCGATGAAGATAATGCAGGGGCTCTGCTTCTTGGCCTGCTCGAACATGTCACGGACACGGGACGCACCCACACCCACGAACATTTCCACAAAGTCGGAACCAGAGATGGAGAAGAACGGCACCTTGGCCTCACCGGCGATGGCCTTGGCCAGCAATGTCTTACCGGTACCCGGCTGTCCAACCATCAGCACACCCTTGGGAATACTGCCGCCCAGGCGCTGGAATTTGCTTGGATCCCGCAGGAAGTCCACCAACTCCTTGACGTCTTCCTTGGCCTCATCAACACCGGCCACATCACCAAAGGTGGTCTTGATCTGATCCTCGCTCATCAGCCGAGCCTTGCTCTTGCCGAACGACATGGGGCCTTTGCCGCCACCACCGCCTTGCATCTGCCGCATGAAGAACACGAACAGCGCGATGATAATCAGAATGGGGAAGGCAGCGACCAGCAGCTGAGTCCAGAGGCTCTGGCGCTCCGGCTCCTTGCCGATAACTTCTACTTGATTTGCCAGCAGGTCATCCATCAACTTGTTGTCGGACACCTGGGGTCGGATAGTCTGGAACTGGGAGCCGTCTCCACGGGTACCCTGAATCTGCAAACCATCAATGGTGACCTGACGGACCTGTCCGTCCTGTACCATTTCGACAAACTGCGAATAATTGACCTGTTGTCCGCTGGTGGTGGGAGTAAAGTTCTGAAACACCATCAGCAGTACGGCGGCTATAATTAGCCAGAGAACCAGATTTTTTGCCATATCGTTCAAGGATCGTCACCTGTGAATTGAAAGGTTGACCGTCTTCAGGGAAACCTTTTTGAACACCTTACACCAATTGTACGCCGCTCCACCACAATCAGCCCATCCGTATCAGCCACAGAGTTCACCGGACACCCGGGCCAACGAGACTTCACGAATCAGCCTCTGAAGCCCTTGCAGACCTGATAGATCTCCCGGGATCTTGCCCTGGAGGAATCGGGCTTGCGACTTACAACCGTATTAAAGCTCTTCCGCATATCAGCCAGCAGCGCATCAAAACCCTCGCCCTGAAACACCTTGGCCACAAACACTCCCCCGGGCCGAAGCACCTGTTGAGCCATATCCAATGCCAGCTCAACCAACCCCATGGCCCTGGGAATATCAACGGCAGCCATACCACTCATATTGGGCGCCATATCGGAAATTACAACGTCTGCCTTTCGATCTCCCAGAATTCCCAACAATTCTTCCAGCACCGAATCCTCGGTGAAATCGCCCTGGACAAAGTCCACACCGGCGATCGGATTCATCGGCAAAATATCGCTGGCCACCACAATACCCTTATCCCCGACACGCTCCATCGCCACCTGGGACCAGCCACCCGGGGCTGCACCCAGGTCCACAACGACCTGACCAGGTCGGAACAGCCGGTCCTTGTCGTCCAGCTCAATCAGCTTATAGCTGGCACGGGAACGATAGCCATCTTCCTGGGACTTTTTGACCCAGACATCATCGAAATGTTCCTTGAGCCAGCGATCACTGGTTTTTGAACGGGCCAAAACAAACCTCCGGAATAAAACAGCAGCAGATGCGCAACGGAACGTCCTGGTACGTGGTAATGGTCATTTCTCCGCCGTTCCGATCTGTTACAATCCGCCGATTATACGATTTTGGCGGCCATTACGCCGCTGACGTTTTGTTAATTGCATCCATTAAGAGATTACATCATGAGCCTTTCACCGGAACAGCGCCGGGAGTACCGGGGCATCGCCCACAACCTGAAGCCCGTCATCATCGTTGGCGACAAAGGCCTGTCCGAGGGGCTCCAGGAAGAGCTTGAGCGAGCCCTGAACGACCACGAGCTGATCAAGGTCAAGATTGCCAGCCCCGACCGGGAAGTACGCCAGGAAGCCATTACCCAACTGTGCAAGGACTCCGGAGCCGAACTGGTCCAGACCATTGGCAAGATCGCGGTCATCCTGCGCCGCGCCAAAAAGCCCAACCCCAAGCTGTCCAACCTGCTTCGCAACAAAAGCTGAGCACACGGAAGCAACAAAAAAGCCGGCAACGAACACTCGCTGCCGGCTTTTTTCATGGATGGAGCCTCAGATGTGCTCTACGTCCTCGATTTCATACTCCACAGTGCCAGACGGCACGCGAATGGCGACAACGTCACCCTCGCTCTTACCAATCAGCGCCCGCGCAATCGGTGAGGAGATCGAGATCTTGCCAGCCTTGATATCGGCTTCGTCTTCGCCACAGATCTGGTAAACCACCTGCTCGTCGGTGTCGACATTCAGCAAATGCACCGTCACGCCGAAGATCACCTTACCGGTATTCTCGATGGTGTTGACGTCAATTACCTGGGCCGCGGACAACTTGCCCTCAATCTCCTGGATCCGACCCTCGATAAAGCTCTGCTGCTCCCGGGCAGCGTGGTATTCCGCGTTTTCCTTAAGATCGCCATGCTCACGGGCATCGGAGATGGCAGCAATCACCCTCGGGCGATCTTCGGACTTCAGCTTCTGAAGCTCCTCGCGGAGGCGGGTTTCACCCGCCTTTGTCATGGGTACTCTGTCAGCCATAATCTTACTTTCCTGCGTGTAGATCCTGAAGGCGGCGAACGGTGCGCTCGGGGCCAAACTTGATGGCCCGACAGAATGCTTCGCCACCCGCCAGAGTCGTTGTATAGGTTACCTTGGACTGCAAGGCGGACTGGCGAATCTGCGCCGAGTCGGAAATGGCCTTGCGCCCTTCGGTGGTGTTAATGATCAGTTGAACCTTGCCGTTCTTGATGGCATCCACAATATGCGGACGGCCTTCACGGACCTTGTTCACCCGCTCGACCTCGATACCCGCCTCTTTCAGGGCTTTTGCGGTACCAGTGGTAGCAATGAGCTTGAAGCCGGCATCCACCAGATCCTGTGCAACCTCGGCAGCTCCGGGCTTGTCCACATCCCGCACGGACATAAAGGCAGTACCCTGGTCCGGCAGGCGCTCGCCAATCGCCAGCGCAGCCTTGGCGAACGCTTCGTCAAAGCTGTCACCGATACCCATCACTTCACCGGTCGATTTCATTTCCGGGCCGAGGATCGGGTCCACCGCCGGGAATTTATTGAACGGGAACACGGATTCCTTCACGGCGTAATAGGTCGGCACAATCTCCTGAGTAAAGCCAAGTTCCGCCAGGGATTTACCAGCCATGACCCGTGCGGCCACTTTCGCCAATGACACACCAATCGCCTTGGACACGAACGGCACGGTGCGGGACGCCCGCGGGTTGACCTCGATCACGTAGATCTTGCCGTCCTGCCAGGCCAGCTGGACGTTCATCAGACCCACAACATCAAGCTCAATTGCCATCTTGCGGACGGCTTCGCGCATTTCGTCCTGCACGTCTTTTGGCAGGGTATACGGCGGCAGCGAACAAGCGGAATCACCGGAGTGAACCCCGGCCTGCTCAATGTGCTGCATGATACCGCCAATCACCACTTCCTTGCCGTCGGAGATGGCATCAATATCCACCTCAATGGCGGCATTCAGGAAGTGATCCAGCAGTACCGGGCTGTCATTGGAAACCAGAACCGCACTGCGCATATAGCGCACCAGCTCGTCCTCGTCATAGACGATTTCCATCGCCCGGCCACCCAGCACGTAGGACGGACGCACCACCAGCGGATAGCCAATTTCACGGGCTGCCAGGATACCTTCCTCGTGGCTGCGCACGGTGGCGTTCTCGGGCTGCAACAGCCCAAGGCGACCAATCATCTGTTGGAAACGCTCACGGTCCTCGGCGCGGTCAATGGCATCCGGGCTGGTGCCGATGATCGGCACGCCAGCCGCTTCCAGACCGCGGGCCAGTTTCAGCGGCGTCTGCCCGCCGTACTGGACGATCACACCCCTGGGCTTCTCGACGTTGATGATTTCCAGCACGTCTTCCAGGGTGATCGGTTCGAAATACAGGCGATCAGAGGTGTCGTAATCCGTTGACACCGTCTCCGGGTTACAGTTGATCATGATGGTTTCATAGCCATCTTCACGCATGGCCAGGGCCGCGTGAACACAACAGTAATCAAACTCGATACCCTGACCAATACGGTTCGGCCCGCCGCCAATGACCACGATTTTATCGCGATCGGAGGCGTCCGCCTCGCACTCTTCCTCATAGGTGGAGTACATATAGGCGGTATCAGACGCGAACTCGGCGGCACAGGTATCCACCCGCTTGTAGACCGGGCGGATATTGAGATCGTGGCGCAGCTTGCGCAGGCTGACCTCGGAAATGCCCAGCAGCTTGGCCAGACGGGCATCGGAGAAGCCCTTGCGCTTGAGGCGGAACAGAGTATCGCGGTCGATATCGGCCTTGCCGGCGGATTTCAGCGCCTGCTCTTCGCGGATCAGGTCTTCAATCTGTACCAGATACCAGGGGTCGACGTGGGTATTGTTGAATACGTCCTCGACCGTCATACCGCACCGGAAAGCGTCGCCGATGTACCAGAGACGCTCCGCGCCAGGCACATTCAGCTCCTGCGTCAGGGTTTCCTGTCCGTCGGTCGTCGCACAATCCACTTTCTCCTCAAAACCTTCAGAGCCTACCTCCAGGCCACGCATGGCTTTCTGCAGGGACTCTTGGAAGGTGCGACCAATCGCCATGACCTCGCCCACAGACTTCATCTGGGTGGTCAGGCGCGCGTCGGCCTGGGGGAACTTCTCGAAGGTGAACCGCGGAATCTTGGTGACCACATAGTCGATGCTGGGCTCGAAGGACGCTGGCGTGACGCCACCGGTGATTTCATTGCGCAGCTCGTCCAGGGTGTAACCAATGGCCAGCTTGGCCGCGACCTTGGCAATCGGGAAGCCGGTGGCTTTCGATGCCAGTGCGGACGAACGGGACACCCGCGGGTTCATCTCGATCACCACCATGCGGCCGGTATCCGGGTTGATACCGAACTGCACGTTGGACCCGCCGGTTTCCACACCGATTTCACGCAGTACCGCCAGCGAGGCGTTCCGCATGATCTGGTATTCCTTGTCGGTCAGGGTCTGGGCCGGCGCCACGGTGATGGAGTCACCGGTGTGTACCCCCATGGCATCGAAGTTCTCGATGGCACAGACGATGATGCAGTTGTCGTTCTTGTCGCGGACAACTTCCATCTCGTATTCTTTCCAGCCGATCAGTGACTCGTCGATCAGCAGCTCGTTGGTCGGGGACAGATCCAGACCACGGGTACAGATTTCCTCGAACTCATCGCGGTTGTAGGCGATGCCGCCGCCGGAGCCACCCATGGTGAAGGACGGACGGATAATGCACGGAAAACCGATATCATCAGCCACTTCCCAGGCTTCCGCCATGGAATGGGCGATGGTGGCGCGCGGACACTCCAGACCGATCTTCTTCATGGCCTTATCGAAGCGGTCGCGGTCTTCGGCCTTGTCGATGGTGTCAGCGTTGGCGCCGATCATCTCCACGCCGTGCTTTTCCAGCACGCCGTGCTTCTCCAGATCCAGCGCACAGTTCAGCGCGGTCTGGCCACCCATGGTGGGCAGAAGAGCATCCGGCTTTTCCTTCTCGATGATCTTTTCGACGGTCTTCCAGGTAATCGGCTCGATATAGGTGGCATCGGCCATTACCGGATCGGTCATGATCGTTGCCGGGTTGGAGTTAACCAGGATGACCCGGTAACCCTCTTCCCGCAGGGCCTTGCAGGCCTGGGCTCCGGAGTAGTCAAACTCGCACGCCTGACCGATCACAATGGGGCCGGCGCCCAGGATCAGAATACTTTTAATGTCGGTACGTTTTGGCATCTCTTGGTAAACCTGTCAGCAACTTAAAAATTCTTGCATCGCAATTTGCGGCGCCCGTTTCACTCAGGAAGCGTTAACCGGGAACAAACCCGGAAGCTTATCGGGCTTCCATCAACCGGATAAATTCATCAAACAGCGGCGCCACGTCATGGGGGCCGGGGCTGGCTTCCGGATGGCCCTGGAAGCTGAAGGCCGGCTTGTCGGTACGGCGAATGCCCTGCAGGGAATCGTCAAACAGGGATTTATGGGTCGCCTCCAGGTTCTCCGGCAGGCTGGCCTCATCCACGGCGAACCCGTGGTTCTGGCTGGTGATCATCACCGTGCCGTCTTTCAGGTTCTGGACCGGGTGGTTGGCACCGTGGTGGCCATGCCCCATCTTGATCGACCGGGCGCCGCTGGCCAGGGCCAGCAACTGATGGCCAAGGCAGATACCGAAGACCGGAATCTCGGTTTCCAGCACTTCGCGGATCGCGGTGATGGCGTAGTCGCAGGGCTCGGGATCACCGGGGCCGTTGGACAGAAAAATGCCGTCCGGATTCATCGCCAACACTTCGGAGGCCGGAGTCTGCGCCGGTACCACGGTGATGTCACAGCCTCGCGCCGCCAGCATGCGCAGGATGTTCAGTTTGACGCCATAGTCCCATGCCACCACTTTGAAGCGGGATTCAGTGCGCTCACCGTAACCTTCTCCCAGAGTCCATTCGCTCTGGCTCCAGGTCCAGGTTTTGCCGGAGGTGACTTCTTTCGCCAGGTCCATGCCTTTCAGGCCCGGGAAGGCGTTAGCCAGCTCCAGCGCCCGATCAGCGGTCGCACCTTCACCGGCCACTACCGCGCCGTTCTGGGAGCCCTTGTCGCGGAGGATCCGGGTCAGACGGCGGGTATCGATGTCTGCAATGCCCACGATATTGTTTGTTCGCAGGTACTCGTCGAGGGTGCCGGTGCTGCGCCAGTTGCTCGCGATCAGGGGAAGATCACGGATGATCAGGCCCGCGGCCTGGACGCGGTCTGACTCTACGTCTTCTTCGTTCACACCGGTGCTGCCGATGTGCGGGTAGGTCAGTGTGACAATCTGGCGAGAATAGGACGGATCGGTCAGGATTTCCTGGTAACCGGTCATGGCGGTGTTAAACACCACTTCGCCGCTGGTTTCTCCCTCAGCGCCAATGGCGGTGCCGTAAAACAGGCTTCCGTCTGCGAGTGCAAGGATTGCAGGTGTGCTCAAGGCTTGTATCCTCATCGAGTGGCGTATAAGTTCGTCACGAACAGGAACGCAAGCGCAAATTCAGGTCGCAAAAAAGCGAGAGGGAGTCTCAACTCCGTCCCGCTTTTTTGTTTCCCCGGGAACGTTTTCGGTTCCCTGACATTTTCAAAGCTACGCTTGGTGCAGTTAAACCGCCTTATTGTAAAAAATATGGCGCTTTATGTCCATCTGAAATCTGCCTCGTAATCCGACAACCCAATCCTCACTTCAACCCCAAAACATCCTGCATATCATAAAGCCCTGCCGGCTTGCCCTGCAGCCACAACGCCGCCCGCATGGCACCCTTGGCAAAGGTCATGCGACTGCTGGCCTTGTGGGTTACCTCGATACGCTCACCTTCGGTGGCAAACAAGACAGTATGATCACCGACCACATCGCCGGCGCGGATGGTTTCAAAGCCAATCTCCTTGCGGGTGCGCTCGCCGGTAAAGCCTTCGCGGCCATACACCGCGCATTCCTTCAGGTCACGGCCGAGGGCATCGGCAACCACTTCGCCCATACGCAGCGCCGTGCCTGACGGCGCATCTTTCTTGTGGCGGTGGTGGGCTTCGATGATTTCCACGTCGTAGTCATCACCCAGCGCTGCCGCGGCGGTGCGCAGCAGGTTGAGGGCCACGTTGACACCAACACTCATGTTGGGCGCAAACACCACGGGAGTGGACTCGGCAACCACGGCCAGCTGCTCTTTTTCAGCATCCGTCATACCGGTGGTGCCGATCACGATCATCTTGCCGTTGGCTTTGCAGAACTCGGCATTTTCCAGGGTCAGGTCCGGGAAGGTGAAGTCGACAAGCACATCAAAGTCGCCCTTCACGTCCGCCAGACTGCCAGCCAGGGTCACGCCGGTTTTGCCAATGCCACTCAGTTCTCCGGCATCCGCACCGATCAGCGAGCTGCCCGGCTCGACGACGGCTGCGCCGAGCTCCAGGCCTTCGGTGCCCTCAACGGCTTCGATCAGAACCTTGCCCATGCGCCCGGCGGCGCCGATGATTGCTACCCTCATGTCATCTGTCCTCAGAATTTCATTTCATCAAAGAAACTTTTCACACCCTCAAACCAGGAGGTTTTCTTCGGAGCATGATGAGTGCCGTTGGTGCCGTCCAGAGTTTGCTGAAATTCTTCCAGCAGCTCTTGCTGACGCTTGGTCAGGTTGACCGGGGTTTCCACGATCGCGCGGCAGAGCAAATCACCTGCCGGACCGCCACGAACCGGGCTGACGCCCTTGTTGCGCAGACGGAAAAGTTTTCCGGTCTGGGTTTCCGGCGGAATCTTGAGCTTCACGCGGCCATCCAGCGTCGGCACTTCCAGCTCTCCACCGAGGGTAGCATCCACGATGCTGATGGGCACTTCGCAATACAGGTTGCGGCCATCACGGGTGAAGATGGAGTGCTCGCGAACGGCAATTTGCACATACAGGTCGCCAGGGGGACCACCATCAATGCCCATTTCACCTTCGCCAGAGAGGCGAATGCGGTCGCCGGTATCCACGCCGGGCGGAACCTTGACGGAAAGGGTCTTCTCTTCCTGCACCCTGCCCTGACCATGACAGGCCTTACAGGGGTTCTTGATGACCTGGCCCGAACCACGACAAGTGGGACACGCCTGCTGCACCGTGAAGAAACCCTGCTGCATGCGAACCTGCCCCATACCGTTACAGGTGCCACAAGCTTCCGGGCGGGAACCTTTTTCCGCACCGCTGCCATCGCAGGTATCGCACTCTCTGTGGCCCGGGATGCGGATCTGGACGGTCTTGCCTTTGACCGCTTCTTCCAGATCCAGCTCCAGGGTGTAACGAAGGTCGGAGCCACGGGTATTGCGGCCACGGCCTCCGCCACCGAAGATATCCCCGAATACGTCACCAAAGATATCGGAGAAGCTGGCGCCGCCGCCTCCGAATCCACCGCCGGCCTGGCCATCAACGCCCGCGTGACCGAACTGGTCATAGGCGGCCCGTTTGGATTGGTCCGCCAGTATTTCGTAGGCTTCGCTGGCCTCTTTGAACTTGTTCTCGGCGTCAGTGTCGTCCGGGTTACGGTCGGGGTGATACTTCATTGCGAGCTTGCGGTAAGCCCGCTTGACTTCCTTCTCGTCCGCATCCCGGGAAATCCCGAGAATTTCGTAATAATCGCGCTTGGCCATGCTTTAAAACCCTGTTTTTAAAACGCGGAAAACGCGGGAGAACCCCCGCGTTTTCCAACTGCCTGATGTACGTCAGAATTTACCGCTTGTCGTCGTCTTTGACTTCTTCGAACTCAGCGTCGACTGCGTCGTCAGAAGACTGGGCCTGGGCACCTTCTTCCCCGCCAGCCTGCTGCGCCTGATCAGCCTGATCTGCGTACATTTTCTGAGCCAGCTCGGAAGACACTTCCGTCAGCTTCTGGGTCTTGGCCTCAATGTCCTCTTTATCGGAACCGGCCAGTGCTTCTTCCAGCTCCTTGATAGAGGCCTCGATGGACTCTTTCTCACTGTCGCTGACCTTGTCACCGGCATCGGTCAGGGTCTTGCGAACAGCGTGCACCATCGCGTCACCCTGGTTACGAACCTGCACCAGCTCTTCGAACTTGCGGTCTTCCTCGGCGTTGGCCTCGGCATCGCGCACCATCTTCTCGATTTCGTCATCGTTCAGACCGGAAGAGGCCTTGATCACGATGGACTGCTCTTTACCGGTCGCCTTGTCCTTCGCGGACACGTTCAGGATACCGTTGGCGTCGATATCGAAGGTTACTTCGATCTGCGGCACACCGCGCGGCGCCGGCGGAATGTCGGCCAGGTCGAAACGACCCAGGGACTTGTTCTGCTGCGCCTGCTTGCGCTCACCCTGAACCACGTGGATGGTCACTGCAGTCTGGTTGTCATCCGCGGTGGAGAAGGTCTGCGACTTCTTGGTCGGGATGGTGGTGTTCTTGTCGATCAACGGTGTAGCCACACCGCCCATGGTTTCAATACCCAGGGTCAGCGGCGTCACGTCCAGCAGCAGAACATCTTTCACATCACCGGACAGCACGGCAGCCTGGATAGCAGCACCCATGGCAACGGCTTCATCCGGGTTAACGTCCTTACGGGCTTCCTTACCGAAGAAGTTCTTCACCTTTTCCTGAACCAGCGGCATGCGGGTCTGACCACCAACCAGGATCACCTCGTCGATTTCGCCAACCTTGACACCGGAATCGTCCAGCGCGGTGCGGCACGGCGCGAGACTGCGCTCGATCAGCTCTTCCACCAGGGATTCCAGCTTGGCACGGGTGACCTTTACGTTCATGTGCTTGGGACCGCTGGCGTCCGCCGTTACGTACGGCAGGTTGACGTCGGTCTGCTGGCTGCTGGACAGCTCGATCTTGGCTTTCTCGGCGGCCTCTTTCAGGCGCTGCATGGCCAGCGAGTCGCCGCGCAGGTCGATACCGCTGTCTTTCTTGAACTGATCGGCAAGGTATTCGATCAGCTTCATGTCGAAGTCTTCACCACCCAGGAAGGTGTCACCGTTGGTGGCCAGCACTTCGAACTGGTGCTCACCGTCCACGTCGGCAATCTCGATGATGGAAATATCGAAGGTACCACCACCCAGGTCGTACACAGCCACGGTACGGTCACCGCTCTTCTTGTCCAGGCCATAGGCCAGGGCCGCAGCGGTCGGCTCGTTGATGATCCGCTTCACGTCCAGACCGGCGATCTTGCCGGCGTCCTTGGTGGCCTGACGCTGGCTGTCGTTGAAGTAGGCCGGTACGGTGATAACCGCTTCAGTCACTTTCTCGCCCAGGTAGTCCTCGGCGGTCTTCTTCATCTTCTTGATGACTTCCGCAGACACCTGCGGGGGCGCCATCTTTTCACCCTTTACTTCCACCCAGGCATCGCCATTGTCAGCCTTGGTGATCTTGTAGGGCACCATCTTGATATCTTTCTGAACCACATCGTCTTCAAAACGACGACCGATCAGACGCTTGATGGCGTACAGGGTGTTGTTCGGGTTGGTGACCGCCTGACGCTTGGCAGACTGACCTACCAGGGTCTCACCGTCTTCGGTGTACGCGATGATCGACGGGGTGGTGCGATCACCCTCAGCGTTCTCGATAACCTTGACCTTGTCACCATCCATGATGGCAACACAGGAGTTCGTGGTTCCCAGGTCGATACCAATAATCTTGCTCATTGATTCACTCCAATTCGTTTGTTCGATCCGATTGCGACATCGCCAATCCGATGTCAGCCAAAACTGTTTCGGGCTGTCAGCCCCGGCAATTCATTCCGGCGCCGCCTGTTTACTGCCTATATTGGCGCCTTAATTCACTTTTCAAGCCTGTTCATCGATTTTTGGTGCGTCCTCGGCCTTGGCCACCACCACCATCGCGGGCCGAACCAGGCGCTCGTTCAGGGTGTACCCCTTTTGCACAACCGCAACGACGCTGTTCGGCTCGGCGTCCGGCGCCGGCACCATGGACATGGCTTCGTGAAGTTGTGGGTCGAACGGCTCGCCGACCGGGTTGACCTGCTCCACGTTGAATTTCCCGAGGCTATTCATGAACAGATTCAAAGTCATTTCCACGCCTTCGCGGATAGACGCCACCAACTCACCAGAGGCTTCCTGACCTTCTATGCTCTCAACCGCCTTTTCCAGACTGTCTGCAACCGGGAGCAGTTCCTTCACGAACTTTTCCAGCGCAAATTTGTGGGCTTTCTCCACATCCAGCTCGGCACGGCGACGAACGTTCTGCATTTCAGCCTGGGCCCGCAGCGCCTGCTCCTGATACTCCTTAACCTGAGCCTGCAAGGCTTCGGTTTCAGAGGGCTCGCCAGCTGAATCACCTTCAGCGTCTTCCGCCGCTTCGGCCTCGGCAGCTTTCAGCTCTTCCTCAACCTGCTCGTTACGATTCTCGTCAGCACTCATGGCTACTCCTGGTCATTCATCCGCGACCGCAAACACGGTCGGTTATACATGTCATCCGGCCACGCCGGGCCGGATTAAAGAGGGTTGCGAACGAATATGGGGCCCGTTGCGTCGGTTTCAACCTTAACGAATGCATTTATGCGCAATTTCACACCTCTGAATTTGCAAACTGGAAAAACCCTGTATATATTCACAGTCACTGTATGTAACCACAGTATTTTCCAGAGCGGAGGTCACCAGCATGCTCACACAGCTCACCGTTTCCAATTACGCCATCGCAGAAAGGGTCGAACTTCAGTTCAGTAAGGGCATGACCGCCCTGACCGGGGAAACCGGCGCCGGCAAGTCCATTGTACTGGACGCCCTGGGGCTGGCGATGGGCGGGCGCGCCGATGCAGGCGCCGTGCGCCACGGTGCGAAGCGGGCCGACATCACCGCCTCCTTCGATGTGTCCCGCATCGACGAGGCCCGGAACTGGCTGGAGCAGCACGAGCTGGACGACGAACATGACTGTATCCTGCGACGGGTGATCAGCAAGGACGGACGTTCACGGGCTTACATCAATGGCCAGCCCTGCCCCCTGGCGCACCTGAAAGACCTGGGCAGCCTGCTGATGGATATCCACAGCCAGCACCAGCACCAGTCCCTGCTTCGCAAGGAAACCCATCGCAAACTGCTGGATGAATACGCCGGTGTGGAAACCCTCGCGGCCGATACCCGCGATGCCTGGAAGACCTGGAACAAGACCCGCCAGCGCCTGACCGAACGCCAGCAAAACGCCGACGAGGCCGAAGCCCGGCTGCAGTTGCTCCGCTATCAGGTGGAGGAACTGGACCGCATGGCGCTGGAAGAAGGCGAACAGGAAAGCCTGGAGCAGGAACAGGAACAACTGAGCCACGCCGACACCGTACTTCAGAACAGCCAGCAGGCCGCCCTGCTCTGCACGGAAGAAGACAATAGCGCTGCAGATCTGGTTCGCCAGGCGCTGCAGCAACTGGAACACCTGCCCACCGAAGTGCCCGCTCTGGCGGACACCATTCAGATGCTGAATGAGGCACAGATCCAGATCAGCGAAGCCGGGGACAACCTGCGCCGCTTTGTCGAGGATTACGAGGCCGACCCGGCACGGCTGACCGAGGTGGAAGAGCGCCTGAGCGCCATCTACCAGATGGCCAGAAAGCACCGCATCACACCGGAAGAACTTCCGGAACTGCACCAGCGCCTGAGCGCCGAACTGGCCTCCCTGGATGACGGCGAAGGCAGCGTTGAGCAGCTGGAAGTCGAGCTGGAAGGCCAGCGCAACCGCTTCAACGAACTGGCCGGCCAGCTATCGGAGGCTCGCCAGCAGGCGGCCGCCAACCTCGACCAGAGGATCGCCGAGGAACTGGCACAACTCAGCATGCCGGCCGTGCAGTTTGTCACCCACTTGAACCGCAACGATGCCGGTGAGCCTGCCCCCCACGGACTCGAAGACGTGGAGTTCCTGGTCAGCGCCAATCCGGGCCAACCGGCACGCCCGCTGGCCAAAGTCGCCTCCGGCGGCGAACTGTCACGCATCAGCCTGGCCATTCAGGTAGTGGTCGCGCAAACCTCAACCACACCTACCCTGGTCTTTGACGAAGTGGATGTTGGCATCGGCGGTGGCACGGCGGAAGTGGTCGGGCGGTTGCTGAGAACCCTGGGCAACGATGGCCAGGTCATGTGCGTAACCCATTTGCCACAAGTTGCAGCCCAATGCCATCAGCACCTGTTCGTCAGCAAGTTTACCGAACAGGACGCGACCTTCTCGAAAATTGAAACACTGGACGATCACGGACGGATCAGCGAAGTGGCAAGAATGCTTGGCGGTGTCGACATGACTGAGCACACCATTGCCCATGCCAAAGAAATGTTCACCAAGGGGCAGGCAACCCACCACTGAGCGACAGAGCACATTCCCCTCTCGACCCTGAGAGCTATTAGGGCGGGTTAACACCCGCCCCTTTTTTGTTCGGTTATTGCGATTACGGAAAGAAAGTTACTTGCCGATCGGCTTGACGTAGAGAATCAGGCTGTGATCAATGATCTCAAAGCCACGCTCTTCAGCAATTTTCTTCTGGCGTTCTTCGATAATGGGATCGCAGAACTCAATGACCTCACCGGTTTGCGTGCAAACCATATGGTCGTGGTGATCATCACCGGCCATTTCGAACACTGCGTGCCCACCTTCAAAGTTGTGGCGAAGCACCAGTCCGGCGGCCTCAAACTGGGTCAGAACCCGGTAAACGGTCGCCAGACCCACGTCATCCCCTTGCTCCAGAAGCTTCTTGTACACATCCTCTGCGCTGAGGTGGTGTTCCTCGGAGTTTTCCAGAATGTTGAAAATCTTTACTCTCGGCAGAGTAACTTTCAGACCGACTTTTCGTAATTCGGCGTTTTCAGATGACATGTTACTATTCACTCGTTGGTGTGCCCCACGGCTTCCGGTATGATGAAGCCGCATTTATACGGTTAGACCGTGTCACACCTGCCCTTGGCAGGCGATTTCAAGATAGAGGATTTCCCCCGGCGATGCAAAAGCTCACAGCTCTCATTCTCACTCTCATCCTGTCTGGTTGTGCTTTTCCCGGCGTTTACAAGATCAACGTCCAGCAAGGCAACATCCTGACCGACGAGGAGCTGACATCACTGACTGAAGGCATGTCCCGCAGCCAGGTGCAATCTGTCCTGGGCAACCCCCTGATGGTCAACCCGGTTGATCCTTCCCGGGAGTACTACATCTACACCTTCCAGCGCCGCGGCGGTGACATCGAAGAGCAACGCGTCATCGTCTATTACGACAATGACCAGTACACCCACTACGAAGCACAGTTACTGGAAGAAACACCGGCCTACTAAGGCCGTTCAGGATTTCTTCTTCGCCCGGTTGAGCCGGGCCTGCTTGGGATCAATCTTCAGCGGCCGGTACAGCTCAACCCGGTCGCCCTCCCGCAGCTCATGTGCGGCGGGTGACTTGATGGCCTTTCCAAAGATTCCCATGTCATTGCTTTCAGGATCAACCTCAGGGAAGACCGCCACGATGCCTGACTGTTTGACAGCTTCCAGCGCGGTGGTTCCATCCGGCACCTCCAGGCTGATGATCTCCTGTTTGTCCGGGCGGGCATAGGCGACCTCCACACGAATCATTCCACCACTCCTGCATAGACCATATCCGCACGCCGGCAGAACGCATCCACCATGGTGTTGGCGGCCTGACTGAACACCGGGCCAAACGTCATGCGGGACAGCGACCCGGAGAATTCAAACTCCAACGTCAGAATCACCTTGCAGGCATTGTCATCCAACGCCCTGAAATGCCAGCGACCGGTGAGATCACGAAACGGCCCATCCACCAGGCTCATTTCGATGGTGTCCGGATGGAACAGCTGGTTACGGGTGGTCAGACGCTGGCGAATACCACCCTTGGCTACGTCCAGGGAGGCGGTAATCTGCTCTTCGTCCCGGTCATGGATCTCCGCACCGGCACACCAGGGCAGAAACTCGGGGTAACGGGCAATGTCGTTGACCAGATGGAACATGCGCTCGGCGGAGTGCATGACCAGGGCTGTCTTGTCGATCTGATGAGGCATTGGAACCGGTTGTCCTGCTATCAATCATGCTTTGAAATCGCTGCCCCGGACGCTGTCACGCGGCAGCCGTATTCAGACGCTATGATAAAGGATATTGTCCTGTTTTGGGGCTTTTTCGGGGAACTGATCACCCCCGGCATCGTCGTCGTGCCTGGCGGGACGCGCCTCACCGCTGCTGGAGGCCGGCTGTGCAGGCTCACTCTGCTGCGGGGCATCGGCTTGCTGGCTCTTGGTGTCCGGCGCTTTGCCAGGGGTGGCAACCACGGGGCTGAGCTGACGGCACCACCTTGCCTTCTCGCCGCTGTCACACAGGTTGTCCAGCGAGAACAGCGTGTAGGATATCCCGATAAATGCCACCACAACCGGCAACACCAGGCGCATTACCCAGTACCAGCTACGGCTGAACAACCAGGGCGTGTTCCCCAGAATGCGGAACGACAGCGAACGGGTCAGGCACCATCCGGTGAACAACGCGATCAGGATTGCCACCAACGGAATCAACAGCCCGCCAGTGATCAGCTCCAGCCAGCGGAACAGCGTTCCCCCCGCAAGCTGGACATCGGCCCAGATGTTGAAAGACAGCAACGTACCCAGCCCGGCAAACCACACCAGCGCACCCATGATAAAGGCCGACCAGCCACGGGGCGAGCCAGTCCACTCCCGGAACCAGCCAATCACCGGCTCCAGCAACGCCAGAGAGGTTGTCCACACCACCAGCACCACCAGCAGGAACGCCGCCGCAATAATGAACTGGCTCCCCGGTAACGGGGCCAGCGCAACCGGCAGGGAAACAAACAACAGGCTGAAGCCGCGCTCGCCATCAAAGCTACTGCCCACCGTCGCCGTTGCGAAAATCAGCACGCCAGCCAGAATGGCAATCAGGGTATCCATCAACACCACCGCCAGCACCGAGCGCTTCAACCTGACCCCGACCGGCGTGTAGGCGCCGAAGATGGACCACACCCCCATACCCAGCCCGAGCGTAAAGAAAGCATGGAACAGCGCCGCCTTGAGGCTGCCGAAACCCACGTCTTCCGGCCGGAACTCGAGAACCGTGGTAACCGCTCCCTCCAGACGACCATGCCACCCGGCCAAGGCAAACAGCGCCAGCAATAACAGCAGGGAAGCCGGCACCAATGCCCGAAAAACACGCTCCAGGCCTTTGACCACGCCCTGGATGGACACCCAGACGACCAGCACCATAAAAAACAGGTGCCACGCCATGAACATTCTGTAGTCGCGGGTATCCGATACCAGGTCCGCCAGCACAGCGGTCGCCTCCGCCTGCCCCGCTCCGCTGAACACCCCGAGCGCGCCAAAAAACACATAGGCCAGTGCAATGGAGCCAAACACCGCGGTATAGGAAAGCACCAGGAAGGCTGCGATTATGCTGAGGCGCCCGGCATACATCCACCAGCGCGAGCAACGCGCACTGCGTATGTAGCCGTCCAACGCCAGCACAATGCCGTGCCGGGAGTGGCGCCCCATGGCGGATTCGGTCACCATCAGCGGCAACGTCACCAGTAACAGGCAGACAAGGTACAGCAGGATGAACAGCCCGCCGCCATGCTGGCCCGCCAGATATGGGAACTGCCACAGGTTGGCAAGCCCCACGGTGGCACCGACTGCGGCCCAGAAAAACGTCGATTTACGGGTCCAGGACCCGATGGGAGTCTCGTATGGTGCAGGCATTCAGCATTCCGACAGAGTTGAACCGCCCATTGTAGCGGATGATTCCGCCCTGCTACGACTACCAACCGGGTCTATCACGCTGATTTCGTGACCGGTCTGGCACTCCTGGGCTACAATGCGCGCTTTCCCGGCGTGTATTATTCCCGGCAAATTCTTTATCCGAACCCGGATTATCGATTCATGAGCAAAAAGAAAACCGGACCCCAGAGCAGTACCATTGCTCTGAACAAGAAGGCAAAACACGAATATCACATCGAAGAGCGCTTCGAGGCAGGCCTGGCCCTCCTGGGCTGGGAAGTGAAATCCCTGCGTGCCGGCAAGGCACAGCTGACGGACGCCTACGTGCTGCTCAAGAATGGCGAGGCGTGGCTGCTGGGCTCGCACTTTACCCCGCTGATTACCGCGTCCACTCACGTCATTGCGGACCCTACGCGTACCCGTAAGCTACTGCTGCACGCCAAGGAAATCGCCAAGATTGTTGGCAAGGTCAACCAGAGCGGCTACACCTGCATTCCCCTGGCCCTGTACTGGAAACAGAACAAGGTGAAATGCGAAATCGCCCTGGTGAAAGGCAAGAAGCTGTTCGACAAGCGCGCCACCGAGAAAGAGCGCGACTGGAACCGCCAGAAGCAGCGCATCTTGCGCGACGCCAACATCTGACTCCGGATGCGGCAAATCTGTGTCGCATCCGCACTCACTTTTACCTTTCACCCGATCGGCCTATACTCTTGGGTCCAATCGCCGATATGCCACAGGTCCGTGGCGAAGTTGTCCGTTCGGCAAATGGATTGCATCCTGAACGGAGGCCTCATGTCCCAGAGTAAAACCACCATGTCAGCCGTGGACAAATCCTGGCTGCGCATGGACAGTCCCGCAAACCCGATGATGATTTCAACGGTCCTGATCTTTGATCAGCCGATCTCCCTCAAGCGCCTGAAACGCACCCTGCACGAACGCTTCCTGTGTTTTCGCCGCTTTCGCCAGCGCGTTGTCCAGGAGGGGGAGCGGGTGTACTGGCAGGACGACCCATTGTTCGATATCGACAACCACATTCATCGCATCGCCCTGCCCGGCGACGGCAGCCAGGGCGAACTACAGGCACTGACCAGTGATCTGGCCAGCACAGCCATGGATCACCGACGCCCCCTCTGGCATATCCACTACATTGACGGTTACGAAGGCGGCTGCGCCCTGGTCGTCCGCATTCACCACTGCATTGCCGATGGCATTTCGCTGGTGCGGGTATTGCTCTCCCTGACCGACAACACACCGGAAGCCAAACTGAGCCGGATCGCTACGACTCACCCATCGACGGACAACTCAGTGGAGAGCAGTCTACGGCGTTTCAGCCAACGCGTGCTGGATAGCGGCCAGACCGCCCTGGAACAGGGCAAGCTCTTCCTGCACTCCATGCGGAAGGAGCCGGGCTACCCCGTCAAGATGGCCACGACAGCAGGCAACATTGCCATGGACCTGGTCAAACTGGGATTCGCCCGGTTCGAACCCAAAACCGGCTTACGCCCGCCCCTGAGTGGCCGCAAACAGGTGGCCTGGGCCGAGCCCCTGAGCCTTGCAGAAGTCAAACTCTGCGCCCGGGCGTTGCGGGGTACCGCCAATGACGTACTGCTTTGTGCGGCTACCGGTGCGCTGCAACGACACTTCCGGGAAATCGGGGAACACATCCCCGAGTGCGGCATTCGCGTTGCCGTGCCCTTTAACCTGCGCCCCCTGACGCAGCCCATCGAGACCCTCGGCAACCAGTTCGGGCTGGTACTGGTGTGCCTGCCGGTGGAGGTGAACTGCCCGCTTATGCGCTTCCGCCAGGTGCAGGAGAACATGAACCGCCTCAAACGTTCCTACCAGGCCCAGGTCACCTACAGCCTGCTGGACCTGTTTGGCCGCGGCCCCGATATCCTCGAGCGGCGGGCGCTGGCACTGCTGAGCAACAAGGCCTCCGCCGTGCTCACTAACGTGCCCGGCCCGAAAGAGGCGGTCTACCTGGCCGGCGCCAAACTCGTCCAGCCCATGTTCTGGGTGCCACAAAGCGGCAACATCGGTATTGGCATGAGCATTTTCAGCTACGCCGGCACCGTGCAGTTCGGCATCACCATCGACCGGGCCATCAACGCCGACCCGAACGCGGTGATGGGCTATTTCCGCGAGAGTTTTGCCGAGTTGAGAGACGTCGCCCTCCAGCGAAACGAGCACGCAACTGCGCAAACGGCCAGCTGATAGGTACAAATCCCCGGGCTGGCGGAAAAACTAAACAAGGAAGTCCTTGAAGTTGAAGGAACCGGCCACATATACTGTGGGCAAGGGGACGACATGGCTTCGACGCTGGTGGCGAACCCTTGGGTGCATGTCGAGATGGCAGCCAATCTCGTTAATCCAAAGCTGCAACGCAATAGTCGCAAACGACGAAAACTACGCACTAGCAGCGTAAGCTGCTAGTCGTCCTGACCGGGTCGCCCGTAGCCCGGAAGCAACATCTCAGGACGTCATCGCTTACGGGATGCTCCGTTATCCAGAGTTCACTGGCTAACGGCTAAGATCTAAAGAACTCGGTTCTTGCACCCTGGCTCTCGGGTCGCTTGAACTTAAATCAATAGAGAGACGCTAAACATGTAGACCTCAAGGCTGAGTACTGGCGGACGCGGGTTCAATTCCCGCCGTCTCCACCAAACTCTCCGAGAAAGCCCCTGATTTCAGGGGCTTTTTTTATGCCAGAACCAACCACACTTCCACACAAAGTAGCGCCCCATCCGCGTTCCGTGCACTCAAGCTAATTCCAGGCCCTTCACCTCCCGCGATGCCGATGGAGAATGATACTGTCTTCCGAGGCACCGGGATGGTAATTTTTAGTTTCCCAGGCAGATCATCAGCATCCGAATCAGCAGCAAGCGAGATACTCTGACTATGAAGGATGGCAACGACCCCACCACCATGAAGCAACTCCTTGACCGTATCCGGGCCTCCGGCGAAGGCGTGGAGCAGGTGTCGGTGGCGGAGATTCTGGAGGCGGTCGGGGAGCGGTCGTTCGGGCCGGTGGTGTTGCTGGCCGGGCTGATCACACTGGCGCCGCTGATCGGGGACATTCCCGGGGTGCCTACGCTGCTAGGCCTTGTGGTGGTATTAACATTGGGGCAACTGTTGTTCCAGCGACATTCGATCTGGCTGCCAAGCTGGATTTCCGGGCGGCAGGTACCCAGGGGCAAACTGGTGAAGGGCGTGGACTGGCTGCAGAAGCCGGCGCGGTTTCTGGATCGTGTAACCAAACCCCGGCTCACATGCTTAGTGAATGGCCCGGGATTCTATGTGATGGCAGTGATCTGCATAGCGGTGGCACTGGCCATGCCCGCTATGGAATTGGTCCCTTTCAGCGCCAATGGCGGCGGTGCAGCACTGACGGCCTTCGGGTTGGCGATTGTCGCCCGGGACGGACTAGTGGCGCTAATCGCGACAACAATCACCGGGCTGACTCTCTGGTTTATTGCCAGCAATTTGATCCTGTAGGCAGGCAGAGCACTTTGTCACTATCCACCCGCTTCTGATTAGCCTAAAAGCGAAGAACTCCTCCGCGAAAAGAACTTCTCAAACTGAGAAATGTTCTGCTGAATGTAATCGATAAACGCCCGCATGGCTGGCGTTGTATGCTTGGCCTGCGGGTAGACCACGCACCAGCTCCTGCGAAGGGGAAAGCCCGCCAGGTCAACAACATGCAGGCTTCCAAGGGCCAATTCCGACAGGATGCTCAGCTTGGGCAACACCGCGACGCCCAACCCGGCCAGAACGGCATGCTTCACCGCGTCATTAGAGCCAAGCTCCATGCTGGGACTCACTCGCAAGCGGTGGTGCTGACAGTGCAGCTCCAGAGCCAGCCGGCTGCCGGACCCTGCCTCCCTCACCAACAGTTCGCTGTCGAGGAATTCCTGGGCACTTACCTCACTCTGATCAAGCAAGGGGTGTCCGTGAGGTGCTACCGGAACCAGTTCGTTGTCGAGAAACGGCAGGGAGGCCAACGGTCGTTCGCTGGGCACCATGCCCATGATGGCCAGGTCGTCGCGATTGTCGTTCAATCGCTGCAGGGCCGCTGCCCGATTCACCACCGTCACCGAAACGCTGACCTGGGGATTCAGGTTCAGGAAAGCCCTTAACAGGTACGGCACGACATACTGGGCAGTATTGACCGCCACCAGTTTGAGCTCCCCGGCGACCTGGCCCTGCATGGCGGCGAGGTTGGTCTGGATCCGTACCAGTTCGCCAAAGATCGCTTTGACGCAGCGCGCCATCTCCTCCCCGGCGGCGGTGCAGTACAGCCGTCGCCCCACATACTCGAACAGGGGCATGCCCAGAGCCTGCTCCAGGTGGCGCACCTGGCTGCTGACTGCCGGCTGGGTCAGACCCAGCAGCTCGCCCGCCTTGCTGTAACTGTGCAGATCGTAAACTGCCTTGAATACCTGAAGCTGCCGGAAGGTCAGGCGGCTGGCCAGTTTTTGGACACTTAACGGCATGAGTACTAGAGCCCTCTCCAGATCTATAAGGCATTACTTATATATAAGCAAAATAATATCAATTTTTACTGCTAACACCTATTCGCTACTCTTTCTTCGACCTTCATTCGGGACGACTTGATGAGGAATCTCCCATGTTGAAGAAAGTTCTGATTGCCAACCGGGGCGAGATCGCTGTCCGCATCGTGCGCGCCTGTGCCGAGATGGGCATTCGCTCGGTCGCCATCTACACCGACCCCGACCGCTACGGGTTGCACGTCAAGCGAGCCGACGAAGCCTTCTCCCTGGGCGAGGATCCACTGGCGGGTTACCTGGACCCCGCGCGCATCGTCAACCTGGCGGTTGAAACCGGCTGTGACGCCATCCACCCGGGCTATGGCTTCCTGTCCGAGAACGCGGAATTCGCCCGCCTGTGTGAGCAGAAAGGAGTGACCTTTATCGGCCCCAAATCAGGGGTAATCCACAAAATGGGTGACAAAACCCAGGCCCGGGACAGCATGCGCGCCGCAGGCGTTCCCATTACTCCGGGATCGGAAGGCAACCTAGACAGTCTCGAGGAGGCCCTGCAACTGGCCAACGACATCGGCTATCCGGTGATGGTCAAGGCTACCTCGGGCGGCGGCGGCCGTGGTATCCGTCGCTGTGATACCCCGGAAGAGTTGAAGACTCAGTATCCCCGCGTCATCTCCGAAGCGACCAAGGCGTTCGGCTCCGCCGAAGTGTTCATGGAAAAATGCATCGTCAACCCTCGCCATATCGAGGTGCAGGTGCTCGCCGACAGCCAGGGGAACGCCGTACACCTGTTCGAGCGGGATTGTTCGATCCAGCGCCGCAACCAGAAGTTGATTGAGATTGCCCCCAGCCCCCAGTTGACCCCGGAGCTTCGGGACTACATTGGTAACCTGGCCGTGCGGGCGGCCACGGCGGTGGGCTATGAAAACGCCGGCACCGTGGAATTCCTGCTGTCAGGCAATGAAGTCTACTTTATGGAAATGAACACCCGGGTGCAGGTGGAGCACACCATCACCGAGGCCATCACCGGCGTGGACATTGTCCGCGAACAGCTACGGATTGCCTCCGGCCTACCGCTGAGCTATCGCCAGGAGGATATCCAGTACCGTGGCTATGCCCTGCAGTTCCGGATCAACGCCGAGGACCCGAAGAACGATTTCCTGCCCAGCTTCGGTCGCATTACTCACTACTACGCCCCAGGTGGGCCGGGCGTGCGTGTGGATACGGCCATCTACACCGGTTATGAGATTCCGCCCTACTACGACTCCATGTGTCTGAAGCTGGTGGTTTGGGCGCTGACCTGGGAAGAAGTGATCGCCCGCGGCAAACGCGCCCTGGACGACATGCGCCTGCACGGCATCAAGACCACGGCCGCTTACTATCAGCAGATTCTGGACCATCCGGACTTCCGGGACGGCACCTTTGACACCAGTTTTGTGCCCAGCCACCCGGAATTGCTGAACTATTCAACCAAGCGCGACCCCGCTGAAATTGCGCTGACCATCGCTGCCACCATCGCCGCCCATGCCGGCTGGTAATCCGCAGGAGGAACGAGATATGAGCAACGTGAAAAAAATTGAAGTCACTGATGTCATCCTGCGTGACGCGCACCAGTCGCTGATCGCCACCCGTATGCGCACCGAAGACATGCTGCCGATCTGCGACAAACTCGATCAGGTGGGCTACTGGTCGCTGGAAGTCTGGGGTGGTGCCACCTTTGATGCCTGCGTCCGCTTCCTCAAGGAAGACCCCTGGGAACGGCTGCGGCAACTGCGCGAGGCACTGCCCAATACTCGCCTGCAAATGCTGCTGCGGGGGCAGAACCTGCTGGGCTACCGTCATTATGCCGACGATGTGGTGGAAGCGTTTGTGCAGAAAGCGGCGGACAACGGCATCGACGTGTTCCGGGTGTTCGACGCCCTGAATGACCTGCGCAATATCGAAACTGCCATGAAGGCGGTGAAAAAAGCCGGCAAGCACGCCCAGGGCACCATCTGCTACACCACCAGCCCGGTCCACACCCCGGCCCTGTTCGTGCAGCAGGCGAAAGACATGCAAGCCATGGGCGCGGACTCCATTGCCATCAAGGACATGGCTGGCCTGCTGACGCCCTACGCCACCTACGATCTCGTGCAAGCCATCAAGGCGGAGGTGGATCTGCCACTGGTGGTGCACAGCCACGCCACTTCCGGCCTGGCCCCGCTGTGCCAACTCAAGGCCGTTGAGGCCGGAGCCGACCGCATCGACACCGCCATTTCGTCCTTTGCCTCCGGCACCAGCCATCCGGCGACTGAGTCACAGGTGGCAGCGCTGAAAGGCACCGAATACGACACCGGCCTGGACCTGGTGCTGTTAAGTGAGATCGCCGATTACTTCCGGGACGTGCGCAAGAAGTACCACCAGTTCGAGAGCGAGTTCACCCGCGAGGACGTCTCGGTGCAGATTAACCAGGTGCCGGGCGGTATGATGTCCAACCTGGCCAACCAGCTCAAGGAACAGAACGCCCTGGACCGCATTCGCGATGTGTTCGATGAAATCCCACGGGTGCGGGAAGACCTTGGGTTCCCACCACTGGTCACACCCACTTCGCAGATTGTTGGTACCCAGGCGGTCTACAATGTACTGGCAGGTCAGCGCTACAAGACCATCACCAACGAGGTCAAACGCTACCTGCAAGGCGGCTATGGTCAGCCACCGGCGGCGGTGAATGCTGACATCCAGAAGAAGGCGATCGGGAATGAATCCGTCAACGAGGGGCGCCCGGCCGATCTGCTTAGTCCCGAGCTGAATAAATTGCGAGAGGACATTGGTAGTCTGGCGAAGTGCGAAGAAGATGTGCTTACCTATGCCATGTTCCCGGACCTTGGGCGCGAGTTCCTGCAACAGCGTCAGGACGGCACCCTGAAACCGGAAGAATTGCTGCCTGCGGAACAAAAAGGCAAGGACCGCATGGGCACGGCGGTCGCCACTGAGTTCCGCATTGATGTACACGGCGAGACGTACGAAGTGGCGGTTACCGGGGTAGGCGCTTCCGGCGCCGGCAAGCGCAAGCTGTACCTGTCCCTGGACGGCATGCCCGAAGAGGTGGTATTCGAATCCCTGAATGAATACGTCGCCGAGGGCGGCAGCGGCCGTAAACGGGCAACTGAGCCGGGTCATGTCACCACCACCATGCCCGGCAATATCGTGGATGTGCTGGTGAAGGAAGGTGATACGGTCACCGCTGGTCAGGCGGTACTGGTCACAGAAGCCATGAAGATGGAAAGCGAGGTCAATTCCAGCGTCGATGGCACGGTACAGGCAATTCATGTGGCCAAGGGTGACCGCGTCACCCCTGGTGAAATCTTGATCGAGATTGGCTGATAGGGGGATTCAACATGGAACATATCGTTCGCGGTGTGCTGGATTTCCGGGAAAATGTCTATCCGGAACGTAAGGACCTGTTCGGTGCCCTGGCAGACGGCCAGAACCCGGAGGTGCTGTTTTTTACCTGCTCGGATTCGCGTATCGATCCCAACCTGCTGACGGGATCCAGCCCGGGGGATCTGTTCATTTGCCGCAACGCCGGCAACATCATCCCGCCCCACAGTAACGAGACCGGGGGCATGACCGCCTCCATCGAATACGCGGTGGCGGTGCTCAAGGTCCGTCACATCATCGTCTGTGGCCATACCGACTGCGGCGCGATCAAAGGCGCGCTGGATGTCGGGGCACTGAAAGGGCTGCCTCACGTCAAGGAATGGCTGGGGCACTGCCGCTCAGCCATGGAAATTGTCCGGGAACGCCACAACATTGCCACCGACGCCTGCCTTGACAGCCAGTACCTGAATGAGGCAATTGAGGAGAACGTGCTGCAGCAAGTCCAGCACCTGCGCACGCATCCAGCGGTGGCAGCCAAGCTGGCAACCCAAAAGGTGCAGATTCACGGCTGGGTATACGACATCAAATCCGGCGAAATCCGATGTTGCGGCCAGGACAGTCTGGAATTCAAGAAGTTCGATGACTTCTATGCCGACATTATCAACCGCGTCAAAGATTGAGACCTGAGAAACCATTGACGTTGGCGGGGCCCTACCCCGCCTCGTTTTCCGATCTCAGGCTGTCTCTCAGATCCTGAAAAAACTCTTCGGAATGTTCACGGATCTCCCGCAGCTTCGCTGCCCATTCATCCCGGTTGCGCTCAAAGGATTCGCTGCTCACGTTCGCGAGCCTCTGGCCGGTTTCAGTCAGGGTGCGGGTCGCATTGGCCAGGGCTTCCAGCGTCGGGTCGGTCAGCTCTGCACTGCCATTTTCCAGATCCTTAGCGGCCTGTTCGAGAGTTTTCCGATCGCCTTCCGGAGCTTGGCGGTTTTCTTTCAGCGCCCGGTTAACGGATTCCTCCAGCTCTTCCATGGAGTCCTGGAGTACCTGACCGTATTCGTTGATGACCTCGTCAGCGCGGCGTGCTACATCGTTGGAGTAAGCCTCAAGCTCGCGGGCGAGGTCGCTCATGCGCCGTTCCATATCATCCGAGGAAGACGAGAAGCTTTCTGTGATGCGGTCGCTGATCTCACTGAGCTGCCCCATCAGACTGCTGAATGGGGACGGATTCATGATGGCTTCACCGGTACGTTCGTAATCCACCAGCCATTGCCCCTGCTGCTCGACCAGATACGTCATCACTTCCCGGCGCTCATTGCCACTGGCGTTCTCAGCCGGCAACCGGGTAACAATGGAAGCCTCAGCGCCATCAATCACCACGCGACCATAAGAGGGCACCACGTCAACCCAATCACGTTCGTAACTGTCGAAGCCAGAGTCACCGTCGAGGGTGGAATATTCCACCACATCGCTGGTGTCGTTGTCGGCCATGGCCTGCCAGAAGGCGGAGGCGACGTCTTGCGGGGTGTTGGGCTTGCTGCAGGCGGCGACCAGAATGACCGCGGACACCCAGACTAAAACTTTCAACGCGGAGCGAACCATTCAACCGTTCCTCTGATGACTGATCGGGTTGCCGATCATACACCGGTTACAGGTTGCAGGTCAGCTCCGCCAGTTCCTCATCGAATACCCGCTTGTTCTCACTGTAATCCACCGGCACATCCACCAGATGCACGCCACCGGCGGACAGAGCGGATTCCAGGGTGGGCCGGAGGTCTTCCGTGCGGGCCACCCGGTGTCCGGTGGCTCCGTAGGATTGCGCATATTTCACGAAATCCGGGTTGCCGTAGTCCAGGCCGAAATTCGGAAAGCCTTCCTGGGACTGCTTCCACTTGATCATGCCGTAGGCATTGTCGTTAATAATCAGCACCACCAGGTTCAGGTTAAGGCGCACGGCGGTTTCCAGCTCCTGGCTGTTCATCATGAAACCGCCGTCACCACACACCGCCATTACTTTCAGGTCGGGATAGAGCATCGCGGCCATCATCGCGCTGGGCAGGCCCGCGCCCATGGACGCCAGGGCATTGTCCAGCAGCACGGTGTTGTTGTCATAGGCCGGATAATTACGTGCAAACCAGAGCTTGTACATGCCGTTGTCGAGGGCAATGATGCCGTCTTCCGGCATGACCTGCCGAACGTCGTGGACAATGCGCTGGGGAATGATCGGGAACCGCGGGTCCTCGCTGCAGGATGCAAGGTGCTCGTCGACCGAGGCCTTCACCTCCATAAAACGGCTGAAATCGTGATTCTCACAAGGACCGCAATGTTCGGCCATGTATTCGACGCTGTTGGCGATATCCCCCACCACTTCGTGCTGGGGAAAGTACACCGGGTCCACGTCGGCAGCGCTGAAGTTGACGTGGATGACCTGTTTGCCACCGGGTTTCATGAAAAACGGCGGCTTTTCCACCACATCGTGACCCACATTAATGACCAGATCCGCATGGTCGATGGCGCAGTGCACAAAGTCCCCGGCGGAGAGTGCGGCGTTGCCCAGATAACGGGGGTGGCGCTCATCCACTACCCCTTTGCCCATCTGGGTGGTGAAAAATGGAATGTTGCTGGTATTGACCAGGTGAATCAGCGCCTGGGATACCCGCTTTCGGTTGGCTCCGGCGCCGATCATGATCAGCGGGCGTCGGGCGCTGCGGATCATCTCGCAGGCCATTTCCAGGCTCTTGGTGCTGGCGGTTGGACGGCGGGCGTCGTTGGGCTGGAAGATGTGAGTGTCCGGCGCGGTCATTTCAGAGGCAATGTCCTCGGGCAACTCCAGATGAACCGCACCGGGGCGTTCTTCCGCGGCCAGCCGGAATGCTTCCCTGACTTTGGCGGGAACCGTGTTGGCGTTACTGATCTGGCGCGTATATTTGGTCAGCGGGCGCATCAGGTCCACCACATCGAGGATCTGGAAGAGCCCCTGTTTGGAGGATTTGATCGGCTTTTGCCCGGAGATCATCATCATGGGCATGGCGCCCAGTTGGGCGTAGGCAGCTGCGGTGACCAGGTTGGTCGCCCCCGGGCCAAGGGTCGACAGGCACACCCCAACGCGCCCGGTCAGCCGGCCATAGGTCGCCGCCATGAATCCGGCCGCCTGCTCATGGCGGTTGAGAATCAGCTGAATATTCGATTCCCGCAGCGCTTCCAGCAGGTCCAGGTTCTCTTCACCGGGAACGGCAAAGATGTATCGCACGCCTTCGTTCTCCAGCGCACGCACAAAGATTTCGGCACCGTTGAGGTTGTCTTTGGCCATGGCGGTCTTTCAATCTCCTGATCCGATGAGTCTTTTATAGGTTGCTTACGCTTCGGACGGCGGGGGCTCCGCCTGTAATGAAATATCATCCGGTATCCGGTCACGCCCCCAGCTGCTGTGTACCCGCTCGATCACCCGTTGCAGTTCTTCTTCGCTAACACCCGCCGGCTCGCCACGCTCCAGGGGGTCGAAATGGAAGATATACAGCCGCGACGCAAATTGCTCAAGCGGCAGAGAGGCTTCACCGAACCGCTCGCCCTTGCGGGCAGTGCTGACCACCACGCCGTCACCCCAGTTCTGTCCACTGTCATTGTTGGGATTGAAGAAGTACACCCGCATCACATCTTCCGGGTCCAGGGTAACCCGCAGGATGGTAATGGCGTGCCACCCGATAAATCGCGCAGCGCTGTCAGTAATGGCCATGCCGGCTGGCTGCGGATGGATCAGCGGCTGGTTCCCATTGTAGAACGGATGGTAGCTGGCATAGAAATGGCGCAAAAAGCCTTCGAGATCCTGAAGCTTACCGGTCGCCACGTCCACATTGATGGCAAAACCACGGCCAGCCGACCAACCATGGAATTCCGGGTTCACCCACTGGTGGGGATCCCCCGGGCGACCAATACACAGGCGCCCCATTTCCGCGTAGATGCGATCCAGATGCGGGACCACCACCAGGGATACAGGGTCCAGGTCCAGGGTGACCATCGAAGCAACTCCGCCTCTACTGTCAGCGGATGAGACCGGTTTGCCCTCGAAGTGCATGATAATTTCATTATCCCGCGCCGCCCAGGCGACCATTTGCAGCAGATAGTCGGGATCGTTGTACGCCCACATGGACAATGCCCGGGCCGACTGGCAGGTGGGGTTATTGCCCTGACCTACGCCCAGGGGCTGGCCGAGCATGTTCAATACCCCCTGGATCAGCCAGGCTTTCGGTTGCGGAGAATAACCATAAGCCAGCTGGATGCGCTCACGCGCCTCGGGACAGATCGCCAGCAACGCCTGCCGCCACAATGCCGGTGCAACCGGTGGCTGATAGAGAATGCCCCGCTCCAGTAACAGCGCCAGGCCATACAACCCCTGGGCTGTCTCAGGAAAGACGCCTTCGGTCACCAGCTCGTGCACCAGCTCCCGGTAGCACAACAGGCAGTCACGCCCGGTGCTGGAGAGCCCAAGCGCCTCGGTCAGCAGAGTGTCCTGTTTTTCCAGAATGTGTCTTACGAACGCTGCGTGGTAAGGGGACACCAGTCCGGTGTCGTGCATGGAGCGGGCAAAGCCGGTGGCCTCGCCCTGCAGCGCCACGGTGTCCATGGACTGCAGCCGTTCCTCGTAGATCGGGATGCCCGGGTCTTCACGACAGGCCTGGGTCGGGCCGTAAAGACTGGAAATCAGGCGCTCCGCGCCCTGCCCCGCGCCACCAAGGTCAATAGTCGGGTCAATCCGGCACAGGGCGATCTGGGTAATCATTCGCCGAACGCTGGTGACCTGAATCGGGCGTTGCTGGAGAATACGCCAGATTTCCTCTATCAGCCGGTCGATGACATGCTCGTAGCCGATTTCAGTGGCCACGTGCTGGATGACCCCGCGGCTGATCAGGGCCAGCTCGCCCTGTTCACGCTCAGCCTCGCCACCCTCGCCGAACAGCAGGCTGAGATTGAGGGCCAGCACCTGAGTCAGGTAATGATGGGCCTGCTCCGAAGATACGGAAGGGTGCCAAAAGTCCCCTTTAGCGACCGCCAGCAATCGCAACTCACTGATGGACTCAATGATGACGGTATCCGCCTGGGGGCTTTGCAGGGCACTGGTGGTCAGAAACGGTAAAAGAATAGAGGGTTCTGCCCAGTCAGTGCCCAGGAAGACACCGGCATTCTCCAGCCATTCCGCCCGCGCGACCATGACTGCGCAGCCCCCCGGCTGCAACAAAACCCGGCGGACGATATCAAACAGCTCGGGTAACTTTGCAGGTTTGGCAAAGGGGGGGCAGCCTTCCAGCCCTTCAATCGCTTCATCCAGTCTCTGGACAAGCGTTTCAAAGTTGACGGCCGGTACAGAGTTGCCAGCGTCGGAGTCGCTCAAACTGTCTTCCTCAGGGCCTGAACCAGACCCACTGTTGGTAATTCCTGATGGAATTATACATAGAAATCCAGTTCTTCCTGATGTTTAAGTAGATCCCGCATCACCTAGGGGGATTCACCGAAGGAGCGATCGACCCTTTATCCGGAATAAACGCTTGCTCACTCACGGCGCACCTCCTTTCAGGGGATGTACCTACTAAGCTAGAGGTTTCAGTGCAAATGGCAAATATTCTGGCCCTGAGAAAACGCGAAAAGCACCGCAAACACGGGTAACTGAACCAGTATTTGTGGTGCTCTTCGCGGCTTTTAGAACAATTATGTATATCAGCCCAACTGCAGCGTTGTCAGCGTTCTGTCCCGCACCTTCCTGAGCAATGGCTCATCATCGACCAGTGACTGACCATAGGAGGGCACCATTTCCTTCATTCGCTCCTGCCACTCAGCGGTCTTGATTTTGTCTGAAAAACAGCGCTCGATGACGTCAATCATCGCGTGTGCCGCGGTGGAGGCGCCAGGGGATGCGCCCAGCAGGGCCGCCAGAGAGCCGTCCTTCGCTGCCACGATTTCAGTGCCGAACTCAAGCTTACCGCCACCGTCCGGCGTCTGCTTGATGATCTGTACCCGCTGGCCAGCGCTCTGCAGCTTCCAGTTTTCCTCTTTGGCATCCGGGAAGAAATTGCGCAGGGACGCCACACGCTCAGAGTGGGACTGGAACACCTCACCGATCAGGTAACGGGTCAGGTCCATATTGGTCCGGCTCACCGACAACATCGGGCGCAGGTTGGTGGGCTTCACCGATCCAAACAGGTCAAACATCGAGCCCTGTTTCAGGAAACGGGTGGTGAACCCGGCAAATGGCCCGAACAGCAAGGCCGGCTCGCCGTTGATGATGCGGGTATCCAGGTGTGGCACCG
Organism: Marinobacter alkalisoli; assembly: GCF_045449795.1. Classification (NCBI taxonomy): domain Bacteria; kingdom Pseudomonadati; phylum Pseudomonadota; class Gammaproteobacteria; order Pseudomonadales; family Marinobacteraceae; genus Marinobacter; species Marinobacter alkalisoli. Next base: position 84,785 of record NZ_JBJJLB010000042.1, read on the forward strand.
ACATCGGCGGCGCACCGATCGGCGCCTTGCCGTACACCTTGGAGTGATGCTGTTTGACGACCTCCGGTTCCTGGCAGACCAGCCACTGGCCGCTGACCGGGAAACCGCCGTAACCGCGAGCCTCGTCAATGTTGGACTTCTGCAACATCGGCAGGGCGCCACCACCGGCGCCCAGGAATACGAAACCGGCTTCCAGTTTCTTGACCTCACCGGTCTTCTGGTCTTTCACCCGCACTTTCCAGCGGCCATTGTCCCGCTTCGCCAGGTAGTGAACCGGGCTGCTGAGCATCAGCTCAAAATTGGGCGTGCTTTCCAGGTACTTGACCATGCTGCGGGTGAGAGAGCCGAAATCGACGTCCGAACCATGCTTGATCCGCGTTGCCGCCACTGGCTGCATGGGATCGCGGTGCTTGACGACTAGCGGCATCCACTCGGCCAGGTCATCCGGGGATTCGGTGTATTCCATCTCCCGGAACAGGTGATGGGCGCTGAGCTTCTCGAAGCGGCGCTTGAGGAAGGCCACGTCTTTTTCACCCCAGACGAAACTCTGGTGAGGCGTGCGGTTAATAAACGACTTCGGTTCCGGCAATTTGCCCTGCTCGACCAGGTAGGACCAGAACTGCAGCGACACTTCAAAGGAGGAGTTGATCTGAAGCGCCCGTTCAATGGCCACATCGCCATCTTCTGTTTCGGGGGTGTAATTCAGTTCACAGTACCCGGCGTGGCCGGTGCCTGCGTTGTTCCATCCATCGGTGCTTTCATGGGCAACGTGATCGAGACGTTCCACCATGACGATGTCCAGTGATGGGTCCAGCTGCCTGAGCATCATGCCGAGGGTTGCGCTCATGACGCCCCCACCGACCAGCACTACATCTGCCTGTCTTACGGCCATTGGTCTTCACCCTGCTTGGTTTTGAGCCTGTCACCTCTCCACGATCAGCAAAGAGGTCTTTGGGAAGCCTGCAGGGCAACTCGATTCGGGCCCGGCGAAGGCTTCCTGTCCGAATATGTGGCGCAATTATCCCGGTTTTTGCCCCAATAATAAAATGTGATAGTCAACAGATGTGTATTGCACTCCTTACCAGAAGCCATCCGACAGACACAGGTACCAGCGAACAGTGGCCGACGGCGGTGCAAACGTCTAAAATGCGCCCGCATTGATCACAACCCATTTTCAGGATGTCGTATGCCCGGTCTTGAGTCCGTACTGATTTTTCTGGCCATCCTGGCCTTGTTGGGGGTCATTTTCGAAGACGTCATTCACGTCAACAAAGCCAAGATTACGCTGTTCTTCGGTACGCTGTGCTGGGTGCTGTTGTTCCTGTTCAGCGCAAGTTCTGAGGAAACCGCGGCTATCTCGGCCGGACTGGCGGAAAGCATCGCTGAAATTGCCGGGCTATGGCTGTTCCTGGTAGCCGCCATGACGTTTGTCGCCTACCTGAACAAGAAAGGCATGATCGAAAATGTCGTATACCTGATCATGCCGAAACAGGTCAGCGAAAGAAAACTGCTGTTTCTGACCGGCCTTTTCTGTTTTATTTTCTCGTCCCTGGCGGACAATATCACCGCCACTTTAGTCTCGTGTTCACTGATCCTTTCGCTCAATCTGGAACTGAAAAAGCGCATACAGTTCACCACTCTCGTCGTGTTTGCAGTGAACTCTGGCGGCGTATCGCTGATCACCGGCGACGTCACCACACTGATGATCTTCCTGGCGGACAAGGTGGAAATCCTGACCCTGCTGACCCTTGCCATTCCGGCATCCATCACGGTTTTCATTCTCGCCATCTTTATGTCGAGAGGGCTGACCGGAACGGTGACTCTGACGACTTCCGTCAACACCGTTCGACCGGTCGATGCAGTGATCGGCGTCCTGTTTCTGCTGACCATCATCGGCACCATCACGGGCAATGCCCTGTTCAGTATTCCGCCGGTGCTGACGTTCCTCTTCGGCCTCTCGGTCATGTTCCTGGTGTCCCGCTTCATGAGTGATGACAGCGATCTGGATCCGATCCTGGAATACATCCGCGTGATCGAGTTTGAAACCCTCCTGTTCTTCCTCGGCATCCTGTTGCTGGTCGGTATGCTCAAGGAGATTCACGCGTTGCAGTCACTGGTCGCCATCTACGACGTGCTGCCGCCGGTTGCAGCCAACTACCTGATGGGGATTTTCTCCGCCATCATCGACAACGTGCCCCTGACCGCTGCCCTGTTGAAGTCCGGAATCGAGATGAGTGCGGGCGAATGGATGGGGCTGACCTATGCCGTTGGCGTGGGCGGCTCACTGCTGGTGATCGGTTCGGCCGCGGGGATCGTAGCCATGAGCAAAATTCCCGGGCTGACCTTTGCCACCTATATGCGGTATCTTGGCCACCTTTTACTGGCGTACACCCTTGGTTACGCGGGGGTATTCATGCTGGGTCGTTTCATTCACTGAGGTTGATCTATGTTGATGGCAATCGGAGCCATTATTGCCGGTCTGGTTCTCCTGGTCTGGAGTGCCGACCGTTTTGTCGAAGGCGCGGCGGCTACCGCCAAGCATCTGGGTATGCCATCGTTGCTGATCGGTATGGTGATCATCGGTTTCGGTACCTCCGCGCCGGAACTGGCCGTGTCTGCCATGGCGGCCGCTGACGGTAATCCCGGGCTGGCTCTGGGTAACGGCTATGGCTCCAACATCACCAACATCGCCCTGATCGTTGGTCTGACCGCCGTCATCGCGCCGATCGCGGTGCACTCCCAGGTGATTCGCAAGGAACTGCCACTGCTCCTGGTACTGACCGCCATCGCCGGCGTCCAACTGCTGGACGGACAGCTGACCCGCCTGGATGGCTGGGTACTGCTGGGCGTGTTCGCCGCCGTCATGGGCTGGTCAATCTACCAGGGCATCAAGGGTAAAGACGACAGCCTGGTCGGCGACACCGATGCGGAACTCATTGCCCATCCCATGCCGCTGAAAGTCGCCCTGATATGGCTGGTGGTTGGCCTGGTGCTGCTGATCATAAGCTCCCGGATGCTGGTCTGGGGTGCGGTGACCATCGCCCAGGCCCTGGGTGTCAGCGACCTGATTATTGGCCTCACCATTGTTGCCATCGGCACCTCGCTGCCGGAACTGGCGTCAGCCCTGGCGGCCGTCAAGAAGAACGAACACGACCTGATTCTTGGCAACATTGTGGGCTCGGGCATTTTCAACACGCTGGCGGTGGTCGGCCTGGCCGCAGTCATCGAACCCCTGGCCGTTGATCCGGAAGTTCTCTACCGTGACTGGACCCTGATGGCAGCACTCACCTTCGGGTTGCTGCTGATGGCCGTGGGACTGACCGGAAAACGCAAACTGGTGAGCCGCCTCGATGGCGCACTGCTGTTAGTGGTCTACGTGAGCTACACCGGCTATCTGGCCTCCACCATCATCAGCTGACCCCAAAGAGGTGAAGCCGCGATTTCAGGCGGCTTCCCCCCCTCCCCAGAAGTTCCTCCGGGCGTTCACGCGCCTCGGCCAGTTATGACGACAAATTATACTCCGCCCGGCTTGATCATTTTTTAATCAAATCCTATAAGTAATCAGGATACAACCCGGATATTCAGCCTGGGTTAGCGTGCACACTTCTCGACCATTCACTCCAAGGAGACGGACTATGAGCAATGCACCAGAGATCCGGCGGGGCCATGATGATCCCGGACCGGATAACCCCGGCCGGCGCAGGATGCTGATGGGTAGCGCGGGTGCCATGGCCGCTGTCAGCGTACTGGGCTTTATCCCTCTCGCCAGGGCGGATGAGCCAAAATCCCTGCCGGACTATGCCGCCTGGAAAGAACGCAGCGCCCTGATCGTACACAGCACCAACACCATGGAAACCGTGCGGGGCGCTATCGGCAGTGGTGTGGTCACCCCCAGTGATCGCCTGTTCGTTCGCAACAACCTGCCCGCCCCTTCCGATGAAGTCACTGCCAACGCAGACGCCTGGGAAGTCCGCATAGAAGGTGTAAAAAATCCGAAAACGCTGACCGTAGGCGAACTCAAACAGATGGGGGTGGCTACGGTCGCTTCGGTGCTGCAATGCTCCGGTAACGGTCGCGCTTTCTTCCCTCACGGCGCTGGCGGCACACAATGGAGCGTCGGCGCTGCCGGTTGCCTACTCTGGACCGGTGTTCCACTGAAAGACGTGGTGGAAGCCCTGGGCGGCCCCGCGGAGGGCGCCCAATACATTACCAGCACCGGTGGCGAAGCATTGCCCGATGGGCTGGATCCAAAAACCGTAGTGGTCGAGCGTTCCGTCCCAGTCAAAGCGCTGGAAACAGCCCTGCTGGCCTGGGAAATGAACGACGAACCCCTGCCCATCACCCACGGCGGCCCCCTGCGCATGGTGGTCCCGGGCTACTACGGCGTCAACAATGTCAAATACGTGAAGAGCATTGCTCTCACGGAAGCCCAGACCGAAGCCAAGATTCAGGCCTCGGGCTACCGGATCCGGGATGTCGGTGTCAAAGGCGCTCCGGACCAGCCCTCAATGTGGGAAATGAACGTCAAGTCCTGGGTCACCGCGCCACTCGAGACTGGTCACAAGGGGCGCAATATGATCTATGGCGTTGCCTTCGGCGGAACCGTGGCGCTTGATAAGGTAGAAGTATCCGTGGATGGGGGCAGGAACTGGAAAAACGCCCGCTTCCTCGGCCCGGATCTGGGCCCCTTTGCCTGGCGGCCATTTGTGCTGGCAGCGGACCTGGAGCCCGGGGAACACCGCATTGTCAGCCGCGCCACCGATGCGGAGGGCCACACCCAACCCGAGGAGCGTACCGATAACGAGCGCGGCTATGGCCACAACGGCTGGAAGGATCACGGCGTTACCGTCGCCGTCAGCTGACTCTTGATGCGGCAGCGGGGCCCCGCTGCCGCGACTGTTCAATCGGTCAGGACCGAACCATGACAAGAACCGCCGCATTCGCCACCGCCCTGTTGCTGATCACCAGTACCTCCGCATTCGCGGAGGACAAACGGGCAGAGCAAGGCAAAAAAATATTCACGGAACAGGCACAGCCATCCTGCACCATATGCCACACGCTTGAGGATGCCGGGGCAACCGGCGCCATCGGTCCCAATCTCGATGAACTCAAACCATCCCCGAAACAGGTACGCGAAGCCGTCAGGGCCGGTGTTGGCGTCATGCCGGGGTATGAGGACAGCCTGTCCGGGGATGACATCGAGGCCGTGGCCTACTACGTTGCCACTGTCACCGGCAACGCCGGGGAGTAGCAGCCGCGGGCCCGGCCCCCGATCAATGACCGTTATCCCGGAACACCATCGCAATGGAGTTCAGGCAGTAACGCTGTCCGCTGGGCGGTGGCCCGTCCGGAAACACGTGCCCAAGGTGGCTGTCGCACCTGGGACACCGAATCTCGGTGCGGGTCATGCCGAGGCTGTTGTCCTCAATGTAACGGATGTGGTCCGGATCGAAGGGCTGAAAGAAACTGGGCCAGCCGGTACCGGAATCGAACTTGGAATCGGAACTGAACAGCGGCAGGTCACACAGCCGGCAGTGATAGACGCCCGCTTTCTTATTGTCGAGCAACGTCCCGCAGAAAGGATGCTCGGTACCGTGGTCGAGCAGCACCCGGCGCTCTTCCACCGACAGATCCGCTGACATCTCATCGACCTGTGACGGCGTCAGTGGCGTCAGGTCGTACCCCGCTTTGGAAACACTCATGGCAACCTCCTCAGGCTTTGTTGTCGTCACGGTATTCGGGTTTCAGGTAATCGCCATAGGACTTCACCAGCTTCTCCACCTTCGGTGCGGCGACCGCCATGACGTAGGGCTGGAAGGGATTCTGGGCTGCGAAGTTCTGGTGGTAGGCTTCGGCCGGGTAGAAAGCCTCCAGCGGCTCCAGCCGGGTAACGATGGGCTCCGGATAGACTCCGGCGGCATCCAGTTGGCGAATGTAAGCGTCAGCCACACGCTTCTGCTCTGGCGTCTCATAGAACACAGCGGACCGGTATTGGGTTCCGCGATCATGGCCCTGTCGATTTAACTGAGTCGGGTCGTGGGCCACAGAGAAGAATACTTTCAATAACTGACCAAAGCTGACCCTGGACGGATCGTAATGAACATCCACCACTTCGGCATGACCGGTCTGTCCACCGCATACGGCCTCATAATTCGCCGTGTCAGCACTACCGCCGGCATAACCAGACTCAACGTGCGTCACCCCGTCCATCGCCAGGAAAACCGCCTCCACACACCAGAAGCAACCACCCGCCAGTACAATGTGCGCTGCGGAAGAATCGTTGCTCAGATCCTGTTCCGGATCGGGGAACCGGCTGCGCGGCACTTCCAGCCCCGGAATATTGCATGATGTCGTCATAATCGCCTCTGCTTGTCTGGTGAAACATGAACATTGTATCACTTCGGTTGCAACACTCCGGAAGCCAACCATAATGAGGTTAAGGGTTTGCCAACACGCGCAGCGCAGGATTCGGCCATGACCGCCAGGGCACATACACCAGAAAGTCAGGATGAGTTGCTGGAGTACCGCCTGAGCCTTCGGCTCGGTCCCGTCCATGCCCGCCAGAGGCTGGGGATTGAGCGAGAAGCTGAGGCCAGGGTCTTCGGTCCCAATTACAAGTCATTTCACCTGGAGAACCTGACGTCAGCGCCCGGTTTTATCCGCTTTTGCCTGCAAATGGTCGGTCTGTTCCGGCGGGGACAGAATAACAGCCGGCGCCTGAACACCACCAGCAACCACTTTCATATTCCGGATCTGCCGGAATCCTTCGAGGGCTACCGGATCCTTCACCTGACCGACCTGCATGTGGATATGGACGAAGCCAACCTGCAGGCAGTGATTGACCGCATCAGCTCACTGGAATACGACCTGTGTGTGCTGACTGGCGATTACCGGCGGCTGACCTGGGGGCCGGTGGACGAAGCCCTGGAAGGCATGGCACAACTCCGTGATGCCATCCAGGGTGACGCCTACGCCGTGTTGGGAAACCACGACAGTATCCGGATGGTTCCCGCCCTGGAGGACATGGGCTACCGGCTGCTGATGAACGAGCATGTTCCGATTCATCTCAACGGAGAAACCATTTACCTGGCCGGCGTGGATGATGCCCACTTCTACAAGGTCCACAACCTGCACAGGGCCGGCGACGATATTCCCCTTGGCAATATCAGCATCCTGCTGAGCCACACCCCGGAAATTTTCCGGGAAGCCGCGCACGCCGGATACGATATTTTCCTCTGCGGCCATACCCATGGCGGGCAAATCTGCCTGCCCGGAGGCATTCCCGTCACCCTTGATTCTGACTGCCCGAGAGCCCTGGGGCGCGGATTATGGCGGATGAACGGCATGCAGGGTTATACCTCGCCGGGATCAGGCACTTCGGTGATCAACGTGCGGCTTAACTGCCCGCCGGAGGTCACCATTCATACCCTGACCCGGGGCCCGGAATGAACGTTAGTGAGGATGACGGCGGATACCCAGGCGGTAGAGCAACGGCGACAACAGAATATTGGACAGCGTAAACATCACCACAACCGAAATGGACGTCCATATTCCCAGGGGCAACCAGAGGAGCGCCAAGACCATTGGCAATGCTGCCTCCGGTATCTGATCCAGCCATAGTGCCCGGGCGCTGGATTCCAGTCCGCGCCGCCGCTTGATGAAGCTGCTGATCATGTCGCCGGCCAGTCCCAGTAATCCGAACAGGCAGCCAAATATCCCCCCGAGCCCCACCACCATGGCGAACAGGCCGCAACTGACCGTACCGGCGACCACGCCACGCCAGGTCTTGCTCTTTCCCAACAGCGGGTACCCATCGCGCCAGAGCCGGCCACCATCGACCGGAGCCGACCAGTGATGACCAAACAGTTTCCTCGCGACCACTGGGGCGCCGTTAGCCAGCACCAACATCACGAACAGCTCCAGCGCAAGGATCAAGTCAGTCAACCTCCGGTTCAGGAAACCCCGCCACGGGTCAGTTTGAGCGGATCCATCAGTTTCTCCAGCCGGGCCCGGTCCAGCCCGCTTCGCTCTTCAGCCACATCGATCACTGGCCGGCCGGTACGGTATGCCTCCTTGGCGATGTCCGCAGCCAGTTCGTAGCCAATCTCCGGGTTCAGTGCAGTGACCAGTACCGGATTACGCCCGACCCCCGCATTCAGATTATCCACATTGACGGTGATACCCTTGATGGCCTTGTCCGCCAGCAACGTTGCGGCATTGGTGAGCAACGCCACCATATCCAGCAGATTGGCGCCCACCAGCGGCAACATCACATTGAGCTGGAAGTTGCCGGACTGGCCGGCCACAGCATTGGCGTTATCCAGTCCCATCACCTGAGCGCCTACCATGGCCACGGATTCAGGGATCACCGGATTGACCTTGCCCGGCATGATGCTGCTGCCCGGCTGCAGGGCTGGCAGGCTGATCTCCGCCAGACCATGGATCGGACCACTGTTCATCCACCGCAAGTCGTTGGCGATCTTGGTCAACACGAGAGCCGCGCCCCGCAACTGGGCCGACAACGCCACGGGCGAATCCACCGCACTTTGCCCCACAAATTTATGTTCCAGGGAGCGGAAATGGTACCCGGTGTCAGAGCTCAGGAATTTGACGAACTGTTCCGCGAACTCATGGGGCGCATTGACCCCGGTGCCTACAGCAGTCCCGCCCTGCGGTAGTGCCATCAGGTCATCCGCGGCAGCTTCTACCCGCTTTTCTGTCGCCAATAGTTGTTCGCGCCAGGTACGCATCTCCTGACCAACGGTGACCGGCATGGCGTCCATCAGGTGGGTACGCCCGGTTTTCACCTGTTCCGAGAACAGCGCCTCCCGCTCATAGATAACGCCACACAAGTGAGACAATGCTGGCAACAAGCGGTCCTGGACAGCGGTGACCGCACTGACGTGAATCGAGGTGGGAATCACATCATTGGAGCTCTGGCTCATATTGACGTGATCGTTGGGATTCACGGTGACGCCGGCCCGCTCCGCCAATGCGGAAATAACCTCGTTGACGTTCATATTGGTGCTGGTGCCAGACCCGGTCTGATAACGGTCGACCGGAAACTGATCCGCGTACTCGCCGTCCACCAGCTTCAGGCATGCTTCGACAATGGCATCACGCTTGTCGTTATCCAGCAGCCCGAGGCTGGCGTTGGCCTCCGCCGCAGCCTGCTTGACCCTGGCGACGGCAGCGATAAAAGCCTGAGGCATGGGCTGACCACTGACCGGGAAATTGTCCACGGCCCTCTGGGTCTGGGCTCCCCAGAGCGCATCCGCCGGAACACGCACTTCCCCGAGACTGTCTTTCTCCGTTCTGAAATCACTCATGACACCCTCTCCTTTTGCTGTGGTTTCGGAACCGGATCCTGCGGGTTCCTGCGCATGGGGGCGACATCGGCATCAGGGGGATGCTCAGCCCTCATTATGGGATCTTAGCCTCACATGGTCGCAAATCCCCGTAACCTGCTCAAAATTAACAACTAACGTCTGGACTGTGTTGGTGTAGGTATCGTGGAGGTGAAATTTGAACCGGTGTTGTTTTTCGCCCTGTAGAAATCCGTCGTACTCCCTCACGAGTTCGCGGACATCCCCCCCGTTGTCCCGGGACCAGGTTGCATTGAAAGGACCAAGAACAGCACCGCCTGCCAGGCAGATGGTGACTTCGTGGTTAGTCAGGGCATTATCGGTTATGGCCATGGTGCACTCTCCTGAAATTCATGGAATCCCAGAATCAGTGTAGACCCTCGCGTGCAGACTGGTTAACCGGTTGACCCGAGAAGACTGGTCAACAGCGCCCGCAGGCGATTGGGCTTCACCGGCTTGTTGAGGATTGGCAGGTATTGCGCCCGCATGAGCTGCCGGGTGTCATCGCTGCGATCTGCGGTGATGATCGCCGCCGGAAGATCACAATCCAGCTGGCGACGCACGCCATAAATAGCTTCACAGCCGGTCTTGTGATTGTCGAGATGATAATCGGCCAGCACAACCGATGGGGGATCTATTCCCGAGTCCAGCAGCGCCAGGGCCTGCGCTTCGCTCCGGGCCACGGTCACCGAGCAGCCCCAGCGTTCCAGCAACAGCTGCATGCTTTCCAGAACGGCCGGTTCATTATCAATCACCAGTACGCGGGCCCCGTCAAAGCCCTCCGAGAAAGGCGGAAGCGTGCCTTGAAGAGGCGACGTCTGCGCCTTCTGCGTCGCTTCCATTGGCACGGTCAGGACAAACCTCGAGCCCCGGCCCGGTCGGGAGGCAACGTCAATGTCGTAACCCAGTACCCTTACCATGCGCTCCACAATCGCCAGCCCCAGGCCAACGCCCTGACGGCCACCCGTGCCCTGGGGAAGCAACTGATGGAATTCGGTAAAAATCTCCCGCAGCTTGCCCGCTTCGATGCCCACACCGGTATCCCAGACTTCAATGTGGAGCCGATCGCCCCGGGTTCGCAACGCCAGCAGCACGCCACCCTCCCGGGTGTAACGAAACGCGTTGCTCAGCAGGTTGCGGATAATGCGGGTCAGCATGCGCTGATCGGTTTTCACCATCACCGGCGTGGTGCGCACGCGGAAACGCAGGCCGGCATTGGCAGCTACCGCTTCAAATTCTTCCCCCAGCCCCACCGCCAGGGCCGAGACGTCGGTGTAGGCCAGGTCCGGCTTCATTGCCTGCTGGTCCAGCTTTGAAATATCCAGCAGGTCCGCCAGAAGATCCTCCGCGCCCTCCAGGGCGCGATGCACCTGGTGCACCATGCGCTGTTCCTGCTCCGGCAGCTGGCTGTCCTGCAGGGCGGAGATCATCAGTCTGGCGGCATTCAACGGCTGCAGCAGGTCGTGACTCGCCGCCGCCAGGTATTTGTCCTTGCTGCGGTTGGCCTCCCGTGCGGCTTCCATGGCAACCACCAGTTCCCGCTCCACTTTTTCCCGTTCTTCGATCTGGTAGCGCAACCCGACGTTGGCATTCTGTAGCGCTTCGGTGCGCTCCTCCACCCGTCGCTCCAGGTCTGCATTCAGTTGCTCAAGCTTTTGCCGGGCCTGAACCCGCTCGGTGATGTCCGCCACGAAGGCTTCCACCACTTCTGGCCCCAGGTCCGGGCGTCGTAAGATGGTAATCGCGACATGGACCGGCGTGTTGTCCACCCGCCGCAAACAGGTCTCCCGAACACGCAGGTTTCCCTCGTCCAGAAGTTCCTGGCGGATCTTGTCAAACTCGTTGGAACTGCAGAACAGCTGCTCCCGCAGCCGTATGACCCGTTGCGTCAGATCCTCGGCGCTGGCGTAACCGCAGATACGCGCCATCGCCGGATTACAGGCCAGGAAACCGCCACGGAGATTGGCCTGGAAGATGCCATGGAGCGCGTTTTCGAACAGCCACTTGTAACGGTTACGCTCGTTTTCCAGCTCTTCAATCCGTTCCTGCAACGCGGGGTAATAATTCTTGCGGACAGACTGGCTACCCAGTCCCAGCAGGTCGCCAACGCCGTAGCTGCCATCCTGTTTCTCAGAGGGCTTCTTCATAGACGACCTGGACATCCCTCAGCGACGATTTACGAGGGTTGGTAAGTATGCAGGGATCCTGCAGGGCAAAGCCCGACAGGTAGGGAATATCAGAGACGGTCACCCCGAGCTGGGCGAGCCGGGCTTCCAGCCCCACCCTTCGTTTGAGCTCAATGATACGGTTCATCAGCCGTTTCCTGATCTCGGCTTTGCCCATGCCACGGGTATCAATGTCCATCGCCTCGGCAACCCGGCGGAAACGGTCTTCCGCCGAGGCAAAGTTGTAGGCGACAACGTGCTCAAGCAATAACGCATTACACAAACCGTGTGGCAGGTCCAGATAACCGCCAAGGCTGTGAGACATGGCATGGACCGCCCCGAGAATAGCATTGGAAAACGCCAGCCCCGCCTGCATCGACGCCAGCATGATCTGTTCACGCAGGAAGGGGTTCGCGGTGTTCTCTACCAGTGGCTCAAGGTTGCGGTTGATCAGCCGGATCGCTTCCAGAGCGTGGTTATCGGTTAACGGCCCACTGCCGGTGGATACATATGCCTCAATGGCGTGAACCATGGCATCCACCCCGGTACAGGCCGTCAGGTAGGCGTCCATGGTTTCCGTAACTTCCGGGTCAATCAGGGACACATCCGGGACCACGGCCTTGCTGATAATGGAAAACTTGAAGCGCCGATCGGGATCGGAAATGATCGCAAACTGCGAGACATCCGCCGATGTACCCGCGGTGGTTGGTATCAATATCAGCGGCGGCGAAGGATTGGTGATGGTATCCACCCCCTCGAATTCCAGAATGCTGCGGCCATGAGTGGCCACAATACCAATTCCCTTGGCGCAGTCCATGGGGCTGCCGCCGCCAATGGCAACGATGACATCGCACTCACTGGACTTGTACAGTTCGGCCCCCGCCATCACCTCATCCACCTTGGGATTGGGGGAAACTCCGGTAAAGATCGTGGTCCGGATACCGGCTTCCGTCAGCAGCGTGACAATCTCGTTAACCCAGCCAGCTGCCGCCACCCCCGGGTCGGAGACCAGCAGTACATGTCTTGCCCCGAAATTGCTGGCGAAATTAGCGACGGATTTGCGGGCGCCGGCGCCAAATACGATTTCCGGCGAAACAAACTTGCGAAGGGCGGAAATGTCGTGGCTCATAGAGATGTACTCGACGGTTTTTTATTATAGGAATCATCGAAAGTTTACCTCAAGTTCCCACCCTGTTCATTGATCTTCACGCTTTGCCGACGATAAAAACTGAACAGCCATACCAGCATGCTCACCTGGCTGGTCTGGTGCCGGAACCCGTGCCCTTCCTCCTCGAACCAGTGCAACTCCGGCGACAGGCCAACCGCCTGCATCGCGGCAATCATCGCCCGGGTCTGCTGGGGGACCACCACCTGATCCCGACCACCCTGAAAGAAAATCACCGGTGCCCGGATACGGTCCGCGAGGTACAGCGGCGTCCGGGTACGCCAGCGTTCCGGGTGTTGCTGCGGAGCACCGATAAGCCAGTCCAGGTATCCGGACTCAAAACGATGGGTCGCTTCCCGAAGCCGCAATGGATCCGTAACCCCGAACATACTCGCGCCAGCGGCAAACCGCCGGCTGCGAACCAGCGCCATCAGGGCCGTGTATCCGCCCGAGCTCCGGCCCTGGATGAAGATGCGACGGCCATCAACGAGGCCCGAGGAAGACAGATAGTCCGCCGCACGCTCCATGTCTTCGACGTCCGCCTCACCCCACTGCCCCGCCAATGCCAGGCGAAACGGCCTGCCAAAGCCACTGCTGCCGCGATAGTTGACCTCGGCCACGGCAAACCCACGCTGGCACCAGTACTGCACCTGGGGATTGAACACCGGATAGGCCGCCGAGGTAGGCCCGCCATGGGCGACCAGAATCAGTGGCGGGGCGGTGGTCGCCGAGGAGGGTGTCGGTTCGTAAAAGAAACCGTGAAGGCCCGGCTTGCTGTCTCCCACCGCAGGCACTTCAAATGTCAGGGGCAACACCGGCTTTTGTCCGTGCAAGGCGCTTTCGCCACCCGCCATCACCCGAACCTGCCCGGTGCCGGGATCAACCTTCAGGACCGCGTCCAGTCTCGCGGAAGAGCGTGCGATGCAATACAGCTGCCTTCCGGTCACCCCCAGGCAACGGAAATCACTGAATTCTGAGGCCACCCTCTGACTTTCTGGCTGCCCTTCATGAGTTCCGGAGCGATAAAGCCAGAGTTCACCGGTGCCATTGCGGTAATGAACCCGTGCCCAGCCATGACCGGCAAGCGGAACATGATGGGACTCACCCAGTTGCCAGGGAGCGCTGGCGTGATCCAGAGACGGCCCATCACCGGTAACCCAGTCGCCCTTCAATCCATCCGGTTCCAGTCGCCATGGCTGCCACCAGCCACCATGATCGGACAATACCCAAAGGATAGTGCCGACAAAGACTGGCTGCTGAACAGAGGCCCCCGATACGGTTGGCCAGGTTTCACTACCACGCAGCCACCCGGTTTCCGTCACCATCGCCGTCCAGAGTGTCGTACGGAGCCATGGCATGTCGGGCAACTGCCAGCTCACCCAGGCGATATGGCGTCCATCCGCTGACAGGGCCGGAGCACCGTAGAAGTCCTGCCCGGCATGGAGTACCTGAATGCCATGCTCCAGACTCACCGCTACCAGTTGCTGACGGCCACCCGCTTCCCGCACGGCCAGCACACGGTGGCGGCGCGGATCCGCCACCAGCCCGCCAAAGGCGGCACACGGCTCATCCGTCAGTTGATGACAGACACCGGTCGCCAGCTCCAGAAAGTGTACCTGCTGTTGTTCACTGACCAGGAAAACACCGGTATCCGATGCTGCCAGGGCGCCGCCGCCGTAACCATTGACCCGACTGCGGACACTCAACCTTTCCGGCCCAAAGCGCTCGGGGCCTCGTTCCGTTAACCGCCAGAGAGTATTCGCGCCAAGGGATGGATCTGTCTGCAGCCAGAACACGCCCGCCCGCGATACGGAGAGCTCTCCGCGCTGGGTGTAGGTCGCGCAGGCTTGCTCGGCGCTTAATAGCGCCGGTTGCCGGTGCCGTTCCGACACCGCTGACGCGGCAAGAGGCTGGTCAGCCCCTGAAGAACAGTCTTGAGTTATCCGCATTGCGATAGGTCAGCTCTTCAATGCCGGCCGTGGCATGGTCGGCGGCTCTCCTCGCCGCGAGGATCCGGTCATGGTGCGAGGATTTACTGCACACCGGATCGGCGTTGTCGGCATTGCCGGTCAGCAGGTACGCCTGACATCGACAGCCGCCGAAATCCTTGCCCTTTTCATCGCAGGAACGACAGGGCTCCGGCATCCAGCTGTCGCCCCGGTAATGATTGAAACCGGGGCTGTCATACCAGATGGCGTTGAGCTCCATCTCCCGCACATTCGGGAAATCAATGGGCAGCAGTTTTGCGCTGTGACAGGGCAAGGCCGTGCCGTCCGGTGCCACGGTCAGAAACAGACTGCCCCAGCCGTTCATGCAGGCCTTGGGGCGCTCCTCGTAGTAGTCGGGGGTGACGAAAATCAGCTTCATCGCCGAGCCACTGTCCGCCAGCTGCCGTCGATAAGCCTGGACCTCCCCTTCCGCCTTTTCCAGTTGCGCACGGGAGGGCATCAGTCCCTCCCGGTTCTTGAACGCCCAACCGTAATACTGGCAGGTGGCCAGTTCGACGTAATCGGCCCCCAGACGCTCGCACAACGCCATGATGTCGTTCATCTGGTGGATATTGTGGCGGTGGATCACGAAGTTGAGCACCATCGGATAACCCGCTTCCTTCACCGCGCGGGCCATGGCCAGCTTCTGGTCAAAGGCCTTGCGGGAGCCTGCCACAGCATTATTGAGCTCGGGATCAGACGCCTGGAAACTGACCTGGATGTGATCCAGTCCCGCATCCCGGAAGGCGTTCACCTTGGCCTCGCTCAGGCCCAGTCCGGAGGTGATCAGATTGCTGTAGTACCCGAGGTGTCGCGCCTCGGCAATCAGTTCCGGCAGATCCTGGCGCACCAGGGGCTCGCCACCGGAAAACCCCAGTTGCGCGGCCCCCATGGCACGGCCCTGGCGCAGCACGTTCACCCACTCGTCCGTGGTCAGCTCCTGCTCGGTGTTGGCAAAGTCCAGCGGGTTGGAGCAGTAGGGACACTGCAGCGGGCACCGGTAGGTCAGTTCCGCCAGCAACCACAGCGGCGGACCAACACCAGGGCGCTGGCCTGCGGGCATGGTACCGAAATCCTTCATGAGAAAACAATCCAGTGCTGGTGTTCAGCGTCTGCCAGGAACTCGCTGACGTCGCTGGCCAGCGCACCCGCATCCGGAAACCGCTGCTCCAGTACGGTGACGATATCGGCCACTGTGTGCTGGCCGTCAACTTCCGCCAGCACCGCGCCGGCACTGTCATTTAGGCGCACCATGCCTTCGGGGTACAACAACACATGACATCCCTGGGCCGGCTCCCACTGGAAGCGGAAGCCGGGACGCAGGCGGGGCACCCTTGCCATACTGTCCTTCACGAAAGCCCCCGGTGCCAGACCGGTTGATCGGTTACGGTGTGATACGGTGGCGTCCGGTGCAGGTAAGCCATAGTCAGGGCATCCAACATAGACCATAAAATATCCAGCTTGAATTGGAGGATTTCCAGGGCACGGGCCTGTGAGGCAGCCGTAGTGAAACTGTCCAGGGTGATCGTCAGGCCGTGCTCCACATCCCGCCGTGCCTCCGAGAGCCGTTTACGGAAATAGTGGTAACCGCCATCTTCGATCCAGGGGTAGTGTTGCGGCCAGCTGTCCAGCCGGGACTGGTGGATCTCCGGGGCGAACAGCTCGGTCAGGGAGGAGCACGCCGCTTCCTGCCAGGTCGCCCGGCGGGCAAAATTCAGGTAGGCATCCACGGCAAAGCGCACCCCGGGAAGAACGTGACGCTGGTCGATGACTTCCTCCCGGCTTAATCCGACCGCTTCTGCCAGGCACAGCCAGGCCTCAATGCCGCCTTCATCGCCGTCATGACCATCATGACCATCATGATCCAGTATTCGCTGCAACCACATCCGGCGCACGCTGGCGTCCGGGCAGTTGGCCATGATTGCGGCGTCTTTCTGGGGGATGTTGATCTGGTAGTAATACCGGTTCGCCACCCAGCCCCGAATCTGCTCCGGTGTGCATTGCCCACCGTACATGGCTTTATGATAAGGGTGGTGGATGTGGTAATACTGCCCTTTGTCCCGCAGCGCCTGTTCAAAGTCCGTGCGGTTCATGGCGGTGTTGGCTTTGGCGTTCATGGCTGCCCCGACAGATCAATGTGCATTCCGTCCCAGGACACCTCAATACCATGGCGCGTCAGTTCCGCACGCTCTGGCGAGTTCTCGTTCAGGATCGGGTTGGTGTTGTTGATGTGAATCAGGATCTTGCGCTTTGCCGTCATGGTATCGAGCACTTCCATCATGCCGCCGGGACCACTCTGGGCCAAGTGCCCCATGTCCTGACCGGTTTTGGTACCAACTTCCTGACGAATCATTTCATCGTCATGCCAGACGGTGCCATCGACCATCAGCACATCGGCCTTGCGCATCCAGTTCAGAATCCGCTCGTCCGGCTCACCCAGCCCGGGGGCATAAAGCACTGTCTGCCCGGTGCGGGTATCTTCCAGGAACACCCCGATGTTATCGCCCGGATGGGGATTGTCCCGGCGCGATGAATACGGCGGCGCGTTGCTTAACAGCGGAATCGCGGTAAGTCTCAGGGACGGTGCGCAGAGAATGGTAAAGGGTTCACTCTCAGTGGCCGGTATTTCCCGCCAGTTCAGTCCGCCGTTCCAGTGTTCCAGCATGCGAAACAGCGGGAAGCCGGTACTGAGGTCTTCATGGACCTGGGCCGTGCACCAGACATCCAGCGGCAAACCTTCCCGCAGGGTCAGCAAGCCGGTGGTGTGATCCACCTGGCTGTCGATCAGCAACACGGCGCTGATGCCAGTGTCCCGCACCGCCCGACACGGTTGCATGGCGGGGAAAGACGCCAGCTGGGCGCGAATATCGGGGGAGGCGTTAAACAGAATCCAGTGCTCGCCATCCTCACTCACCGCAATGGACGATTGGGTGCGGGCGCTGGCTTTCAGGGTGCCCTTGCGGAACCCGTCGCAATTGGCGCAGTTGCAGTTCCACTGGGGAAAACCACCGCCGGCCGCAGAACCGAGTACATGGATGTACATGAGAAGAACTCCCGAACCAAAACGGCCAGCGTCAGGACGCTGGCCATTTCGGCTTTCAGCGGTTGGCGAAGTACATGGTGACTTCGAAACCGATGCGCAGATCTTCGTAGGCTGGTTTGGTCCACATAATGCTTACCTCTATTGTCATGATTGTTAGCGCATTCAGGGTGAATCAGCGGCATTGCCGATAACTCATTTCTCATCCTAGCGGCGGAGACACAAGACAAACATGGTACTTTGGCACTGGTTTTCAGGTTTTGTGGACGACAAAACTCCTTCTTTCGGACCACGATTCGATCACATGCGGAAAAACCACTATCTAGACGATACCGAGGCCTTCAATCCTGACGACTGGCACGCGCAGGCAGGTTTACGGCCAGGGCCTCAAGAGACTTGCTGTAATTCTGATTAAGGGCCACACCCACCGCGCCGGCTTTGGAATGCTCAACAAGATAAACGGCTTTACCGGCAATCGCCTCAAACTTGGGAATCTCTGAGAGGGCCGGATTGGCGATCAGCAGGCTGTCGGTCAACAATTTGGTCATGGTTAGCTTCCTTGCTCGGGTTGGTTATAAAGTTGGGAGCCTCGTCAGAACTCACCATTCTCGTGTCGCTGGGCGATTTCCTTGAACAGCTCAAACAAACCATCCTCGAACAGCCAGGGGTCGCCCATTTCGAACATTTGGCAAAAGGCACCTTCAGGCAGGAGGGTCGAATGCTCAATGCGATTGAGGTTGTCAAAGGAATAACCAGGAATATGCTCTCCCCCGAACCAGGCGCCCCGGGTGACACCAAGGGTTTCACCATTTACTTCGCCACGCATGTTGAGCTTGCCTCGTGGCACCGCGTCGGGATGATCCGGCGGCAGGAAAAAACGCTCCACGGTATCCACGAACCAGCGGGCTCCGGCAATGGGATATTCATACTGAGTAGTGGCATGCCTGCCAGACCCACCGTTTCGGCCTTCAAGCCATATCTTCTTGACAACAACAAGATATTCGTTAGCAACAAAAAAATGCCAAACCGGAATTAATGCAGTACTTATACGAGCCCGGTCCGTGCTTTCGCCAACCTTTAAATAGCCGTCAGGCGGCGATTCGGGATCAATGAAGGGCCAGGGAGTTAGTTTCGGGTAGCTCATGTCATTCTCCAAACTCGATAGGGGTAAGCTTGACCAACTTCACATAGGCCTCCGGCCCACCATTACCGCCATTGGTCATGGTATGGAAGGTTTGTGGGTTCCTCTCTAACGTATAAGTCTCCAAGGCACCATGGACAACCTTGCCATCCTGAGACAACGCAGTGTGCTTGGTCAGGCCATTGCCCAGGAAATGCTGGTTAGCGCCGGTATCATTCTGGATCTTTAAGCGGGTTTCAAAGATCTTGATCTGCTCTGCATCTAACCCCTCATCAAGCAGAAATGCTCGGCGTGCATCAGCATCTTTCCACTCCATATCCCCCATCCCCTCAACCAGCTTTTCGTACTTCGCCTGGTACTCCGGCGTCATCACCTGGTCCAGCAATGCATCCCTGTCCGCATAGCCATCCACATTATGCCGGACGTGGGCCTTGAGGTTGTCGAACGTTGGAATGAGGGTTTCGGCGTCGGCGACCTCAATGGCCTTATCTTTGTCGATAATCGCCAGCTTGTAAGTAGCCTCCGGGTTGTACTCCACGCCCAGCTGCTGCGCAATGAGTCTGGGACAGGTGTCGGAGGGCTCAATCTGGTCCAGGGTGGTGGACCAGAAGCGTACTTCACCGGCGGGACTGGCTCGCCCCAGGGTGCCGGCCATGGCACCTTCGGGCTGATTGTGACCATCCACATGGCGTTCCTCCACCAGCCGAACGATGAAGCGATCCTTGTCCAGTCCCTGAGTGGCCAAATACGCCAACTCTTCCTGGGTGTACTTGGGGGTAAAACCACCCCGGGCGATGATCCTTCTACGGGATGCCGCCAGGGCGGCCAAAGCCTCTTCGACACTGCTGATGTTCAGGCGGCGGGAGCTGAGGTCTCGGGGTTTGAGGTCCGCACCCTCGGGTTTTGTTCGACAGGTGCTTTCACACAGCCCGCCGGTATCCACGTTGTAGTGGTAGCGGGTCTGGTAGGTGATCTTGAGCCGTGCTGCCAGATTGCGCAGGGACTCACCAAGTGGGGCCAGTTTGCGCAGGTAGCGCGGTGCCGCCGAAGCCACCCCTGCGCCGCCGGCACTCGCCAGCATGATCGCCAGGACGGTTTCAAACACCAGCCCTCCTGCAAAATAGCTGATTTCCGTACTGTCCTGGGCCTGGGCGAAGTCGACAGCGAACTGGCCTAACATGCCACGGGATTCGGAGTCGGCCAATATCAGGTTGGTAGCCTCGTAGGCTTCGACAAGCTGTTCCTTCGTGATGGCGTCCGGATCAAATCCCAGTGCCTCCACCAGCGCCTGCTTGTTGGTTTCGTCGAAATTCTGTTTGAACGCGTCCAGCCAGGCCTGGTCGGAACTGTCCCGGGTAGCGGCCCAGGCGGACTGGAGAGCGCGATTGTAATAACCCACGTGGGTAAGGTTGGCAATGGCAAGGCTATTCGCAATCAAACCCACGGCGCTGTCCCACAAACCCAGGAAACCGTGGGCGAAATGAACACCTGCCTTGATGTTTAATGGCAAGCTGTCAGTGGACGCATCAAGACGTTCCGCCTCCCTGCGCTCGCGGGTGAGGATGGCGTCGAGGCCAGCCTGGAGCTGACGCCGCAGGATGTCGAGTTCGCCAGCAGGCGCCGGTTTTCCGAACCGGACATTCACCACAGGGTCACTCAAACCAGTCACCCGTGCCTTTCCCTCGTTGTCCAGGTTGCCGGACTGGTAACTGTCGAGTCCCTCTACACTGTAGGGAGCCCCCGCCACGCCCGTGCCATCAGGCCATTGGTAGAGTAAGTCCAGCACTCTGGCTCCCTGCTTCGGACTGGTTTTGGGAACAGGTGCTGGCGGCTGGTAGCCCGGCTCAATGGCGGGAGCCAGGCTGTCGCTCTTCAGCGGTGCCGATGCGCCGCCCCCGACATTCTTGCCGTCCAGATGGTCGTTCAGGGCCCGGGTCAACCGGGGCGACAGGTTAGAGACCAGGAAATCCGCCTCAGCGCGGCGGGAACGGAAGATACCAGGGCTGGCACCGCTGGCATCCAACAGCAACCGTTCGCCCACAGCCAACTGGTCCAGCAGATCATCTTTTCGCTGGCGCGAATCAAGGTTTTCAATAGGGTCACTGGCAGTGGTGTAAGGGCTGAGTATACGACTAACAATATCCACCGCACTCAGAGGGTGGACAATCGTCAGCAAGGCGTCGGGCGAACGAGGGAGTTCCGTCACATCCGTGAGACGGTAGCTCATGGGGTTATTTCCTTATATTAATCGCAAGCGGGCTTCCAAGCCGGTGAAGTGGGGCTAAGTTAACGAATCCGCCTATCGTTGGCAAATCCAGTTAATCAACGCCTGATGACAACGTATTTCAGGGCGGAATACCCCACAAAAAAAGGCCCCTGTAGGAGCCTAAGAGAGTGACAAAGAAAAACCCGACTCTCTTCCGAGAGCCCCCCGAGCAGTCGTCGGGGCATGAAAACGCACATCCGTTGTGCTGGCCCATACGCGGGCCCGTGTGGAAGGGCCCGCCCGTCGCTTTCCGATCAGAAGAAGCCAAGTGGGTTGGTATCGTAGCTCACCAGCATGTTCTTGGTTTGCTGGTAATGATCCAGCGCCATCTTGTGGGTTTCACGACCCACACCGGACTTCTTGTACCCGCCGAAGGCGGCGTGTGCCGGATAGGCGTGGTAGCAGTTCATCCATACCCGACCGGCCTGGATCGCGCGGCCCATGCGGTAGGCCCGGTTGGTGTCCCGGGTCCAGACGCCGGCACCCAGACCGAACTCGGTGTCGTTGGCAATGGCCAGGGCTTCTTCCTCGGTCTTGAAGGTGGTCACACCCACCACCGGCCCGAAGATTTCTTCCTGGAACACCCGCATCTTGTTATCGCCCTTGAACAGGGTCGGCTGAATATAAAAACCGTTGTTGAACTCGACGCCGAGATCTTCACGATCACCGCCGGTCAGCACTTCGGCGCCCTCTTCCTTACCGATCGAGAGGTAGGACATGATCTTGTCGAACTGTTCCTTGCTCGCCTGGGCGCCAACCTGCACGTCGGTATCCAGCGGGTTGCCACGCTTGATGGCCTTGGTGCGTTCAACGACCTTGGCTATGAACTCGTCGTACATATCTTCCTGCACCAGAGCGCGGGACGGACAAGTACAGACTTCGCCCTGGTTGAAGAACGCCAGCACCAGACCCTCGATACACTTGTCGACAAACTCGGGCTCGGCCTGCATTACGTCGGAGAAGTAGATGTTCGGCGACTTACCGCCCAGCTCGACGGTGGAAGGAATGATGTTTTCGGCTGCACATTTGAGGATGTGCGAGCCCACCGGAGTGGAGCCGGTAAAGGCAATCTTGGCGATGCGCTTGCTGGAGGCCAGGGCCTGACCGGCTTCAATGCCGTAGCCGTTGACGATGTTCAGCACGCCCGGCGGCAGCAGGTCACCGATGATTTCCATCAGCACCAGGATACTGGCCGGTGTCTGTTCGGCTGGCTTGAGCACGGTGCAGTTACCGGCGGCCAGGCAGGGGCCCAGCTTCCAGGCCGCCATCAGCAGCGGGAAGTTCCAGGGAATGATCTGGCCCACAACACCCAGCGGCTCGTGGAAATGGTACGCCACGGTGTTCTGGTCGATCTCGCCCATATGGCCTTCCTGGGCGCGGATGCAGCCGGCGAAGTAACGGAAATGATCCGCCGCCAGGGGAACATCGGCATTCAGGGTTTCACGAACGGCTTTACCGTTGTCCCAGGTCTCGGCAACCGCGAGCCTTTCCAGGTTGGCCTCAATCCGGTCCGCAATCTTCAGCAGGATGTTGGAGCGTTCCTGGGCTGATGTCTTGCCCCAGGCCGGCGCGGCCTTGTGGGCGGCATCCAGCGCCAGCTCAACGTCTTCCGCGGTGGAGCGCGGAATTTCACAGATAACATCGCCGGTCACCGGCGTGATGTTCTCGAAATACTGACCTTTCACCGGGGCGACCCACTCGCCGCCGATAAAGTTCTCGTAACGGGATTTGAAGGAGACGACGGAGCCTTCCTTTCCTGGTTGTGCGTAGATCATGGTGTCGACCTCTTGTTGTGTTTGTCGCTTGGCAACGCGGCCTTTCGCGTTTACCTATTCAATGTAGACCTACAAACCGGTGAGGTGAATGATTCGATGGAGGGGAAAAACTCATCCCTTGGTAGTAAATGGCCGCGCGCACCGTCGACCGTATCTGATGGAACACTAGCGAAGCGCCAGGGCCCTGAGATGGGATATCACGACCTGCTCGGCGGTCTCGACAATGTGTGGGGGAAACTCTCCTTCCAGGCCCAGGCGACGCAACAGGGGATAACGTCCCACCAGGAAGAACACGATCTGGCCCACCAGGGTGTGGGTTTCAATGATAACCCCCGGTTCTTCGGGAGAACGGTCCATCACCACGGCAATCAGCCGCGTCAGCCGAAGATGGACCCGTTCAAAGGCTTCGTTGTAGAGCACGTCGAAGGCTTCGGTGGGGTTGGCCTGCTCCCGCATCACCAGCATCAGCCAGCGGCGGGCCTCCGGTTGTTCGGCAAACTGGCGCACCATACGCTGCACCACGGTCTCCAGCATCGCCAGCGCCTGTTGGCGGTCCAGGCGTTCCGTCGATGGATCGTCATGGCCGTCTCCGATGCCGAACACCTCCCGCATGCGGCTCGCAATATGGCAGGCAATAGCAAGATAAAGGCCGGTCTTGTTACCAAAATAATAGGCAATGGAACCAATGTTGGAGCCGGCGGCTTCAGCGATCATGCGGGTCGTGGTGCCCTTGAAGCCGTATTGGCCGAACAGGTCCATGCCCGCCAGGATCAGCTTGCCGGCGGTTTCGTCCTCAAAGTTGTCCCGTGGGTCTGGCACTGCGCGTCTCCTGGGTAGCACGTTACGGTTGGTGATCGGTTTGGGCGATCATCTTCCCTGACTCCCGCGCAAAAAAGTAGGTGTACAGCACGGGTACGACACCCAGGCTCATCAGGGTGCCCAGGGCCAGCCCGAAAGCCATGGCGCTGGCCATAGCGTAGAACAGCGGGTCCCGCCCCACGATCAACGGCAGGAAACCAAGGATCGTAGTGGTGGCGGACATGACGATGGGCCGCAAGCGCCGTACCGAGGCCTGGATGACCGCCTCCTCCAGGGCCATGCCGGGATGGCCACGTTCCCGGTCGATCCGTTCGATCAGGACAATGGCGTTGTTGATAATGATCCCCGCCAGGCTGTAGATCCCCAGCAATACCATAAAACCAAAGTCAGCCCGCATCACCAGCAGCCCCACCGATACCCCCAGCACGATCAGGGGAATAGTCACTACAATCAGCAACGGGCGTTTGTAGGAGTTGAACTGGGCCACCAGCAGAATGACGATCAGCCCCAGACACAACGGCAGGTTGGCCTGCATGGCCGCCTGCCCCTCGGCGGATTGCGTCACTACGCCATTGAACTCGATCCAGTGCCCTGGCGGAAGGCCGGCCTCCAGTTCCGCCAGCGCAGGGGCAATCTCAGGCACCATGTCCTCGGCGGTCAGGGCATCGTTCCGGCTCTCGATGGTAATGGCACGCACCATATTGTGACGATCGATACGGAAGTAACCATCCTCCAGTGTCACCTTTGCCACCTGGCTCAGGGCCACCCCGGGACCGCCGGATTCGCTTGGGTAGACCACCAACGAATGCAATCGTTCCACGCTGGTACGCACCTCTTCCTGATAGCGCAGCACTACAGGAATCCGCTTATCGCCCTGCCGTAGGTGGCTCAGGGTGTGGCCATCGATGGCGCCCCGCAGGGAACGGGCGATGTCTGCCGAGGTAATGCCGGCTTGGTGGGCCTGGGCCTGGTTCACCTCGATGGCCAGCGCGGGTATGCGAGCCTCCCAACTTTGCCGCACATCCCGGGTGCCGGGCAGAGACTCAAGCCTTTCCGCCACCTCCCCTGCGGCGGTATACAGTACTTCCCGGTCCGGCCCCTTGACCTGGATTTCCAGAAGATTGGAATCCGACGGTCCCAGGAACATACGGGCAACCTGCGGACTCACCTGCGGAAACTCCCGGGCCAGCAGGCGGCGAGTGGTTTCCATCACCTCTGCCATCCGCTCCCTTTGCGATACTTTCAGCACCAGGAAGCCCTTATTCGGCGCCGGATCAATCGGGGTCAGTGACAATACGAAACGCGGACCGCCGTAGCCGGCATAGGCGGACACCCCGGTCACCCATTGTTTTAGCCCCTCATCCTCCAGAATCGCCCGGCTAACGGCCCGGACCTGCCGGTCGGCGGCGGACGCCGCGGTGTCCGACGGCAAATCCAGATAGACCAACACCTGCTGACGATCAGAGTCCGGGAAGAACTTCTTTGGTACTAGCTGCATCAGGCCAATCCCCAGCACCAGCAACAAGACCACCACCATCAGGAACAGCCGTCGGTGGCGCAACCAGCCCCGTAGCAGTGTTTCATACCCCCCGGACATGGCCCGGAACAGGCGGTCTGACAGCTCGCCGCTCAGGCCATTGCCTGCAGCGGTCGTGTCGCCCTGGACCGGTGCTGTCAGGAACCGGTAACACAACACCGGCACCAGCGTCAGTGACAGCAGCCAGGAGGTCATCAGTGCGATGGCGATCACCAGGGAAATGGAGCGGGTATACTCCCCCGACACATGTTCCGCCAGCATCAGTGGCAGGAACACCAGAATGGTGGTCAGGGTGGAGGACAACAACGGCAACGCCAGCTCGGCGCAGGTCCGTTTCAGGGCTTCATCGCGGGTATTGCCACGGCCCAGCCGCACCTTGAAGTCCTCCGCCACCACGATGGCGTTGTCCACCAGCAATCCCAGGGAAATCACCAGGGTCGCCAGACTCATGCGCTGCAGTGTCATGCCGGCCATCCCCATCACCGCCAGGGTAACCAGCATGACAGCGGGCACGGTGAAACCGACGATCAGTCCGGTCCGCCGGCCGAGAAACAGCACCACCACCGCCATGACGATGACCAGGGTCTGTAATACACTGATGCTGACACCGTAGACCGCGTTGGCCACCTGCTCGGCCTGAAAGGTCATGATCTCCAGACCGTAACCCGCAGGCAGGCTGGCCTGGATCTGCTCCAGCCGTTCACGCACCCGGGCGCCGTATTCCAGTACGCTGTGACCATCCAGCATGGAAATGGCGAAGACGATTGCCCGTTTGCCGTTGTGGTAGGCGGTCCGCCGGGGTGGTTCCACGTAACCATGCTCAATCCGGCCCAGGTCTCCCAAGCGGAGAGTGCCACCGTTCGGGAGGCGGATTTCCGATGCGCGCAGGGCGTCGATGTCCGGGTACTCGCCGGATACCTGCAAGGCCAGTCGCTGGTCACCGGTCTCCATCACTCCGGCGGGGGACAACACGTTACGGGACGCCAGTTGCCCGGCCAGTTGTGCCGGGGTCAAACCCAGGCTGGTCATCCGGGATTCGCTGATATCGATATGGATACGCTGCGGCTGGACACCGTGCAGCTCCACTTTGCGGGTACCCTTGATGCCATAGAGTTCGGTACGGACATGTTCGGCGACCTGCAACTGCTCGGCCTGACTGAATTCATCGGCAGTCAGCGCCACAGTCACCACGGCCACGTCTCCGAAATCGTCGTTCACCACCGGGTCAACGGTACCCTCCGGCAACCCGGAACGGGCCCGCGCCACTTCCTGACGTACCCCATCCCAGATCTGGTCCAGATCGAAGTAACGATCCTGGATTTCGACATGGATCAACGATCGTCCCCGCATGGAGGTGGAGCGGATGTGCTCTACTTCCGGCACCTGGCGGATACCCACTTCCAGCGGTTTGGTGATCAGTTCTTCCACCTGTTCGGCAGGCAAGCCGGGGTGCTCAGTGCTGACCACTGCTTCGCGTACGATAATTTCGGGGTCTTCCCGTGCCGGCAGCGAGACATAGCTGAGCGCGCCATACAACATCGCAATCACCACCGTCAGCAGGACCACGGGACGGAAACGATAAGCCAGTTGCGACAGGTTCATAGCCACCTCAATGGAACCGGTCCGGGCCCTGGCCCAGAACCGCAACGGTCTCTCCCGCTGCCACAAATTCCACGCCCCGCGCCACGATCGATTCCCCGGGGTGCAACTCGCCGGTCACCGTGGCCATGGCATTGCCAACCGAGACAACCCTTACTCCCACCCGCATCAGGCGATTGTTATCGTCCAGTCGCAGCACGTGAGGCTCCCCCTTCCGGTGGTGGACCAACGCGGTCAGCGGAACCCGTACCCCCCGGGCAGACACCCCGGGCAATTCCGGCTCCGCCAGAGTCAGCGTCACCTCGGCTGTCATCCCCGAACGTAAGCCCTCCGGTGGATCGGTAATACGAAGGAGAACCGGATACATAGAGGCGGATTGACTGTGGCTACCAATGTGCAGGATCTCCGCTGCCAGCGGTTGAACGTCAAGGGCCGGCACGCTCACGACCTGGGAATGTCCGGGGCGGAGTTGCTCCACCAGTCCCTCCGGCACATGAGTCAGTACTTCAAATCCGCGGCGGGACGACACCACCTCCACCACCCCCTGACTGGCATCAATACGCTGTTCCTGTTCAACCAGTCGCCGCGCGACGGTGCCACTGAACGGCGCCCTGAGCGCCGTCTGGTCCAGATCACGCCGGGCCAGCCGGCGGGAGGCTACGGCAGATTCAAGCCGGGCCCGGGCCCTGGCCACCGCAGCATCCGCGCTGTCCAGACTGGCCTGGCTGGCATGCCCCTTCTGGCGCAACGCCTTCTGCCGTTGCAAGGTCAGGTCAGCGTCCCGCAGCGCGGTCCGGGCTTCCTCTTCTGCGGCAACACTGCGTTCGTGGAGCAACTGGTGCCGGCTGTTATCCAACGCCGCCAGGACATCGCCCGCCTCGAAACGGTCACCGGCCTCGAGAGCCAGTTGTTCCACCCGGCCAGCCACCTCAAAACTCAGGATGGTACGTTCAGCGGCCTGGATGCGGCCGGACAGGGTAGCGTGGGAGGTCTGTGACGCAGGCAGGACTCTGGCCGCGTCCACCAGGCGGGGCGAGCCACTGCCTTCATCGGGCTCCGCAGACGATGAGCATCCGACCACAGTAACGGCTGCTGCCAGCAGCCAGGCGACGGTACCGTGCTTGCATTCCATGCCTCCCCCTTAGTCCCTGACAAGACTTAATCACTTGATTAAAGCCATCATATAATCATTTGATTAAATCGCCAACACAAAAAAGCCAGCTGCCTGTAGCAAGCCGGCTTTCTCAAAACCCGCCCACGTACGTCTGGACGGGATTCCCTCAACGGATCAGTTGCTGGCAACCCGATCCTTCGGCAATTTGAAGGTCCAGACCATACCGCCCTGGTTGAAGTC
The DNA here is from genome assembly GCF_045449795.1 of Marinobacter alkalisoli. Taxonomy (NCBI): domain Bacteria; kingdom Pseudomonadati; phylum Pseudomonadota; class Gammaproteobacteria; order Pseudomonadales; family Marinobacteraceae; genus Marinobacter; species Marinobacter alkalisoli. The sequence goes on from NZ_JBJJLB010000042.1 coordinate 112,999, forward strand.
CTTGACCACCTTGGCCACTTCACCGCCCCAAAGCGGTACCGCACCACCCCAGCCGGACGCGACGGAGACGTACTGCTCACCGTCCATGGTCCACGTCACCGGCGTGCCGACCACACCGGAGCCGGTATTGAATCGGTAGAGCTCTTCGCCGGTCTTGGCATCAAAGGCCTTCAGGTAACCCTCAGGCGTTCCGGTGAACACCAGGTTGCCGGCAGTGGTCATGACACCACCCCACAACGGCGCAGTGTTCTCATAGCGCCAGACTTCCTTGCCGGTTTTCGGATCCATCGCACGTAGCACACCGATGTAGTCATCGTTGGCCGGCTTGATGGTGAAGCCGGCGCCCAGGAAGGCTGCGCCTTTCTTGTAGGAAACCGGCTCGTTCCAGATATCCATCGACCATTCATTGGAAGGCACGTAGAACAGACCGGTGTCCTGACTGTAGGCCATGGGCATCCAGTTCTTGCCACCGAGGAAGGCAGGCTGGGCTACAACCACTTCACCCTTGCTTCCCTCCATTGCCGCAGGATCACCCGGGCGCCCGCCCTCGGTGTAGATGGGACGACCGGTCTTGGGATCCAGACCCTCGGCCCAGGTAATCTTGTCCACGAACGGGAAGCCACGGATAAAGTCACCGTTCTCACGATTCAGGACGTAGAAGAAACCGTTACGGTCTGCAGTGGCAGCCGCCTTGACGGTTTTGCCCTTTTCCTTGTAGTCGAATGAGATCAGCTCGTTGACACCATCGTAGTCCCAGCCATCGTGGGGCGTGGTCTGGAAGTGCCACTTGATGCTGCCATCGTCCGGGTCGATAGCCAGACGTGAGGAGGAAAACAGGTTGTCGCCCGGCCGCAGGTGCGAGTTCCACGGTGCGGGGTTACCGGTACCGAAGAACAGCGAGTCGGTATCCGGATCGTAGGTGCCACCCAGCCAGGTCGCTGCGCCGCCATTTTTCCACATGTCGCCGGGCCAGGTTACGCCGGCCTTGCCACCGGAAATGCCGTTTTCGATTTTCTTGCCATCTTTGTATACGTAGCCCATGTGGCCTTCCACCGTGGGACGGGTCCACACCACGTCACCGGTATTGGCGTCATAGGCTTCGACCTTGCCAACGATACCGAACTCGCCGCCGGACACACCGGTGATCACCTTGCCCTTGACCACAATCGGTGCGGCGGTGATCGCGTAGCCTGCTTGATAGTCGGCCACCTTCTTGATCCACATCGGCTTGCCGGTGTCCTTGTTCAGGGCAACCAGTTTGGCGTCGAGGGTACCGAAGATCACCTTGTCGTCGTACAGCGCGACACCCCGGTTTACCACATCACAGCAGGGCATGATGCCATCCGGCAGGCGGGCGTCGTACTGCCAGATTTCCTCGCCGGTGCGAGCATCGATGGCGTAAACACGGGAATAAGAGGCGGTGACATACATCACCCCGTCCTTGATCATCGGCTGGGACTCCTGACCGCGCATTTTCTCGCTGCCAAAGGAGAACGCCCAGGCTGGCTGCAGGTGCTGAACGTTGCTGGTATTGAGGTCTTCCAGAATGCTGTAACGCTGCCCCTGCGTTCCCATGCCGTAACTGACGATGTCCTCAGGGGTCTTATGGTCATTCATGATGTCTTTGTCGGTCACCGCATGGGCGCCGTACGACACCGCCAGCGCCAGGGCACTGGTAGCAATGCGAATCCCGAACTTGTTCGTTCTCATGGTTGCGCTCTCCAAGTCTCTTGTTTTCGGTTCTCTAGTTTCCGTTTCAGGGCGAACCGGGAACTTTTCCCGCCTCTAATAAGATTCTTCGCTTCAGGAGAAAAACCGACAATTACCCCCCGGAACAGGTTTTCTCATCACTTGGTACTACTACTTCCCCAAAAAAAAGCCCGCGAGGATGTCGCGGGCTTCGCAATAGGGGGTGGGGATTCAAGGTTCGCCTGCAGCTTTTGCCAATGCGTCCTCACTGAGGAACTCCCGGTAGTACTGAGGCACGCTGTAACGAAGCTCCAGCTGGGCAAACAGGGACTGCAGGTCACCGGACTTGACCAGATCACCGATGATCGCTTCCAGGGCGTACCCCAATTGCCGATGGGTATGCTTGATGGCCATGCCCACATCCCAGACCTGCTTACCAATGGCCGGGAAACCATTGCCAGCGAGCTGGAAATCCCCGTTCTCCGGCCGACTCATCTCATGGTCAATCTCGGCGCGCATGCCCATAACGGCACTGACCTCGCCGTTGCGCATCGCCGCAAAAGCCTCGCGCACATTGGCGTAGTGCCGAACCTGATCCCGCAAGCGCCCCTGCAGACCGGAGCTCAGGTAGAAATCCGGCAGGGTATCGATTTCCACGCCAATAGGGTGATACTGGAACACTGCCACGGTCTCGACGGCATCCAGCTTTTCCGGATTGAACGCAATCTGCCAGGTTTCCTGCTGGTAGGGCCCGAACAACACCACCTGCTCATTGATGTATTCCCCCGTGGAGTCCTGCATGTAGGCGTACTTCTTGTCGTAGGGCACTCGCATCATCACGTCGGCCAACCGACGCTTGGCCAGGTAGTGCCCTTTCCAGACATTATTGCGCAGGTCATCTCCCAGATTTTCATCAGGGACAATCCAGTGCACCCTGAACTCCACCCCCATTTCTTCGGCAATCCGCTGGCCAATCTCAACGTCGATGCCCCGGGGCTCGCCGTCCACCTGGTATGAATAGGGCGGGAAGTTTTCATAGACCCCGACCTTGAGATAACCGGACTCCAGAATAATGTCGTAGGTCCGGTCCGCCGGTCGGTTCAGTAACGGGTCACCATCATCCACTTCCTGGGCAACCCCCAGTTGGCAAAGCAGCAACAATGCGAGGATACGAGACAGTATTTTCATTATTTCCCCCAACGACGTCGGGCCGGCACAAGGCCGGCCCGCAAACAGGCTTCAATACGGAACAGGTGCGGCCATTATTCAGGCTTCGGCAGGGACTCCACATAGGTCCGTATGGCCCATATGGCGTTCTGATCCAGAGTCTTTTTCCAGGATGGCATGCCACGATCGGTGCCATTGAGCACGCGATTCACGTAGTACTCGTCATCCCATTCGGTCAGTTCCCGAAGATCCGGGGTCAGGCCGCCAGACATGGCACGGATGCCGTGGCAGCCGGCACAGTTGCCGGCGTAGGCACTCTCACCCACCTCGACAGCCTGGGCATTGAAATCCCCGTGTTCATTCCCCTCCCGGAAGGGATTTTCGGTACGCACTTCATCCCCCAGTTCGGGCAGATTACCGGTATCTACCTCCTGCGGCGTTACGTTGCCATGGGCCATGACCAGACTGGCGACGCCCATGAGAGTGGCCGCCAGGAGCGTTTTGAGTGAAAAGGAAGTTGCCATTGTTGCTACCTCTGTTTTGATTCCCCGTGCGTTGGCTATTGGATTTATCGGATGCCAACTTGCTGACTTCCAGTCTAGGAATCCCGACTTCGAATCCGAATGCCACTTTGGGGGATTTGGCTTAGTTCCTTGGTAGTAGGTGCGAGGTGCTGCAGAGAAAATCTCATCCTTTCGTACTGAATGATTCCTACTTTCTGAATATTTCGGCTGGCATGAGGCTTCTCTATGCTCGAGAGAATGACAATAAGATTGGAGAGCCTGATGTCACGTCGCTACCTCAACACCTTTATCAGCCTGATCGTCGTCGCCGTAATGCCTGGCAGCGCTCTTGCAGCGTCACTTGAGGTCCGAATCGGCTACATTCAGTGGATTCCGGACCAGGGGCCGGTGCTCTCCAATGTGATTCCGGAACCGGAAGACGCCGGTCTTCGTGGCGCCGAACTGGCCATCGCCGATAACAGTACAACCGGCAAGTTTCTGGGCCAGAGCTATTCCCTTGAGAGTAAAGTGGCTGATTCCGAAGAAGACGCCGTTGCCGCCTTCGAGGCCATGCGCCAGAACGGCACCGAGCTGTTTGTCGTAAATGCGCCGGCCCAGTCTCTGCAAACCATGATGGCCAAGGCCGGCGACAACACCCTGGTCTTCAACGCCGGTGCCAAAGATGATGTTCTGCGTACCGGGCAATGCCAACCCAACCTCCTGCACACCATGCCGAGTTACGCCATGTTGACCGATGCCCTCGGTCAGTGGCTGAACCAGCGACGCTGGGACGAGGTGTTTCTGATTACCGGTCCCACCGAGGCCGACAAAGGCTGGGCCGATGCCTTCCGCCGCTCCGCCAAACGCTTCGGCCTGGAAATTGTCGAGGACAAACCCTGGACCTTTGATGCCGACCTGCGCCGGACCGCCTCGAAGGAGCTGCCACTGTTTACCCAGGCCAGCGATTACGATGCCGTGGTGGTGGCCGATGTGCGGGGGGACTTCGGCGAATACGTTCCCTTCAACACCTGGTTGCCACGTCCCGTCGTCGGCACTCAGGGCATGTCGCCGGTGACCTGGCACCGGGTGGTGGAGAGCTGGGGTGCGGCGCAGTTGCAGAATCGCTTTCGCGACCTCGCCGACCGCGACATGAACAGTGAGGACTATGCCGCCTGGGCCGCGATTCGCTCCATTGGGACCGCCGTAACCGACCTCAGTAGCGCGAACCCGGTCGAGATCCGCAATTTCCTGTTCAGCGACAAGTTCCAGCTGGCTGCCTTCAAAGGTCGCAAGCTCACCTACCGCGACTGGAATGGACAGCTAAGGCAGCCGATTCCCCTGGTCCACCCGCGAGGCTTGGTGGCCCGCGCGCCCTTTGAGGGCTTCCTGCACCCAAATTCCCAAATGGACACGCTCGGTTTCGACAAGCCGGAGAGTGAGTGTCGCATCAACGGCTGAAGTCGCACACATCTGCCTCTCAAAACAAGAAGGAGTTACACCATGAAATCCATGCTCAAGAAGACTGCCCTGGCCGCGATGATCGGCCTGTCGACACCGGCACTGGCCAGTCTGGCCTATGTATCCAATGAGAAGGACGACACTATTTCGATCATCGATACGGACTCCATGAACGTGGTCGAAACCATTGATGTAGGGCAGCGCCCTCGGGGCATCCTGCTGTCCAAGGACCATACCAAGCTGTACATCTGCGCCAGCGATGACGACACCGTGCAGGTGCTGGATCTGGCCACCCGCAAAATCGTCGACACCCTGCCCTCCGGTGAGGATCCGGAACAGTTCTCTCTGCACCCCAACAACAAACACCTGTACATCGCCAATGAAGACGACGCCATCGTGACGGTGGTGGACGTCAACACCAAGGACGTACTGGCCCAGATCGATGTCGGCATCGAACCGGAAGGCATGGCGGTCAGCCCTGACGGCATATGGGCGGTGAACACCAGTGAAACCACAAGCATGCTGCACTGGATCAACACCGAAACCTTCGAGATCGAGAAGAACATCGTTGTTGGCCAGCGCCCCCGCCACGTGGAGTTCAGCAAGGACAGCAAGATTGCCTGGGCCTCGGCGGAGATCGGCGGCACAGTGCACATCATCGATGTGGACAACCTGGAACAGATCCACGAGATGTCCTTCAAGGTGCCCGGCGTCAACCAGGACCGGGTCCAGCCCGTGGGTATCGAACTGACCTCCGACGGCAAGTACGCCTTCGTGGCCCTCGGCCCCTCCAATCACGTGGCGGTGGTGGATGCCCAAACCTATGAGGTGCTGGATTACTTGCTGGTGGGCAGCCGGGTCTGGCAGCTGGATCTCGACAAGGACGAAAAACACCTCTATACCACTAACGGTGTGTCCGGCGATGTGTCGGTCATCGACGTGGAGGACCTGAAGGTGATCAAATCCATCAAGGTGGGCCGCTATCCCTGGGGTGTGGTCATTGATCCCTCTTCATAACACCAGCATGACTATTGAAGCCAGAAACATCAGCTTTCGCTACGGCGACAAGCCTGTGCTCAAGGAGGTCAGCTTCGCGCTGACCTCTGGCCGTTTTCATGCCCTGCTGGGCCCCAATGGCGCCGGCAAGTCAACGCTGTTCGGGTTGCTGACCCGACTGCTGGCACTGCAGCAGGGGGAGCTCCTGTTAGCCGGACAGTCATTGAAGAAGCAGCCGTCCGAGGCGATGCGACAGATCGGTGTGGTATTCCAGCAGAACGCCCTGGACCTGGACCTGACCGTGCGCCAGAACCTGCTCTACCACGCCGCACTCCATGGTCTTTCCCGCAAGGAAGCCCGCAAACGGGGCGATCGGGAGCTGGCGCGTTTCGACTTGCTGGAACGGGCGAACGATCCGGTACGGAAACTCAATGGCGGCCATCGCCGACGGGTGGAAATTGCCCGCGCCCTGCTCCATGAGCCCTCACTGCTGCTGCTTGACGAACCCACCGTAGGCCTGGATGTCGCCAGCCGCAAAGCGCTGAATGATCACGTCCGCACACTGTGTGATGAGGCGGGGCTGACGGTTCTGTGGGCCACCCACCTGATTGAGGAGGTGCGTCAGGACGACCGGGTGCTGATCCTGCATCGGGGGCAGCTACTGGCCGACGGTTCCGGCCAGGCCATTTGCGAGGCCGAGGGCACCCGCGACCTGGCGGAAACTTTCCACACCCTCACCGGAGCCGGATAACCATGAAAGCTGCGCATTACTGGCATTGTTTCGTTGGCATACAGACCCGGGAATGGCTGCGGTTCTGGCAGCAGCGCACCCGCTTTGCCAGCGCCCTGGTACGGCCGCTGTTGTGGCTGGTGGTGTTTGCCGCCGGTTTCCGGGCGGTGCTGGGGATATCCATTATTCCCCCCTACCAGACCTACATTACCTATGAGACTTACATCGCCCCCGGGCTGTGCGGCATGATCATTCTGTTCAACAGCATGCAGGGCGCCCTGTCCATGGTGTATGACCGGGAACTGGGTAGCATGCGGGTGTTGTTGATGAGTCCTCTACCACGGCCGTTTTTGCTGGTGACGAAGCTGCTGGCCATGGGGGTGGTGTCAGTTGGTCAGGTGTATGTGTTTCTGCTGTTGGCGTTGCTGGTGGATGTGGAGCCGCCGTTGTGGGGGTACCTGGCGGTGTTGCCGGCTTTGGTGCTGAGCAGTCTGATGCTCGGCGCACTGGGACTGCTGATTGCGACCTGGATCAAGCAGTTGGAGAACTTTGCCGGGGTGATGAACTTTGTCATCTTCCCGATGTTCTTCATGTCGTCGGCGCTTTACCCGCTGTGGCGGATGAACGAGGCCAGCCCGTGGCTGTATTGGATTTGCCAGTTCAATCCCTTTACCCATGCGGTGGAGGCGATCCGCTTCTCTCTGTATCTGGAGTGGAATCCGATGGCCTTTGGCATTACTGCGGGAGTTACTGTCGTTCTGGCGTTAATGGCGACGGCCGGGTTTAGGCCGCAGCGGACCAAGATACTTGGGACCAAGCCTGCCTGATTGGGTGGTAGTGGTCTGTGGGGACTAGGAGTCCGCCAGGTCAAGCCTTCGCAGCCTCCCCAACAACCCATCAATCAAACCAGCCTCACCGACCACATCATCCCACTGCAACCGCGCCGGCTTCCCATCCAGATACCACAACCGATTCGCCAGAATCTCAGCATCACCACCATCGTGCGTCACACAAATCATGGCCATGCCCGGATTGGCATCCAGAATACCGGCAATCAGTGCTTTTAACTCACCGGCCATCACCGGATCGAGTGACGCAAACGGCTCATCCAACAACAGCAGGTCCGGCTTAACCGCCAGGCAACGGGCAAGTGCAGCTCGCCGGGCCATGCCCAGGGAGAGTTGGTCCGGCAGGTAGTGGTCATATCCTTTCAGCCCCACACTGGCAAGAAGACCTTCTGCCTCTTCCTCTGTTGCGCCCACCAGTTGAAGGTTGGCTCTGAGGGTTCGCCAGGGTAACAAACGATGCTCCTGGAACAGGTAGCCGACCCGAAGTTGGTCGCGGCCGACGATTGCTTCCGAAGGGAGGGTGTTGTCGAGCCCGGCGATGGCGTTCAGCAGGGTCGTTTTGCCAATACCGGAGGGCCCAAGCAGGCAGATGCGATCCCCCCGCTCAATTGTGGCAAAGACTTCTCCCAACACAGGCTGACCAAAATCGCGACCGGCGATCCGCAGTTCAAGCATGGGCGGCCTCCGGCTGGCGCCAGCGGCTGGAGCGGCGTTCCAGGGGCTGCAGGATGGTCAGTTCAATCAGCTGGACCACAGCAATGAACGCCAGGCTGTAGGCCAGGATGGTGGCGACGTCGAAGACTTGGAAGGCGAGGTGGAGCTGAAAGCCGACGCCGCTGGAGCGGCCCAGCAATTCCACGACCAGGACGATTTTCCAGATCAGCGCCAGACCGCCGCGGGTGGCGGCCATCAGGTAGGGAAACAGTTGTGGTACCCACACCTCCCGAAAGCGCTGCCAGCGGGTGAATTCGTAGACGGTGGCCATTTGTTCAAGCCGGTAATCCAGGCTGCGGGCGCCTTCTCGGACCGTAACGGCGACGTTGGGCACCTTGTTGATCACAACGGCCATGACGGCCGCAACTTCAACCAATCCGAACCAGACGTACATCAGGATAATGGTGACCAGCGCGGGCAGATTGAGCAGCAACACCAGCAATGGGTCGAACAGCGCGTTGGTGGTGGCGGAACGTCCCATGCTGACACCAATGACGGTACCCAGGGACATGGCCAGCACAAAGGCCACCGCTACACGACTGAAGGTGGCGCCCAGGTGATGCCAGAGATCTCCGGACGCAGCCTCTCGTACCAGTGTATCCAGCACTTGAAGTGGTGTTGGCAACAGCGGCGACTGGATCAACCAAGCGATGAATGCCCAGATGACTACGAAGCCTGGCAGTACTACCCAGTAACTCCATAAGGGTGGGCGCGCTTTCACAGCATGGCCCTTGAGGTTAGTCATGGCTCACTCCGGTAGAAGAGCGAGGCTGGCATAAGATTGTCTTCCGCAGCGCCGGTGAGCACCAGAAGCCGGCGCAGGTCGGCGGTTCGCTGGTCGGTTTGTGGCGCCGGCGTACCAGCGACGAATCCGTCACGGAGTGCCTGAAAAATGCCTGTGTCCGGGTTACCCATCAGTGGCCGGAGGCGCTCCCAGTGAGCGGGATTCTCAACCAGCTCGGCTTTTGCTTCGCGCAGGGAATCGGCAAAGCGCCGGACCAGAGATGGATGCTCCCGCGCCCAACGCGCCGGAAAGACATAGCCCAGTACGGGAAGGTTGGTATCCAGATTCAGGGCGGTCAGCAGGTCGGCCATCCGGAACGCAGAGCGCCAGCCGCCCTCGCCTTTGAGACGAGCGGCAAAATGCCAGTAGGTGACGATCACATCCACCTGCCCCCGCTTGAGGGCCTGGTTGAGCAGTGGCGGTGCTGCGAACTGAACATCCGCGGAATCTGACAGGTTGAGCCCCTGTTGGGCCGCGACTTTCTGCAGCAGTATCCAGCCCTTGCTGTCCGGACCACCGGCTACGCCGATTCGCTTGCCGGCGAGGTCTGCCACGGATTGGATGGTAGAGCCGTCCGCCACCACAATGTCGCCAATCTGGCTGGAAAACGGAAGATACAGGTAGGGGGTGCCGGCCTGGTAGCGGGATTGCGCCCAGAGCAGATCCGCCACAGCGCCACTCACCGACCCGCTGGTAACCCCAAGGCGGGAGGCCGGCAGGTTGGCCACCGGCGTCAGCTCCAGGCGGTAGCCATGCTTCCGGTCCAGGCCCCGGTGAAGGATATGGTCAAGCTCCCAGTGCGCTGTGCCGAACTGCAATACACTGATCGACACCACCGGGTACCCGCCTGGCGCACCCGCACGAACACCGGGCACGACTGCGGACGCCACCATCAGCGTCAACGCAACGAGCCAGATGGCACGGCAGCTGGCTAATGATGGCTTGGAATGACGCATTGTTACGGGCTGTTGGCTCATCCTTCCACGATACGAAGCCCTTCGCCGCGCAAGAATAGTACTTTGGTGCCTGTTTTTTGGTGCGATGGTCGCATTCAACCAGAGGCGCGGATAGCGTGTAATGAAATCATCACAATAATAAACAGAGGGTCGACTCCGTTTCCGGAGATTCTCTGCACAGGAGGCCGCCATGCTGAATGAGCTCGATGCCGCACTCACGTCCGAAAAGCGCTATCATGATTCGGAAGCACTCCCCGATAATGAAAACAAACAGGTAGAACCATCCATGGAGCCGGCTTACAAGATACTGATCGCCGACGACCACCCGCTGTTCCGTGAAGCTATCAGCAGTGTGATCGCTTCCGGGTTCGAGGGCAGTGAGATCATTGAAACCGATGATCTGGACAGCGCCCTGGACATTACCCGGGAGAATGACGACCTGGACCTGATCCTGCTGGACCTGAACATGCCCGGCATGCACGGGCTGAACGGCCTGATTACCCTGCGCAACGAAGCGCCCACCATTCCCGTGGTGATAGTCTCGGCGGAAGAAGACAAACAGGTCGTGTTGCAGGCCATCACCTACGGCGCGGTCGGTTTTATTACCAAGTCATCGCCAAGAGCCCAGATGACCGAAGCCATCCAGCAGATTCTCAATGGCAATGTCTACCTGCCTTCGGACATCATCCGCACCGGCAAGGAAAGCAACAGCCGCCGCAGCCGCCATGAAGACAACCCGATTTCACCGGAGCTGCTGAACTCCCTGACACGTCGCCAACTGCTGGTACTCGAGCGTATGTCCAAGGGCGAATCCAACAAACAGATTGCCTACAACCTGAATATCGCCGAGACCACGGTGAAGGCCCATGTATCGGCCATTTTGCGCAAGCTTGGTGTGCACAATCGGGTACAGGCCATTCTGTCCGCCAGTGATGTGGATTTCAGTCAGTACCTGAAACGGTAAACCGGTTTATCAGGCTTATTTGTCGGATTACGGCTTTGGCTAATCCGACCTACGTTGCAAACATTTGATCCCATTCCGCGTAGGTCGGATTAGCGAAGCGTAATCCGACATCCACCGCCGATCTCAGCTTCTTAACAGGTGGCTCAGCGCACTGCGCAACTTCAGCGGTTTCACCGGCTTGTTCATCAACAGGTACCCCAGCTCGCGGATATGCTGTTTGAGCTCGTTGGTGTAGTTGGCGGTAATCATCACCACCGGCGCCGGGCAACGGCGGCGGCCGTTGATCTCCGCCACCACATCCACGCCATTTTCATCGTTGTCCAGATGGTAGTCCGCCAGGATCAGGTCCACCGGGCTGTCAGCCGGGTCCATTTGGCGCTCCAGATCCTCCAGAGACACCGCCGTCACCACACGGCAGTCCCAGCCTTCCAGCAAGGTTTTCATGCCCTGGCAGATGGACGGATCATTGTCGATCACCCAGATCCGGGCGCCGCCCAGACCGCTGTCGAAGGACACCGACCGGTTCTGGTCCTCAGCCGGTCGCTTGGGCTGCAGCCGGCCAAGGGGAACCTTGACGCTGAACACGGAACCCTTGCCTTCGGTGGAAGACACACTCACCTCATGGCCGAGCATGCGCGAGATCTTGTCCACGATGGCCAGCCCCAAACCCAGTCCCTTGTCGGGCTGTGAACCGGATGGCCGGATGCGTTTGAATTCCTGGAAGATCTCGGTCAGCTTGTCTTCCGGGATCCCCGGGCCGGTATCCCAGACCTGCAACAGAACGTGATCCTGCCGCCGTCGGCAACCCAGCAGGATGCGGCCATTGCCGGTATAGCGGATGGCGTTGGTGAGAAAGTTCCTGAGAATCCGCGCCAGAAGCTGAGAATCGGACTCCACAATCGCGGAGCTGGCAACGAAATCCAGCCGCAGATCTTCAGCCGTGGCCATTTGCCGGAATTCCCGGGCGATGTTATTGAGCAGGTCCCGCAGATCGAACGCGGTCACGTCGGGCTTGATCACCCCGGCATCCAGCTTGGAGATGTCCACCAGGGTGCCCAACAGGTTCTCCACGTCATCCAGGGAGGTGCTCACCGACCGCACCAGCCCCTCAGCCTTGGGCCCGAACGACTGTTCCAGAAGCGCACTGGTGAACAGGCGGGCGGCGTTCAGGGGTTGCAGCAGATCATGACTGACGGCGGCCAGGAACTTGGTCTTGGACAGGTTCGCCCGCTCCGCCTCCAGCTTGGCGTCCCGCAGCCTGGCTTCTACCGCGGCCCGCTCGGTAATTTCCTGGCGCAACTGATTGTTCAAGCCGGTCAACGCCGAGGTACGCTCCTTGACCCGCCGCTCCAGATTGTCGTAGGCCTGTTCCAGCGCCAGGGCGGTCTTGCGACGATCGGTAATGTCCCGGATCAACACGAAGAACCCGGTGACATCGCCGTCCTCGTCGATGTTGGGTACATAGGATCGCAGCATGTAACGCACATCACCCTGCTCGCCGGTTTCCTCAAACTCGAAGGTGACGCTGTTTCCCGCCAGCGCCTGTCGCATCTGCGGCAACAGGCGCTGGTACAGATCGGGGGAGTGCACCTCATCCAATGGCCGGCCAAGAGGCGACTCGCCGGAGCGGCCATACCAGGACTCGTACACCTTGTTGCAGAACTGCACCGTGAGATCCGCACCCACATAAGCTATCAGCGCTGGCACATGGTCTGTCACCACACGGATCCAGCGTTCACTTTCCTCCAGCGCCTTGATACGACGGGCCATCTCACTGTTCTTGACGTCGGTGATGTCGGAATAGAGCACCACCAGGCCACCCTCACGGGTGGGCCGCTCGGTCATCTGTACCCAGCGGTCGTTGGCGAGCAGGAAGACAACGCCCTCCGAATCCGGGTGGCTGTGCTCCTCAACAACCAGACCGGAACTGACCGCCTGCGCCTTCACATCCACTATGGAGGTGCCCGGCTCTGGCACCTCCACACCGGCGTGGTGCCAGTAGCTGCGAAAACGACTGTTGCTCTGGATCAGGCGGTGCTGGTGATCGAACAGAACAAAGCCGTCGGCAATGCTTTCAATCGCATCGCTGAGGCGCTGGCGGGTGGTTTCGGCTTCGACGCGGGCGCGGCTCAGGGCCTTGTTACTGGCTTTAAGCTCCTCCATGGTCTGGTTGAGGGCCTCGGTGCGCTCGCGCACCTGCTCCGCCAGCACCACGGAATGTTCAAAGGCGGCGTAGGGTTCAGGCTTGTGGGAGGAGCCGGACTCCACCCGAACAATCAGGGCATCACGGATGCGGCGCAGGCGTTCATTCTCCGCTTCCAGCTCGGCGATGCGCCGGTCCCTGTCATCAGCGGCAGTGTCACTCTTGCACGGCACGGGCTTCAGGTTGGCCAATGACCACCCCCGTAAAGGTCTGGTTAATGTGCATACCGTCGAACTGCTCGCCGTATGTGTTGAAACCGATCACCTTGTGATGGCGCAGGAATTCGGACACCGCTTCCACTTCCCCGGTCAGCTCAGCTTCCAGCCGACGCAGAAAGCAGTCACACCCAATGGTCACCAGCGGTGGCCCCACCACCCGCTCGGATGCTTCAATCTGGGCCCGCACACTGTCCAGCAGGCCTTCGGGCTCCATGGCCGTCATCACAATGCCGGTTTCCACGGCACAGTAGAATGTGAGGCTCTTGTCCGGGTTGACCCGCTGAACCGAACGCACAAAGTAATGCCCGCCGATTTTTACGCCCATGGGCCGCAGGGCGAACACCTTACGGTCCAAGGCATCCACATCTACGCCAACGGCACGGGCATACGCATCTGCTGCAGGCTCGGCATTGAGTTCATACACGGTGCGACTTTCCGCGCAGGCATCGGTAACCACCAGTTTTTCAGTGCGTTCAACCATGTGGTGGGTGGAAAAGACTCGGAAATCCAGTGGCGTATTGACCAGTAGAACCGTCGCCGCTCCGGTATGGAACTGGCCGTCATAGTACACGTGGGTATTGGCAAGGCGCTCGTCGTCACCGGCTGATCCGCCGAATTGCGGGATGGTGCCCAGGGCCGCATTGAGCGTCGCCAGCACCAGCTCCTCCCGGCTGGAAAGACCGTCCAGCAAGGTAATCGCAAAGGTATTGCCCTTCACCGGCGCGAGCCTGGCATCGCGGCATGTGGACAGCAGGCCGTCAATGACGCCCTGGGCATCCTGCAGGGTAAACCGGTCGAGCTCGCGAATCAGCGCGCAATCAATGGCAAAGTATCGATTATCGAAGCCAATGGCGGTAATGCATCCGCGGCCATAGCCCTCCGGTGTAATCTCCCCGGCTGACGTACACCCGCACACACGCACGCCCTGAAAAGCATGCTCAAGGGCAATGCCGAGACGGCCGAGATCGTATTCCGCGGAACAAAAGAACAGTACACAACCCAGGTGCTCATGGTTCAACTGACTGGCGAGATTGGTGGCTGCCAGCATCGGGTCGCGAACACTGGAGCTCGCTACCCGGACGGCGGGCAGGGTCGTCGCTGGCTTCATAAATGCGGATCCCGGAAATGGATGACTTTCCACCGATTCTACGGCATCCGCAAACGCAGCCAATGCGACTTCAGTGCTTTTAATGGGCGCGCCAAAATGATCGTAAGCCATTGATTAAAAACCCTCCTGAATCAATGCCTGGCGGCGCGGCCGGTTTGCACGAAGACAAACCGGCACTTTAGTCTTAGATGACCCGGTGCTACGGACGACCTCCCGTCTTCCACAGCAAGGTCTACTGCTTAGAACGTTACGACAGCGCCGAGGGCAAGAGTATCGGCATCCACTGCAGTAGCGCCCGTGGATTTGGCTTCCTGCTCGAACATGTTGTATTCGGCAACCAACTTGAAGTTACTGTTCACATCATGGAACACGGCAAGGGAGGTGTTCTCCGTCTCGAAATCCGCCTGATCAGAATCCGTTTCGCCGTAGGAGGCCACGAAGCGATTGCTACCCAGCGTGTAAGACGCCTGGACCAGATAGCCATCGGCATCTTCTTCCGAAGGCAGTGCGCCATCGGTGAGCAGAACCGGCGCGTCCCCTTCCGATGTGAAACCGGAAGCCGTCAGTGAAAAGCCTGCCACCGCCGCTTTCAGACCGTAGCCGATACCCTGGCTGTCGATCTCGGTGGTCGCATTTTCTGAGCTCTGATGACGACCATTGACCCAACCGGTCAATGCCAGGCCACTAAGGTCGGCGCTGTAGGTGACTTCCGCCTCAAAGCGGGGTGCTGACTGCTCGGATTGGGCACCGGGCGTGGTATCCGCTGGCTCAAAGATACCGGCAGCCACTTTCAGACCACCCATATCGGGAGACCGGTAGGTGATCTGAGCCGACGGATTCGGATACGGGTAGCCGGTGCGGATGTTACCGAAAGAAACGCCGGTGGCCGCACCCGGGGAGCCAAAGCCCATGAGAATTTCGTCGAGGAAGATGTTGGAGCGGGCGTATAAACCGAAGTCCTTACCGATCAGAACCTGACCGAAAGAACCATCCACTGTGGCATACAACTGACGAACATCGATTGCCGTATCGGTTGGCGACTGAAGGCTGTCATTGATCGTGCTCCAGAATGAAGAACGGCCACCCATCGTCAGATCGCCCACTTCCTTACTGAAGTTGAAACCAATGGTGTTCGGCAGAAAGCCCATCTTGACGTCTGAGCTGCGGGTATCGGCCACCTTGTCGTCACGGTTTACATAGAAAGCGTTGAAGTAACCGTCGACGGAAAAGCTGGTGCCGTCTTCGTTGTAAATTTCAACGGCTGCATTGGCGCCGGCGCTTACCCCCATGGCAGCAGCCATCGCAATCGCTAACCCTGACTTTCGAAAATTGTTGTTGTTCATAGTTCCCCCGGTTGTTTTTGGAAATCTGGGATCGGGGTGCCGAGTAATCCGGCCGCCCCAGGCGTAGGTCTGTCGCCTGAATTCCATGGTCGGTTAAGGCTGGAGTGGGGAAAATGCGCCAAGGGGGCAGGTTTTCTGATCTTTTAGGAGGCCTGTAAATCAGGACTTTGGGATTAATACCCGCCAGATACGGGCAATGACAGCGGAATAAAATGGGAAGGCGGGTCAGCCGGTGAGAGCATCCAGTTCTTCGAGGCAATCTGCCAGGAAGCGCGAAGGGGATGCCATGACGGCCTCATCGGCCACGACCCCAAACTGAACCGAGCCAGCGTAACTGACAATACTCACCCCCAGGCCGATGTCCCCGGCCTGGGGTACCCAGAACATCTGCTCAGTGATGCGGCAACCGGCCAGGTAACGCTCCTCACGGGATCCGGGCACGTTGGACACCACCGCGCTGGCCTTGCGACAGAACACATCGGCCACCGGCTGACGCCAAGACTCAGGCACCAGCGAGGCGCTGGCGGTCAATCCCCAGGCAATGCCGGGCTGCCAGCTTTTCTTCAGCCGGCGGGTTTCATGCTTGATCCGGTAGAGCCGCTCCAGCGAGCTTTCGCCGTCCACCGGCAGAGGAACGAAAACCGTGCCGAAACAATTGCCCAGGGTACCGGACTCAGGCTTGATGCCGGCGGGCAGCTGACCGCGAATGTCTACCGGGACAGCCGCGTGGAGCACGGCCTCGTCCAGGTCCACCTGACCGGCGGCCAGCTGCTTGCGCACGGCGGCCGCCACACAGCTGAGCAACACGTCATTGATGGTCACCCCGGTCAGCCGGGCAATCTCCTGGAAGCGTGACAACGCCACGGGGGCCGACCAGCAGCATTGACGCCGCCCCAACAAGTCATGTTTCAGGGAGGACGGCGAGTCTTCCGGTTCCACCAGGAACTGGCTGACCTCGTTCACCAGTTTCAGGCCCGTCTGGGCAACCCGTTCCAGTACTTTGCCAGCATCCTGCAGGCTGCCGGAGGAACCTTCGGCGTGTCCTTCCATGTCACCGGAGCGGTTTCCGGATGCCTCTGCCAGTTCACTGCCGATCAGTTCCCGGAACCAGGCGCCTGCCGCCAGGCTCCAGCGTTGCAGGTCCGGTGTTTCCGGCGCTCCGTAAAGCGCAGGCAGCTGCTGCGGGGACGGCGGGCAAATCCGTTCAAAGATCCCCAACAGCGACAACCCGTCGGCATAGCAATGATGCATCCGCAATAGCAGGGCGGCACCGCCCTCGGCGTTGGGCGCGAGCCAGAATTTCCAGAGCGGTCGGTAGTCCGGCAGGGGCTGGTTCAGCCGGGCGGACACCCATTCCTGGAGCTGATGCGGGGAAAACGCGTCCGGGGTGACGCGCAGGTGGTGCTTCAGATCGAATACCGGGTCGGCTTCCCACCACCAGCCCGGCGCCCGGCGTACAGGCATGTATCGGAACCGCTGCCAGGCCAGCCAGTAGACCTCCAGAAACTCCCGCAGGCGCGTTTCCGTCAGGCCCTCCACCCGCAGCATGACTGTGATGGTCATCGGGTTTTCAGGTCGTTCCAGGGCCAGCCATGCTGAATCCACAGGTAACAGGAGATGTGAGTCCTCTTGATTCAAATCTGGCTGTCCCCGGATGGATTGACGAACGTTGAATGAATGGCCAATCCCGCATTGTGCCAGACAAGTACAAACGTCTCCATATAAGGCGCGCGCGCCCCGGAATTACAAAAAATTACGCGCAGGTAACCTTTCGCCTCTATACTGGTTATAACACTTAATGGAATGGTTATTACTGAGCCCGGGGCGGGTTTCGACGTGCCACCAGACAGTCTATTGGCCGTGGGCCTTCGTATATTGAGTAACCAGTGCCAATAACTCTGGCCCGGGAACGCGTTAAAACAGTGACTATCAGCACACACCAATTCCAAAAGTTGTCTTCGACGGTGCTGACAGGAGAGCGGTTATGAAAGCGAGCCATGTTCGCAAACTGATACAACCGATTGAAAGCGCCTACTCCGAGATGTTCTCGGGGAGAGTCTACCGTGTAGGCAAGGGTGCAGTTTCCGTCCGCAACCACAGCGGCAAGGCGGAACAGACGGTTATTGGTGTGCACGGTTTCCTGGAGAACCACTGTTACTTCACGCAGGCCTATGAGGCGCCCACCACCGAGCTCATCCTGCTGACCTGCAGCAACTACCACATCCCGGTCAACGGCGTGACCCCGGAAACCCCGGAGTGGGAAGTGCCCATCAAGCACCTCGAAGGCACCATCGAGTACGACGCCTGCATACTGAACCAGGCCGTCGCCAACCTTCCCGGCACTGACAATATTCGTGTTCACGGTCATTCCCGGGGCGGCGCCGTCATTCTGGAGGCCATTCGCCAGTGGCCGGAACTCTATGACAACGCGGAAGTCGTCCTGGAAGCGCCGGTGCTACCCCAGGGCAAGCTCCACGGCCTGGTCACCACCATATTGGAGCCGGTCAGCCACGGCATGTGGCCCTGGCTGATCCGCCTGATCAACACCGCGCCGTCTTCTGCCTATGGCCAGACCTTTTTTGGCAAGATGAATCCGCGCAAAAAGCAGTTGCTGAGCAAGCTGTTCTCAGCCACGAAGGATCACCTCACCATCGTGCGCAATATCGAAAACATCATGGACTGGATGGAGCGGACCGATACCAGCGTTTACAACAACGTACGTCACGGTACCTTCCTGATCCCGGGCGTGGACCGCATTCTGGACCGTAACGCAATGCTCGCCAGCGCGCGCCAGAGCCCTACCACCATGCGCATTGTCGAAACCCAGGCTCCCAGCCATTTCATAACCCTCGACAGCAAGGAGTGGGTTCCCGATTTCGAGACCCTGCCCACCGCCGCTCAGGGCTGATACTGCCATCTGATTGCCGGCTCCGGTAAACTCGCAGCTTTCCTGCCACAGGTTTACCGGAGCACCCCCCATGTACCGCGAGCGCCTCGTCGCCACTGAAGTCCACTCTGACAGCGCCCGTCGACTGCAGTACCTGCTGATCAACTATCACGACTTCCGCCAGCACAAGGCGTCTCACCCGCTGCTGGAAGACACTTTCCGGGTTGCCGACTGGCAGGCCGAGCGCCTGAAACGCACCCACCAGGATCTGTACCAACACCCGGGCTACCACACCGGCCTGGAGTTCCTGCTGACCGATCTCTACGCCCCGTCAACCATGACCCGTCGTGACGACAATATCGACCGGGTATTTCCGAAGATGGTGAAGTGGCTCCCCGACAATCTGCTGGATACCTTTGCGGGGCTGGTGGAACTGAACCTGATCACCCAGCAACTGGACCTGGACCTGACGGAAACACTCCAGCGCCATGGCGTGCCCAGCCAGGAATTAACCAACACTCAATACTGTGCGGCTTTTCGCGCCAGCCCCGGCCTGGAACAACGTCACCGCCAGATTGCCCTGGTCGCCGAGGTCGGCCAGCAACTGGATCACTACGTCCGCAACCGCACCCTGGGCTGGCTGCTCAGCATGACCCGCGGTCCGGCGGAAATGGCAGACCTGAGCGACCTGCACAGCTTCCTGCACCGGGGCTATACCGCGTTTCGCAAGATGGAAGACGTTGACGCCCTGATCGAACGGCTGGTCACCCGGGAGGAGCGAGTGCTGGACAACATCCTCAACCGGGTCCCAGAGCCGTTCAATCTCCCCGACGATCTGTGACCCGGGAGACGGCCGCTGGATCAGGCCTTGAGAATCTGATCCAGTTGAGAGTGAATTTCCTGCTCGATCCGTGACTTGAAGGGCCTCAGCAGCATGCCCAGTTCCAGGTGAATGTGCAGGTCATTGTGGTCGATGCTCAATTGGCCTTTCACACCACTGCGTTTAAACCGCATCACATCCCCTTCCCACTGGTAGTTCACATCAAACTGCCGGGACAGATCCTGGGCCAGGGTTTCCGCCGCCTCACGAGCGTGCGCCTTGTCCAGGGAATGAGCGCGATGAACATCGATAACAGACATGAATCGGGATTCTCTTTAAAAATGGGAGGTTTTATAGTTTAAGGGGGTAATAAACTTGTAGCCACCCCCCTAACCGTTAGAATACGGGGTTCAGATTCTGACAGGACACCCCCCATGAGCGAGCAACAAACGCCAGCCAACGAGAAGCCGGTCGGCACCCCGCAGGATGATGTCACTCACTTTGGCTTCCGCAATGTGCCGAAAAGCCAGAAGGCCGGTCAGGTCGCCGAAGTTTTCCATAACGTCGCCGGCAAGTACGACCTGATGAACGACCTCATGTCCATGGGCATCCATCGACTGTGGAAACGCTTCACCATCGAGCTCAGCGGCGTTCGCCCGGGGCACCAGGTGCTCGACATCGCCGGTGGCACCGGTGATCTGACCATGAAGTTTTCCGACCTGGTGGGCCCCACTGGCAAAGTCGTACTCGCCGACATCAATGCCTCCATGCTGCAGGTGGGGCGCGGTCGTCTGATGGATCGGGGTTACGCCGGCAACATTGAATTTGCCCAGGCCGATGCCGAACACCTGCCGTTCCCGGATAACACTTTCAATGCAGTGTCTATCGCCTTTGGCCTGCGTAACGTGACCGACAAGGACCAGGCCCTGCGGGACATGGCACGGGTACTCAAGCCCGGCGGCAAACTGATGGTGCTGGAATTCTCCAAGCCCACCAACCCGCTGCTGAACAAGGCGTACGACATGTATTCCTTCAACGCCCTGCCACTCATGGGCCAGCTGATTGCCGGCGACAGCGAAAGCTATAAGTACCTGGCGGAGTCCATCCGCATGCATCCGGACCAGGACACCCTCAAGGGCATGATGGAGCAGGCCGGACTGGTGAACTGCAAGTACTACAACATGACCGGCGGCATTGTTGCCCTGCACGTGGGAATCAAGCCCTGATGTTTCCCGGCCCTACCCTGCTTTCCGCGGTGACCGCCGTCGTCGAGGGCGCGTTGAACCGCGCCCTGGAACTCGACCCGGCCGGTCGCAAGGCGTTGATGAGCGCGTTGACAGGGCCGGTGGAATTCACCCTGACGGCCCCCGTGCCGCTGACGTTTACCCTATATCAGACCGGTGATCGTGTGCAGGTCAGCAGCCAGCCAGCGGAAGATCCGGCTTTACAGCTGGCCGGCAAGCCCATGGCATTCGCGGCGCTGGCCACCGGGGACGACCAGGTGTTCCGCCACGGCCGCATTCAGGTCAGCGGCGACACCGCCCTGGCCCACCAGTTTCAGCGCGCACTGAACCAGCTGGAACCGGACTGGGAAGCCGCCCTGGCCCGCCATATTGGCGATGTGCCAGCCCACTTTATCGGCCAGCGCATTCGCGGTGCCGTGAAGTGGAGCCGTCAGGCCTTTGGCGCCCTCAACGCCAATATCGAAGAGTACGTGCACGAAGAGAGCCGGACACTGCCCGGGCGCCGCGAGCTCGAAGCCACGTTTGAAGACATCGACCAGCTGAGCCTGCAGACTGACAGGCTGGAGGCCCGTGTCAGCCTGCTGGAACGCCACACCCACGAAGAGCCCCCGGAGACACCGTGACCCGCTTGCAACGCCTGTTCCGAATAGCCTGGGTATTTTGCCGTTACCGGCTGGACACGTTCCTGCCCCTGGCCGAGCTGCCCGGCCCGCTCAAGGTGTTTTTCCTGCTCGCCCCCTGGCACCTGTTTCCGCAACCAAAACTGAGCCGTGGCGACCGCCTGCGCCTGGCGATGGAAGAACTGGGCCCGGTGTTCGTGAAGTTCGGCCAGATTCTGTCCACGCGCCGGGACCTGCTGCCGGATGACATGGCCGAGTCACTGAAGCATCTTCAGGACCGCGTCCCCCCCTTTCCCAGCACCGCCGCGCGGGAGATCATCGAAAAGTCCCTGGGCGCACCGGTTGCGGAGCTGTTCAGCGAGTTCTCCGCCGACCCGATGGCCTCGGCGTCCGTCGCCCAGGTGCACGCCGCCACCCTGCTCAATGGCCAGAAAGTCGTGGTCAAGGTACTGCGGCCGGGCATTGAGCGGGTAATTCAGCAGGATCTGGCCCTGATGTACCTGATGGCCGGCCTGCTGGAAAAATACTGGTCCGAGGGCAAACGCCTGCATCCGGTTGAGGTGGTGGCGGACTATGACTCCACCATCCACGATGAACTGGACCTGCAACGGGAAGCCGCCAACGCCAGTCAGTTGCGCCGCAACTTCGACAATTCATCGCTGATCTATATCCCCTTTATTGACTGGGATTACACCCGCAAAACCGTGCTGGTGATGGAGCGCATCCACGGCATACCCATTGCCGATGTGGCGGCGCTGCGGGAAGCCGGCGTGGACATGAAAGTGCTGGCGGAAAAAGGCGTGGAAATCTTCTTCACCCAGGTCTTCCGTGACAGCTTTTTCCACGCCGACATGCATCCGGGCAATATCTTTGTGGATGTCAGCAACCCGGCGGACCCGAAATACATCGCCATCGATTTTGGCATTGTCGGCACCCTGGCACCGGACGATCAGAGCTACCTGGCCCGCAACCTGCTCGCCTTCTTCCGCCGTGATTATCGCCAGGTGGCGCAACTGCATATCCAGTCCGGCTGGGTACCGCCAGATACCCGGGTCAACGAATTCGAGGCGGCCATTCGCACGGTCTGCGAGCCGATTTTCGAGAAGCCGCTGAAGGACATCTCCTTTGGCCACTTCCTGCTGCGACTGTTCCAGACCGCCCGTCGTTTCAACATGGAAGTGCAACCGCAACTGGTCCTGCTGCAGAAAACCCTGCTGAACGTGGAAGGTCTTGGCCGCCAGCTGTACCCGGACCTGGACCTGTGGAGCACTGCCCAGCCCTTCCTCGAAACCTGGATGCGCAAGCGGATTGGCCCGTCCGGGCTGATCAAGTCCCTGCAATCGCATCTTCCGGCCTGGCTTGAACAGTCCCCGGAAATGCCGCAGCTGATCCACGATACCCTCGTACAGCTGCGCAGCTCCGGCCCCACGGAAGAGCAGAATCGCGCTACACTGGAGCTGCTCCGGGAAAACCAGAAGCGGGCAGAGAAACGCTGGCGACGAACCCTTATTGCCGCAGCCCTGGTGGGCGGCGCCTGGGTCAGCGCCCACTACGAACTGCCCACCCTCGCCCAATCACTGCCCCCGTGGGGCTGGGCCATGCTCGCAGTGGCGGCCGGACTGGTCGCCCGGGGCGGTCGGTAACATTTTTTTCAGGATTCACAGAAATGCAAGATTCATCACCTAAAGTCGACAACCCTGACTGGCTGGACGCCATCCGCTGGAATGCAGACGGGCTGGTTCCCGCCATCGCACAGGACGCCACCACTGGCGAGATCCTGATGATGGCCTGGATGAACCCGGAATCCCTGCGGCTAACCACCGAGGAGGGCCAGGCAGTCTACTGGTCGCGCTCGCGGGGCAAGCTCTGGCGCAAGGGCGAAACCTCGGGCCACCAGCAAGTGGTGCATGAAATACGTCTGGACTGTGATGAGGACGTGATTCTGCTGAAAGTGGAACAAAAGGGCGGTATCGCCTGCCATACCGGAAGGCGCAGCTGCTTCTACCGGAAATTTGACGATGGCGCATGGGTTACCACCGCCCCCGTGGTGAAAGACCCGCATACCATCTATGGACCGATCAAAGGGAGCGAACAGAGTGAGTGACGTACTGGAACGACTTGCCCAGGTGCTGGAAGCACGAAAAGAAGCAGATCCTGACAAGTCCTACGTTGCCAGTCTGCACGCCAAGGGCCTGAACAAGATTCTGGAGAAAGTGGGCGAAGAATGCACCGAGACCCTGTTGGCAGCCAAGGATGCGCAGCAGTCCGGGGACACCCGGGACGTGGTTTACGAAACGGCGGATCTGTGGTTTCACAGCATGGTCATGCTATCGAACCTGGGCCTGGGCCCGAAAGAGGTACTGGATGAGCTGGCCCGCCGCTTCGACTTGTCCGGGCTCGAGGAAAAGGCATCCCGGGACAAGTGATGCCATGGGTACCCCTTCCGGGGGTTTCCGCAATGCTGTCCCGGTAACGTACAATGGCATGCAACAGCAACATTAGAGTGAGGATCCCGTGATGGGTATCAGTATCTGGCAACTTCTTATTGTACTCGGCATCGTTATCCTGTTGTTCGGAACCAAAAAGCTCCGCAACATTGGCAGCGATCTGGGCGGCGCTATCCGCGGCTTCAAAAAGTCCATGAACGACGAGGACAACAAACCCTCCGATCAGAACTCCCTGGAAGACAAGGACAACAAGGAAGAGCCGGTAGCCCACCAGACCAGCCCGGAAGAAAAACCCCGGGACAAAACCACTGGCTGAGACCGGGCTGAATGTTTGATATCGGCTTTGTCGAGCTATTGATCTGTGGCGTGATCGCACTGCTGGTCCTTGGCCCTGAACGCCTGCCCACGGCAGCGCGGGCAGCTGGCCGCTGGATTGGCGGTGCCCGCCGCATGGTTAACCAGTTCACCTCGGAACTGGATCGCCAATTAAAAGCTGAAGAACTGCGTGAGGAGCTACGCAAAGCGGGGGATGTTGGCCTCGACGACGTCGAGAAGAGTGTTCGTGGCGCCCTTGATGAGGCCAAAAAATACGAACACATGATTCTGCCGGAGGATCGGGCAACCAAGCCCAGGCCAGCACCCGCAACCCGCCGGACAGCCGAAACCAAGGCACCTGCGGAGCCTGCCCCACAGCAAAGCCCGGAACCGACACCCGCTACTGAGCAAACCACCAGCGAGCGTCATCCAGAACCCCATCCGGATCAGGAAAACGCGTCGGATAATCGTTCATGACCAACAAGCCTGACGGCAACCACACCCCGGATTCATCAACGGCCCAGCCCGACATGCCCCTGATCGAGCATCTGCTGGAGCTGCGCAATCGCCTGTTGAAAATGGTGCTGGCGGTGGTGATCTGCTTCGCCGCGATCTATCCGTTCGCCAATGAACTTTACCTGCTGATGTCACAGCCCCTGCGGGAACTGCTGCCGGTTGGCCAGACCATGATCGCCACCGACATTACCTCGCCCTTTTTCGCGCCGCTGAAACTGGCGCTGGTATTGGCAGTCTTCGCCGCGATCCCGGTGATCCTCTACCAGATCTGGAGCTTTGTTGCCCCCGGCTTGTATGCCCATGAAAAGCGGCTGGCGTTTCCCCTGCTGTTCACTTCCGTGATCCTGTTCTATCTGGGCGCAGCCTTCGCCTACTTCGTGGTGTTTCCCCTGGTGTTCGGTTTCTTCACCGCCATCGGCCCGGAAGGCATCGTCGAGCTACCGGACATCACCAGCTACCTCAATTTTGTGCTGAAAATGTTCTTCGCCTTTGGCGTGGCGTTCGAAATTCCCATTGCGACCATCCTGCTGGTGCTGACCGGTGCCACCACCCCCGCGGACCTGGCCGCCAAACGGCCCTACATTGTGGTCGCCTGCTTTGTAATCGGCATGCTGCTGACGCCTCCGGATATCATTTCCCAGACTCTGTTGGCGGTGCCCATGTGGTTTCTGTTCGAGATGGGCATCATCTTCAGCAAGCTTGCGGTGCGTAAAACAGACGACACAGAAACCGGTGAAGCGACGGGCGAATGAACCTGGCACTGCTGTTTGAAGAAGATTTTGTTGCCGCAGACCGCGCCGTGCTGTGTGGTCGTCGGCTGTCACACCTCCATGAGGTTTTGAGGGTTGCCGAGGGCGATCTGATTCCCGTGGGCAGAGTGAATGGTGACATCGGTACCGGTCGGGTGCTGAGCCTCACCGACGCGCAGGCAGACATTCTGGTGGAGCTGTCAGAGCCGCCGCCATCGCCACTGCCGTTGACGCTGGTCCTCGCCATGCCCCGGCCGAAAATGTTCCGCCGTGTGCTGCAAACCTGCGCCACCCTGGGTGTGAAAGACATCTGGCTGATCAACAGCTACAAGGTGGAAAAGAGTTTCTGGCAAACGCCCTGGCTGTCCGAAGACAACCTGCGGGAGAACATGGCCCTGGGCCTCGAACAGGCACGAGACACCCTGCTTCCAACGGTGCATATCCGCAAGCTGTTCAAGCCATTTGTGGAGGATGAGTTACCGGCACTGCTACGGGGCAAACGGGCACTGGTGGCTCACCCGGGCACCTCATCACCCTGCCCCACGCACCTGGACCGCCCCACCGCACTCTGTGTCGGCCCGGAAGGGGGATTCACCCCCTACGAGGTCGGCAAGCTGGAAGAGGCCGGGTGCGAGAGCGTCCACCTTGGCCCGCGGATTCTGAGGGTGGAAACCGCGGTACCGGTGCTGGTCAGCCGCCTGTTCGACGCCTGCCGGTAAGTCAGGCGGAGCGCGCTTCCCACCATTTCAGCAACGGCGTGATGATTGCCACCAGCAATCCACCCGCCAGGACACCGAACAGGCCGTTCGCCAGGGTTGGGATCAAGGCGCCGGCAACGCCGCTGAAGCCCTCGGCAACGTGATGAATCGCGTCATAGACCGGGGGCAGACCATGGGTGAGGATACCGCCGCCCACCAGAAACATGGCGATGGTGCCGAGAATGGACAGGGTTTTCATCATATAGGGCGCAAGCCAGAGAATGCCATTGCCCATCCACTGCGCGATGGCACTGTCTCTCTGGCTGAGATACAGGCCGCCATCATCCAGCTTCACGATACCCGCCACCAGGCCATACACACCCACCGTGATCATCACCGCCACAACGGTCAGTACCATAAACTGCATGCCAAATGTCTGGGTGGTCACAGTGCCCAGCGTGATCGCAATAATTTCCGCTGACAGGATAAAGTCTGTCCGTATCGCGCCCTTGATCTTGTCCTTCTCGACCGATTTCATATCGACATCAGGATTCTTCAGCGCTTCGTGGAGGTCGGCTTTGTGTTCGTCGTCTTCCTGCTTGTGCAGGAACTTGTGAGTCAGCTTCTCGAAGCCTTCGAAACAGAGGAAGGCACCGCCGAGCATAAGCAGGGGCGTCACCAGCCAGGGCACGAAAAAGCTGATGGCCAGGGCTGCCGGCACCAGGATGGCCTTGTTGATCATCGAGCCCTTGGCGACCGCCCACACCACCGGCAGTTCCCGGGCCGGTTTTACACCGGTGACCTGCTGGGCATTGAGGGCAAGATCGTCCCCCAGCACGCCGGCGGTTTTCTTGGTGGCGGCTTTGGTCATCAGGGCAACGTCATCCAGCACGGTGGCGATGTCGTCTATCAGTACAAGCAAACTGCTTCCAGCCATGACACGTTCCTATGTCGAGTTGTAAAAGGGTAAGGTTTAACGATCCTTCAGGCGTCCAGCCCCATGGCTTCAGCCGCAATCCGGTTCTTCACCGGCCCGAGCTGGTTCAGCCAGCGCATGCCGGTATTGCGCAACCAGCGCACAGGCAGTTCATCGCGGGCAAAGAGCTGTTTGAAGCCTTCCATGGCGGCCATCATGGTGAGGTTTTCACCCTTGCGGCGGCGCTGATAACGGCCGAGCACCAGGTCATCAGCCGCACTGAGGCCAGCCTTTCTTGCCCGAGCCAGCTCGTCCAGCAACGCCCGCACATCGCCGTAGCCCAGGTTGGCCCCCTGTCCGGCCAGAGGGTGGATTGTGTGGGCCGCATCACCCACCAGGGCAAACCCGGGGGCAATATAGTCCTTGGCATGGCGCTGGCGCAATGGAAACGCGAAGCGGCGGGAAACGGCCTCGACTGCGCCCAGCTCCCGCTCTATGGCCCGTTCCAGCTCGCCGGCAAAGGTGTCATCGTCCAGCGCCATCAGGCGGCGGGCTTCTTCGGTATCCTGGGACCAGACAATTGAGCAGAAATGCTCATCCCCGCCTTCCGTCAGCAACGGCAGGAACGCCAGTGGCCCGGTGGGCGAGAATCGCTGCCAGGCGGTGAACCGGTGGCTCTGGCTGGTTTTGACGGTGCACACGATGGCCAGCTGGTCATAATCCCACTCGCGGGTGGGTAATCCCACCCACTGGCGCAGCCGGGATTGGGCACCGTCAGCCGCTACCACCAGATCCGCCGCCAGGACGCTGCCATCTTCAAGTTCGATGCCACGCAGACCTTCTGGCCGGCCCTCATCCTGCCACCAGCCAGTGACTTTCACGCCATCAATCAGCTCGACATCACTCTCAGCCAACGCCGCCAACAGCCCCCGCACTATGTGGCGGTTTTCAATGATGGTACCGAGAGACCGGGCCTGCAGCTCTGCCGCTTCAAACTGGATGCGACCGGTCCCATCACCGTCCCATACGGTCATGGTCTGGTACGGGCAATGACGACCCGCCACGATGGCTTCCCAGACACCCAGTTCTGCAAGCAGGCGTTGACTGGCTACGGAAATCGCGCTGACCCGGGGTTCAAAATCATCCACACCCTTCGCCGGGGCCGGGGCTTCCAGCAAGACCTGTCGCTCACTGCTTTCCACCAGCGCCACCCGCCAGCCCTGGCGCGACAGGCCCAGCGCCAGAGCGGAGCCCACCATGCCGCCACCGACTACCAATATGTCAAACTTCCGTGGTTCACTCATGCTTTACGGACTCCCTGCTCGTCCGGGCCGGATGATCAATCACTGCGCGGCGGCCGCCGATGCCCATGGCCTTGCGGGCAAACCAGCGTTTGGCGCCCGGCAGCAGGTCGAGCCCCACCAGCCCGGCATCACGGGCGGCCGCCAATGGCGGCGGGGACTGGCCAAAAAGTCGGATCAATGAATCCGAGAACTGAACCGTTTGCTGCCAGTCTTGATGGTGAAGCGTCTGATAGCGCTTGAGAACACCCAGATCACCAATGGGTGTCCCCTGCGCCACCGCCAGACGGAACTGTTCCACCAGCGTCATCAGCCCGCGCAGGGCCAGGTTGAAGCCCTGCCCGGCCACCGGGTGCAAGGCATGGGCGGCATTGCCCACCAAAGCGACGCCGGGGCGTACCGGCTCATCCACGGTGGTCAGTTTCAGGGGGTAGTGGTTGCAGGCGCCCATTCGGGTAAACCGCCCCAAGCGCCAGCCAAACCGTTGCTGTAGCTGCCGGCACCTGTCGTCATCAGGCAGGGCCAGGAGCTCTTCAAGCGCCTCGTCCGTCAGAGTCCACACCAGGGCCGACTGGTGGCCGGCACGGGACGGTGAACCGTGGGGCAACAGCGCCATGGGGCCGGCGTCAGTGAAACGCTCGAAGGCGGTATAACGGTGACTTTCCGCAGTGGAGACGTTGGCGATCAGGGCATTCTGGCCGTAATCGTGCGTGCGGACCTGGAACCCGAGGGTTTCCCGCAAGCCGGAGCGACCGCCATCGGCCACCACCAGGCACTGGGCGGTCAGCTCACGGGTATCTTCGCCGGATTTTACCGATACCCTGACGCCCTCCGGCAGCGGCATCATATCCACCACCTCGGCGGGCGCTTCCCATTGCACATGGGTTTCCAGCAGCTCCCGCATCAGGCACAGGCCCATCCAGCGGTTGTCGGCCACATAACCCAGTGCGGCCTGATCATGCTCGGCGGCATGCAGGCGGGTGGCGCCAAAACGCCCACGATCAGACACATGAATGTGTTCAATGGGCGTGGCATGTTCCGACAACCGCGACCACAACCCCAGCTCCTCAAAGATCAGCCGGGAACCCCAGGCCAGCGCGGTGGAGCGGGCGTCGTAACTGGGCTGGTAGCTGTCCGGCAATGCCTCCGGAGAGAGCGGAAAGGCCTCCACGACAGTCACCCGCAACGAAGGCACGGCCTTCGCCAGCGCGAGCGCCAGGGTTGCACCGGCAAGGCCGCCGCCGGCAATGATCAGATCGGTATCAGGCCTGGTCACCGGGTCAATCCGCCATCAGTGCTTCAATATCGGCGATGGTCTTGGGCACGGCCTCTGTCAGTACGCGACAGCCTTCTTTGGTGACCACCACATCGTCTTCAATACGGATGCCAATGCCCCGCCACTTTTCATCAACATCGGTGTTGTCCGGCGCGATATACAAACCGGGCTCCACCGTCAGCGTCATGCCCGGCTCCAACTGACGCCATGCGTCGCCTACCTTGTAGTCACCGACATCGTGCACATCCAGCCCCAGCCAGTGGCCGGTACGGTGCATGAAGAAGGGCTTGTAGGCTTCCTGTTCAATGGCGTCGTCAACAGAGCCGGACAACATACCAAGATCAATCAACCCCTGGGTCAACACCCGCAGGGCGGCTTCGTGGGGGTGGTTCCAGTGATTACCGGGGCGCACAGCTTCAATCGCCGCGTACTGCGCAGACAGCACCACCTCATACACCGCCTTCTGCTCGGCGCTGAAGCGACCGCTGACCGGGAAGGTGCGGGTGATATCCGAGGCATAGCAATCCACTTCACAGCCTGCGTCGATCAGCACCAGGTCGCCGTCGTTCAACGGCGCGCCGTTTTCGATGTAGTGCAGGATACAACCATTGGCACCGGAGCCGACGATGGACGGATACGCCGTGGAACGGGCACCGTGATCCATGAAGGTATGAATCAGTTCCGCCTCCAGGTTGTATTCGTAACCGCCCTTGCGGGCCCGTTTCATGGCACCGCAATGGGCCTTTGCGCTGATCTCGCCCGCTTTCGCCATCACCTTGATTTCATTGGCGCTCTTGTACAGACGCAAGTCGTGGAGCAAGTGCTCCAGGGCGACAAACTCTCCCGGGGGATGGGCACCGGCGCGCACCTTGCTGCGGATCACCTTGACCCAGTCCATGACCCGCGCGTCAAAATTGTGATCCTTGCCCAGCGGGTAGTAGACCCGGCTGCGACCTTCGATCATGCCCGGCAGGATGTCGTCAATGTCGGAAATCGGGAAGGCATCGTCCAGCCCGAACTTTTCAATCGCCCCTTCCGGGCCCGCCAGGAAACCGTCCCACAGCTCTTTCTCGGGGTTGCGCTCCTTGCAGAACAACACCGACTCCCCGTGCTCGCGCCCGGGGATCAGTACCAGCACCGCTTCCGGCTCGCCAAATCCGGACAGGTACTGAAAGTCACTGTCCTGACGAAACGGGTGGAGCACGTCGCGGTTGCGAACAGATTCCGGAGCCGCCGGCACAATTGCAATGCTGTCAGGAGCCATCAGCTCCATCAGTTTGCGACGACGATCGGCAAATTCTTTAACGGGTATCATTGACGGCATAACCTCTCCCGCAGGCACGTACCTGCTCAGTGCAGTGTCGGAGTATCCGTGGCCGGCTTTTCTGGCGGGTTGAATTCGGTGAACACCGCCAGCGCCCCCAGGCGCACATATTCCACAATTTCCATCAGTTGCTGTTCGCTCTCATCGTCCGCGTCTTCCTCCTCGGACACCTGACTGATGGCCACCATGTCCTCAATCAGCTCGCGAATCTCGTCCGGGGCCTGGCCCAGGGATTCACCTGCGGACAACGCCATGCCCTCCAGGAAACCGCGCACCCAGGAGGTCAGCGCTTCCAGACGCTGATCAATGGCATAGTCATCGTCCGGCATTAGCGGATGAAAACTCATGTCCGTCGCTTTCAGCAAGGCCAGGGTCTGGTCGTAGGCGGCCTGCATGAAATCCTTCAGGTCCGCAGACTCTTCGGCAGCGGTATCCGGCAGCCCCATGTGTTCGCAGACCATGGCCAACCACTCTGATTCATCTATCCGGGCGCCGGCGGCCAGCCGTCCACACAGGACGCCATGAAGTTCGGAAGGGTGACTGAAAGCTTTGTGCGCGGTAAAGATGTTGGCCCAACGCTCGAACGCGGCGGCGCGGGCGGCACCTGAGGTGTCGGTTTCTGACATGAAACGGAACGGTCCTGTATCACTGGATTTAGGGGTCTATCCTAGCATCCGGGCGCGTGGAAGACACTCGCCCTCTTGATTCAGACCGCCAGATGATCAATTATGTTATAACATATCAAAATCAGCGGAATCAGACGCCATGAAGACCATCCCCAGACAAACCCTATCCAGAACAGCCCTGAGCGTTGGTATGGCCGCGCTACTGGTGACAGGCACAGCCGTCGCCGGCGACAATCCCGGCGCTCACCGTCATGGCTATGGGCAACTGCAAATGGCGGTTCAGGGAGGAAGTATTGATCTGCTTTTTACCTCTCCGGCCTACAACCTCGCCGGTTTTGAGCGACAGGCCCAAACCCCGGAAGAAAAAGCCAGGCTGGCAGAGATTGCGGACTGGCTGAGCAACAACCCACTGATCGATACGGCCCCAGGCTCCTGCGTCGTCATGGCCGGTTCGGTTCACCATAGCGGGCCTGCCGGGCAACCTGACAAGGACCATCATCACGAAGACAAACACCACCACGAAGACGAGCATCACCATGAGTCGGAGGACGAAGGCCATCGCGAATACGAGGTCTCTCAGCAACTGGAATGCCAGACCCTGACAGCCGGCCAGGCGTTCTCAAGCCCGCTGAAAGTCAGGTTCCCGAACCTTGAGGTTCTGACGGTGGAATGGGTGGGCCCTGCCGGACAAGGCAGCACACGGCTTGGCGAGGGCGAATCCACATTCCAGTTGGGTGACTAAGGCCGGTATACCGGCCTTACTGCTGGTACCGCTCTACCTTCTCGGCGACCACGGAGTAGGACGATTTGGCAATATCGTTCTCGGTACTCTCGACAACCAGCGTACCCTCGACCCAGACCGGATCGTAAAGCGCCTCGAGGGTAAAGCCCTCTTTGTACTTTACGTGGATGATCTGGTTCGGGGGCGGCGGCGGAACGTGGATACAGGCACCGTAATACGGCACCAGGAAGAACTCGAGAATACGCATGTCTTCGGTGGTTTTCAGGGGCACCACAAAGCCGGGAATTTTTCCGGACACCCCATCCATGCCGGGCACCACACGACCGGTCATGATCTCGTCCGGCAGCGTAGGCGGGCCATCTCCCTCATGGACGATTTCTGGCATACTCTCCAGCAAATTCAGATCTTCTTCCGGCATCAGTTCCAGCCAGTCAATTTCCCGGTCGGCCGCCGTGGCGACACCCAGGAATGCCGCCAGACAAATGGTGACAGCGCCCCGAAGCAAACGACGGGAATACACAGAGAAGATTGAAGACATGCGTGAAGCCGAAAACATAAAACGCCTACCTAAGAGTTTGTGGGCAAATCATACACCGAATCAGCGCAAGCGCACATGACCAACCAGACATCCAGACAGAGCAAGAGTTCCGCAACCGCCGAGCAGGCCGTCACCACCCACAGCCTGTGCTATCAGTGGCCCCACAGCAACGTCGCGCTGCAATTTCCGGACATCACCCTTGAACGCGGTGAGCACCTGTTCATCAAGGGGCCCAGCGGCAGCGGCAAAAGCACACTCCTGAGCCTGCTGGCCGGCATGGTACGGCCGACCTCCGGCTCGGTTTCACTGCTGGGCGAGGATATTACGCCCTTTTCCAATGGGCAGCGGGACCGTTTTCGTGCCGACCACATGGGCGTCATTTTTCAGCAGTTCAACCTTGTGCCCTACCTCACCACGCTGGGCAATGTCACCCTGCCATGCCGGCTTTCCAGCAAACGCCAACGGCTAGCCAGACCGGAACCCTCACAAGAAGCCGAGGGATTGCTGACCGAACTGGCGATTCCCCACAGCCACTGGCACCAGCCGGTCACCCGCCTCAGCGTGGGACAGCAACAACGGGTGGCCGCTGCCCGCGCCCTCATCGGCCACCCCGAACTGATCCTTGCCGACGAACCCACCTCGGCGCTGGATACCGACAACCGGGACCGGTTTATCGAACTACTTCTGACCCTGGCGCACAGAGCAGGCTCCTCGGTGATCTTTGTCAGCCACGACCAGGGCCTGGCCACGCACTTTGACCACGAACTTTTCCTGGAGGTGCACCCATGAAGGCCGGCCTTGCATTTTCCCTGGCCTGGGCCAGCCTGTGGCACCGGCGCCGCGTGCTCGCCCTGGTGACATTGACCCTGACCCTCAGCGTGACGCTGTTGCTGGGGGTTCAGTACCTGCGCACCGAGGTCCGCCAGTCGTTCACCAACACCATTTCGGGCACCGACCTGATTGTCGGCGCCCGCAGCGGGCAACTGAACCTGCTTCTGTACACCGTGTTCCACATCGGCGATGCCACCAACAACATCCGCTGGTCCACCTATCAGGGGCTGACCGGGGATGACCGCATCGACTGGACGGTTCCGCTGTCCCTGGGTGACAGCTATCGCGGCCATCGCGTTGTCGGCACGGACGCGGGCTTCATCCAGCACTTCCAGTATGGCCGGGACCAGGCACTCAAGCTTGGTGATGGCCAATGGTTTGACGATGTCTTCGATGTGGTTCTCGGGGCGGAAGTGGCCCGCAAACACGGCCATTCGCTGGGCGATCAACTGATCCTGTCCCACGGTGGCGGCCGCACCAGCTTCTCCAACCACAAGGACACTCCCTTCACCGTAACCGGCATTCTGGCGCCCACAGGGACACCCGTGGACCAGGCGGTCTACATCAGCCTGGAAGGCATGGAGGCCATGCACATCGGCTGGGAATCCGGGGTGGCGATCCCGGGAAGGACCGTATCCCCCGCTCAGGCCAGGGAGCGCGACCTGACCCCAGATACCATCACGGCAGCCCTGGTGGGTATCGAGCGCAAAGTGATGACGTTCCAGGTGCAGCGCCAGATCAACGAGTCGCAGGTGGAACCACTGTCAGCCGTGCTGCCGGGTGTAGCGTTGAGTGAGCTCTGGCGCATCATGGGGCAGTTCGAACGCGCCCTGTTGGGCATTACCGGCTTTGTGGTGGTGATCAGCCTGATTGGGCTGATCGCCGTGCTGCTGACGCTCCAGGCCCAGCGCAGCCGTGAGATTGCCATTCTCCGTGCCACCGGCGCCTCGCCGGGACTGGTCGCCGCACTGCACGTGATCGAATGTCTTTTCCTCGCCGTTATTGCCTGCCTGCTGGCCGTGCTGCTCGGTGCCGGTGGACTGACGTTGCTCGGCCCCTGGCTGCTGGAGCACTACGGGATACAGATCAGCCTGCGCCCCCTGGCGACGCCGGAATGGATCATTCTCGCCGCAGTGCCGGCCACATCGGCCCTGGTCGGCCTCTTCCCGGCGCTGCAAGCATGGCGACAGGGCCGAAGCCAGGGGCTCAGTCACGGCTCCGGTGAGTGACAGTCATCACGCATCCGGGGCCATGACAACCCTGTAAATTGACCGGGTTGCAGTCCACACTTATAGTTACTTGCATCTATAACCACAGGCGTTGACGCAATCATGGAACAGTCCGAACTACAGGCATTGGCGGACAAACTGGACAAGCTCATTGAGCGCTGCCGCAAACTGGAACGGGATAATGCTGCCCTCAGGGAGTTGCAGGATGACTGGAACCGGGAACGCGCGCAGTTAATGCACAAGAACGATCTTGCCAAAAACAAGATCGAAGCCATGATTGGCCGCCTACGGGCCCTGGAGCACCACTAAATGGCAAAACAGCAGCCCACCACCGTTGAAGTCAAAATCCTCGACAAGGAATATCTGGTTGCCTGCCCGGAGGACGCTCGCGAAGCACTGGTTCAGTCAGCCCACCACCTGGACAGCAAAATGCGGGAGATCCGCGCCAGCGGCAAAGTATTCGGTACCGAGCGTATCGCCGTCATGGCAGCCCTGAACATCACCCACGATTTGCTCGAGCGTGACACCATGTCCGACACCGCCAGCGCTATCCTGGAAGCCATGGACGACAAACTGGATACCGCCCTGGGAGAAACGTCGGGGCAATAGGCCGATAACGTTAGTTCACGATTCAGGTGTTGCAATCGGCCCCGCTGATACCCGTATAATGTCATTAACTTCCTGGGCTGTTCGCTGGTCGGATACGTCCTCGAGCCGATGCGCACTACCCAGGTGGCTACTTCAGGGCATTGTGAGCACGTCCCCTTAGGGGGAAAGCCTAATATGTCACAGCGGCCACCGACCTTGAACTTTGGGTTCAAGGGCCACATCTGATGACGGCAGCCCGGGAAGCTTTATTTTCTAGCCTCTTCAGTCAATTATCCAACGCCTTGCCCTGCCATCTCGTCTCCTGGGAACCTATTAACCTGCGGCAACGCGCCGAACGTTGATCAGCACCGGTTGCCGGGTCTTCCATCAGGTCACAGGTGATGTGGTACAGCGACTGCAAGAGCGACGGCGTCACTACGTCCACCGGACGCCCCTCAGCAACGATGCACCCATCCTTCATCGCCACCAGGTGATCAGCATAACGACAGGCGCTGGCCAGGTCGTGAACCACCATGGCAACGGTTTTGCCGCTATGGGCCAGGCGGCGGATCAGCTCAAACACTTCGACCTGATGACCAAGATCCAGTGCCGACGTAGGCTCATCCAACAATAGCAGCGGTGTCTGCTGGGCCACCGCCATGGCAATCCACGCACGCTGGCGCTGCCCGCCCGACAGGGTGTCCAGGGCGCGCTCGGCCAGATCAGCCACATCCGCCGCCGCAAGCGCGCCCTGCACCGCCTGCTGATCCTCCGGAGACCAATGCCTTAACCAACCCTGATGGGGTTGGCGACCAAAGCGGATCAGGTCAAGCACGGTCATCCCCTCCGGGGCGGACGTCTCCTGCGGCAGCAGGGCCAGCTTACGCGCCACCTCCCGGGAGGGCCGGGTCTGGATATCCCGACCATCCAGGACCACCTCGCCGGAGCGGGGCCGGTGAATGCGTGCCAGGCCATTCAGCAGGGTGGACTTGCCACACCCGTTGGGACCCACGATGGCGGTTACCTTGCCGTCGGGTAGTCTCAGGTCGAGGTTTTCCATCACCCGGTAGTTTCCATGGGCCATGGTCAGTTTCCGTGCCGTCAGGCGATTTGCGGTGCCAGGTGTCATTGCAGGTGTCCGGATGGTCGTTTTAACAGGATCCACAGAAGATAAGGGCTACCGGCCAAAGCGGTGACGATGCCCACAGGAATTTCCAGCGGCGTCAGCATAAGCCGCCCCGACAGGTCCGCCAGCACCATAATGCTGGCCCCCGCCAGGGCCGAAGCCAGCAAAGGCACATAGCCAGGACGGTTCAGAGCCCGCGCCAACTCCGGGGCGATCAGCGCCACCATACCCACCGGACCGGCCACCGCCACAGCCAACCCCGTCAGTACCACCGACAGCGCCAGCCCCCCGGCGCGAATGCGCCCCGGGCGACGGCCCAGACCCACAGCGACCGCGTCCGGGAACTGGAGCGTTGCCAGCCCGCGGGACAACATCAGACAAAGGGGCCATACCAGCAGGCATCCGGCGGCAAGAACCCAGATGGTGGTCGTGTCTCGGGCATTCAGGCTGCCCACAGCCCAGGGGTAGGCGGCATTGGCGTCATCAATCGCGACGCGGCTCAACATCAGTTGGGTCGCAGCACCGGCGATGGCGCCAATGCCCAGCCCGGTGATGATAAAACGGTAACCCCGGGTGCCGCTGCTTCCGGAGAGCCCGAATGCCAGTGCCGTAGCGGTGGCGGCCCCCGCCAGGGCCATCGCCGGTGGCGCCAGGGTGATCCCGGTCCCGACCACTGAGGCCACGGCGAACGCCGTCGCAGCATTGTCGATGCCAATGATGCCAGGAGTCGCCAGCCGGTTGCGGGCAAGGGTCTGCATCAGGCACCCGGCCAGGGCAAAGGCTGCGCCAGTCAGCACGGCCGCCAATGTGCGCGGTAAACGCAGTTCGTTGACCACAAACACGTGCATCGGCGAGCCCTCCCCCGCCAGGGCCCGTGCGGCCTGACCCGGCGTCATCGCCACGGTGCCAAGGGAGAGGCTCGCGATACCGCACAGCAGCAGTATGCCCAAGAGCAGCAGATTGGTTACGGTTGCCCGCCGATACAATTGATTCATCACAGCGTTGGCATCCGTCGTGCGCGAACGATCGCCAGCAATACCGGCGCACCGATCAGGGAGGTAACCACGCCCAAAGGCAGTTCCGTAGGTGCGGCCAACAAGCGCGATATGGTATCCGCCAGCAGAACCACAGCGGGCCCCAGCGGCAGACATAACCACAGTGTCTTGCGGATATCCGCTCCCGCCAGGGCACGGGCCAGGAAAGGCACCACCATGCCCACAAACACCAGTGGGCCAGCCAGCGCGGTGGCACCGCCCACCAGCAGAGCCACCGCAAAGACCACCAACAGACGAATCCTCCCCGGATGGTGGCCAAGACCGGCCGCTACCCGCTCCCCCAGCGCCAGGGAGGCCAGCGGTTGCGCCACCGCCACCACGATGGCGCCCGCAAACAGCAGTGAGGGCAAGGTTGCGAACAGCTGGGACCATGGCCGGCCGGCAATACTGCCAGTTACCCAGAAGCGGATTTCATCCGCAGCCCGCTGGTCCGCCAGCATCAACAGGGAGGTCATGGCCAGCAGCAAGCCGGACAGGGTGGCCCCCGCCAGCACCAGCCGTACCGGATCATTTCCCAAACCCTGCATGCGCGAGGCGGCAATCACCAGGGAACAGCCAGCGAGGGCGCCGCCCTGCGCCACCAGCGTGGTAACGGTGGCCGTGCTGGCGCCCAACAGAATGGCCAGGGCAACCGCAAACGCACTGCCGGCACTCACACCCAGCAACCCAGGCTCCGCCAGCGGGTTGCGTGTCATGGTCTGCAGCAAGGCGCCCGCCACCCCGAGCGCCAGTCCGGTGGTAACACCCACCGCCAGCCTGGGCAATCGCAATTCAGCCAGTACGAAGCGAGCTTCTTCGCTACCGCCACCAGCGAGAACCGACAGCGCATCGCCCACGGTAACCGGCCCGGCACCCAGTAACAGACTGGCCAGGCAAATCAGCGCCAGCACCAACATGGCCCCAATAAAGTTGATGGGCCGGCCCCCGGGAACCCAGTCCATCAGCACTGCGGTCTTTGTCGTCAAAGCTATTGTCCGGTCACCGCTGCCGCTATGTCATCAAGTATCCTGCCGGCCG
The DNA here is from genome assembly GCF_045449795.1 of Marinobacter alkalisoli. Lineage (NCBI taxonomy): Bacteria > Pseudomonadati > Pseudomonadota > Gammaproteobacteria > Pseudomonadales > Marinobacteraceae > Marinobacter > Marinobacter alkalisoli. The sequence goes on from NZ_JBJJLB010000042.1 coordinate 151,545, forward strand.
CAATTGGCCCGGTAGCACTGGACCAGATCTGACCGTCTACCGGGACAACCCGATCGCTATCAACCGCCTGCAACCGGCGGAATGCAGGTAACCGACGCGCCGACTCCAGGGCCTCCTCCCCATCTTCGTTCAGAGTCGCCAGGAACAGCCAGCTGCGGTCAATCATGGCCAGGTTTTCCTGGCTCAGCGGCGAACTGTGGGGTCGGCCTTCCTTGACGATGCCACCGTCACGGACGTCAAAACCGACGGCCTCCAGCAGGGTGGCGGAAAAGATGCCCGGCGCCATAACCAGCGCGCCCTGGGGCATCCAGCGCACCACGGCGGTATCGCGCTGCTCTTCAGGGATAGCGGCGCGGACCAGAGCAGACACCTCGGCGATACGTGCCTGCACCCTGCCAATGGCTTCCTCAGCCTGCTGCTCGCGATTCAGCGCCCGGGCAAACAGGCGGGTTTCGCGGATCCAGCTATCACTCTGGTAGGCGGGGACATCCGGAACAATGGTCGGCGCAATGGCGGACAGCAATCGGTACTGCTGCTCATTGGTGCGGGAGGATGCCAGGATGATGTCCGGCTGCAGGGCGATGACCGCTTCCAGGTTGGTTTCCGCCGGCGCGCCGACGATCTCGATGTCACCAGCCTGCGGCTGAATGTATTCCGCCACCGAAACGCCGCCCCGGGTAATGATCGCACCGACGGGCTCGGCGCCGGAGGCAATGGCGGCATCGAGGGCGCCCTCGTACAGGGTCACGATGCGTTCCGGCATGCCGTCCACCGTGACCTCTCCGAAAGCGGTGCCCAGGGTGCGGGAGCCGGCCTGAGCTACAGAACAGGTCAGCACCAGCAGAGTCAGGGTGAAAAGCTGGCGGCAAAACTGCCGCAAAGGTGTGCTGTTTGCGTGAATCATTACGGGTGAAACTCCATCAGAAACCAACGTTCAGTGCCAGCCAGTAGCGGCGGCCATCTTCGACATAACCGTATTCATCAAAGGTGACGTCCTTATCAAACAGGTTGTAGACACCTGCCCTCACCTCGGTGTTATCGGTCAGGCGATAGCCCAGCCCGGTATCCACCACGGTGTAGGAGGGTGCAATGGTGGCGTCCTGGGACGGGCCGGTGTTGGGCTGACTTTCCTTACCGCGGTAGGTTGCCCGGAGCCACGGTGAAAGCCGGTCGTTGGGGTACCAATTCAGGGAAAGAGAGGCGAGGTGCTCCGGCAGCTGGGTCAACGGCTCGCCCTCGTACTCACCACTTTTTTGCTCCGAATCTGTGTAGGTGTAGCTGGCGCCGACCTCCAGGGTGTTGCCGATCGGGCTGTTCAGGCCGATCTCCACGCCGCGGGTCACGGCTTCATCCACATTGATGCGATACGTGGGATCAGAGCCGAACTGGTTCGGTCCGGCGTCACAGATACTCTGGGGGCAGACAACACGGGTAATCTTGTCGTCAAAATCGTTATGGAAGACGGTGATGTTGCTGCTGAATCCTCCGGGCACCCGGTAGTGCAGTGACAACTCCTTGTTCAGGGAGGTTTCCGGCTCCAGGTCCGGGTTACCGTAAACATCACCACCGCGACTGATCTGGCCCCAATCGGGTGTTATTTCCCGCAGGTTGGGTGAACGGAAGCCAGTCGACACACCCCCTTTCAGGGTCCAGCGTGATGCCAGCCCCCATACGCCGTATAGCCTTGGGCTGACATGGCTGCCGTAGTTTTCATCATCATCCAGACGTACACCGCCGGTCAGCGCAAAACGGTCTGTCATCATCCATTCGTCTTCGGCGAACAGCGCCCACTGGGAACCTTCTACCCGGGTGCGATCGGAGATCTGGTTGGTGGTTCTGTCGTCCAGCTCCTCTTCTTCGTAATTCACCCCGACGGTGAGCATATGATCTGCGATCGGCACCACCAGGCTGGATTTGGCCACGGTGTTGGTGATCTCGATCTCACGGGTCTCATTCTCCACCGTTTCCCGCTGGACATAGGTGTCAGTGGTCCCAAGACTCCAGCGGCCATTGTGGGACAGTGCCAGGTATTTCCTGAAGTGACTGTTATCCACGTCGGAACAACCGCCCCGACAGCCCTCCTCGGGCGCGGACACCCCCATGAATGACCGCCGGCGCTGATCGACAATTCCGCTCTCCACCGTAAAGTCGTGATTCTCGCCGGGAGTGAAGGACAGCCGGCCAGTCACGCTCTGCAGTTCCTTCTCCTCAAAACCGTTGATGATGCCGTCTTCCTCACGGCTGTACTGACGGCCGTAGATCTGCAGCCCCACCAGGTCGGTGGCCAGGAGACCGCCTACCGCGAAGTTGGTCTGGTAGATGTTGCCGGAGTCCTGATCTTCCTGGATGGTGGTATCCAGTTGCAGCTCACCGCCCCATTGCCGGGGAACCTTGCGGGTGATGACGTTGATCACTCCGCCGATGGCATCGGAGCCATACAGGGTGGACATGGGCCCGCGGATGACTTCAATCCGCTCAATCGCGCTCAGCGGCGGTAGCCAGTCCTGCTCAAAACCGGCGCTGCCATTGGGGCGACTCTCCCGACTGGACACCCGCTTGCCGTCCACCAGCAACAAGGTGTAACTGGCCGGCATACCACGCAGGGTGATGTCCGCTCCGTTATCGCCGGCACCGCCGCCGGTGATAATCACACCAGGCACGTCCCGCAGGGCATCGGTAATGTCCCGGTAGGCGCCCTGTTCTATCTTTTCACGGCTGATGACACTGATAGAGGCCGGTGCATCCGTCGCCTGCTGCTCATGCCCGGTCGCGGTAACCACCAGCTCATCCAGGGCCGCGGGTTCCTGGGCAATGACCGCTGCCGGCGCTACGCCCATGGCCACCAACATAGCGTGCGGTACCCACCTGAAACAGTGGAAAGTCCTTGAGTCCATCATGCGCTATCCTTTGATCATTAATCATTATTCGCGAATGATAATACTTCTCATTGGAGGCAAGAAGGTGATAAGGTGGCACGCGTCGTTGCAAATAATGGAACTCGTGCTTTATGTATGACCTGAAGGAGCTCGAAGCCTTTGCCGTAGTGATACGCTCTGGCAGCCTGAGCCTGAGCGCGCGCGAGCTTGACCTGCCAAAATCCACCCTGAGCCGGCGCATTCGGCAGTTGGAAAGCAGCGTCGGCCAACCGCTGCTGAGACGTGAATCCAACCAGCTGATTCCCAATGAAGCGGGCCGGGTCTTTTACAAGTACTGCAACGAAATGCTCGTCCTGGCCCAGCAGGGATCAGAAGCGTTGAACGAACTGCGGGAGAACATCACCGGGGAACTGGTGCTGAGATCACACGAGGCATTTATCCGGGGCTGGTTTGCCCAGGTGGCGGAAACCTTTATGACGCATCATCAGGGCGTCAATATCAGGGTTCACACCCAGACCCAGGCCCCTTCCGACCAGGCCGACGGCGTTTGCCTCTGGCTTGGCGACCCCGGCGAAAGCCCTCTGCGCCAGGAACTTCTCGGCTCCCTGACTCAGGGCGTCTACGGTCACCCTGACTACCTGAACGCCCGGGGGCGACCGCAAAATCCGGGCGACCTGGGGCAGCACACCTGGGTGGACTTACTCGGCAATCAGCCCGGTTCGCCAGCACTGACCCTGCACCACAGCCGACACGGCATCTATCCGCTCCAGCCTCCGGTATCCTGCCTCCAGTTCGACCAGTACTGCCTGCAAGGAGATGCGATTGTCAGAAAACAGGGGCTGGGATTGATGCCCCATTGGATGGTGGAGCGCAGACTACAGGCCCACCCCGGCACCCTGGAATTGTGCCTGCCGGAATGGCGTGGCCCCTCACTGCCGGTGTGGCTGCTGTATCCCCATGGCAGCCTGCCTCGACGGGTCCGGGCATTCCTGTCCCATGTTCGCAACTCGATACCTCAGGGCTGGTGTGACCGACACGCAGCATGACGCTACGGCGCTGACCAGACCGGCGTCGCAAACGGGAACGGATGGGCTGCCCCCGGATCGGTGACCCCGTGTCTGCACCTGAGAGTAACTGCTAGAATCTAACACGACATCTGATCAGCGCCTGGATTCAGGAACCACCCACACGGCAGCCCGGGAAACGTATTTTGAGCCAGTTTATTGCCCCCCAACCGTTCGAAGCACACCCTGACAAGCGGTCCCGCAGGGCCCTGCGCAAGGAACTCCGGCAAAAGCGGCGGTCACTCACCCCGGAACAACAGCAACGGGCCGCTGAGAACCTCGCCCTGAACCTTCTCGGCAACCCGGATCTGCACCGGGCAAGACACATCGCGGTATATCTGCCCAACGACGGCGAAATTGATCCTCACACCTACCTGTCGGTAGCCCGGCGCAAGGGCATTCGTTTCTACCTGCCGGTGCTGCACCCGATTCACCACGGCAAACTGGTATTCAGCCCCTATGACAATGGCGTGCGACTGGTCAGCAACCGTTTCGGCATCCCGGAACCCCCTTTCCACAAGGGCCTCAAACGCCCGGCGTGGGCGCTGGATGCGGTTCTGTTTCCACTGGTCGGATTCGATGAATCAGGCGGGCGATTGGGCATGGGGGGAGGTTTCTATGACCGGACATTCGCGTTCACCAGAATCCGGCCCAGGCTGGCGCCCAAGCTGATCGGTATTGCCCATGACTTTCAGAAGGTATCGGAGTTGCCCATTGAACCGTGGGACGTGCCCTTGCACAGTATCGTCACGGACCGGCGCTGCTACCGGGTTGCTTAGCGGTTATCGCCACGGGTAGCGGGAACCAGTACGACTTCACTGGCGACGGCGCGAGCTTTGGCTTCCTGCTTTTCTTCAGAGGCCTGCAGCGAAGTAAAGCCGGTGATCACAAGGCCAACAGCGAATATCAGCACAAGCGCCCTCAGGATGTCAGGCTTGCGTTCCATGATGCGTTTCTCCAACTCCCGAAAGGGTAAAAACTCGTTAAATCAGTGAGCTATTATTGTTTTTTAAGAATTAGACGAAAGACTAACACGCATCTCGATATTTACAATTTTTGACAGATTAAAGTTTTGTAAGGCCAGTAAATACCAAGCTCTGACGGAACCGGGCCGTGGGTGGGGCTTCCGAAACTGTGCGCGCCCGGGGTGTGCGGGACCATCCTGCCGAAACACGCTCAAGCACATCCCTGTGACGCTTGGGCTCCGCCATCCATGGCTCCGCACAGTTTCAGCAGGATGGTCCCGCACACCCCTAACTTTGGTAGTTACGCCTGGCCATTCCCGGCACCCAGAAACAGCTGATAAGCCTCGTTATCGGTCATGTCCTCGTAACGAAAGCCAACCTTGTCCAGCATTTCCTCGAAGTCGGCCAGATCCTCCTTGTCCACCTGGGCACCCAACAAAACCCGACTGTAGGCCGCGCCGTGGTTGCGGTAGTGGAACAGCGAGATGTTCCAGCGCGTTCCCAGTGACATCAGGAACTTCAGCAGCGCGCCCGGGCGCTCCGGGAACTCGAACTGGTAGACCTTCTCGTTGGTCACCGACGGTGCGTGCCCGCCGACCATGTGGCGAATGTGCTGCTTGGCGAATTCGCTGTCGGTCAGGTCCACCACGGAATAACCCGACTCCCTCAGGTCCTGCACCAGTTCATCGCGGCCGAGGCCGCCGGCCTGGATCTGGATGCCTACGAAAATGGTGGCCTTCTTGCTGTCAGAGTAGCGGTAGTTGAACTCCGTGATGCTGCGCTTGTGCAGGGCTTTAATGAAGGTCTTGAAGGCACCCGGCTTCTCGGGAATGGTGACCGCCAGGATCGCTTCACGCTTTTCGCCGATTTCCGTGCGCTCGGAGACATAGCGCAAGCGGTCGAAGTTCATATTGGCGCCACTGAGGGTGGCCGCCAGATTTTCCCCTTCGATCTTCTCGCGCTCGATGTACTTCTTAACGCCAGCCACGCCGAGGGCGCCAGCCGGTTCGGCGATAGAGCGGGTGTCTTCGAAGATATCCTTGATGGCAGCGCAGATCTCGTCGGTGGAGACGGTGATCACCTCGTCGACGTAATCCTTGCAGATTTCCCACGGATGCTCGCCGATCTGTTTGACCGCGACCCCGTCGGCAAAAATGCCCACTTCATCCAGCACCACCCGTTCACCGGCCTTCAAGGCCGCCTGCAGGCAGTTGGAATCCTCCGGCTCCACACCGATCACCTTGATCTCCGGACGCAGGTACTTGATGTACGCCGCCATACCGGCAATCAGGCCACCGCCGCCGACGCAGATAAAGACCGCATGCAGGGGTTTGGTGAACTGCCACATCAGCTCCATGGCCACCGTGCCCTGGCCGGCAATGACGTCCGGATCGTCGTAGGGAGGGATATAGGTGTAACCATGCTTTTTGATCAGTTCCTGGGCATGGGCCGCGGCTTCGTCAAAGGCATCGCCCTTGAGCACGACCTTTGCGCCATGGTCCCGCACCGAGCGTACCTTGATGTCCGGGGTGGTCTGGGGCATGACAATGACCGCCTTGATGCCCAGATTCTTCGCCGCCAGCGCCACACCCTGGGCGTGATTGCCGGCGGAGGCACAGATCACCCCTTTTGCTTTCTGCTCCTCAGAGAGCTGGGCAATCCGGTTATACGCGCCGCGAATCTTGAAGGAAAACACCGGCTGGAGATCTTCACGCTTGAGATAAATCTGATTATTCAAACGCTTGGAGAGGCTGCGCGCCTCAGTCAGCGGTGTCTCGATGGCCACATCGTACACCCGGGCATCGAGGATTTTCTTGATATAGCGTTGCGGCATGGGTCCGTCCGGAAGTTAAGGAGATTCGTGGGAAAAACGCACAGTGTAGAAACTTTGGCCGCCCTCCGTCTATAAGCGGTGACGCCAGAAAGGCTATAATAGCGCCAAACCTGTTTACTTCCCCAACCGGAGTTCCCCCATGAACCAGGACGAACTGAAAAAAGCCGTTGCCAAGGCTGCATTGGACTACATTGCGCCCCGCCTGGAGCGCAACAGCATTATTGGCGTGGGCACAGGCAGCACCGCCAACTTCTTTATCGACCTGCTGGCGGACATCCGCACTGAGTTCGACGGCGCCGTGGCCAGCTCCGACGCCACCGCTGAACGGCTGAAAAGCCACGGCATTCCCGTGTATGACCTGAACAGCGTCGGTGAACTGGAGTTCTATGTGGACGGCGCCGACGAGACCAACGAGCGCCTTGAACTGATCAAGGGTGGCGGTGGCGCGCTGACCCGGGAAAAGATCGTTGCAGCGGTCGCCAAAACCTTTATCTGCATTGCCGATGAGTCCAAACAGGTCGGCATTCTCGGGGATTTCCCGTTGCCGGTGGAAGTCATCCCAATGGCCCGCAGCCATGTCGGCCGCGAAATTGTCCGGCTCGGCGGTGATCCCGTCTACCGGGACGGCTTCACCACCGATAACGGCAACATCATCCTGGACATCCATCACATGGACATTTCCCGCCCCATCCAGGTAGAAGAAAAACTCAACCAGATTGTCGGTGTCGTCACCAATGGGCTTTTTGCCCGCCGCCCGGCGGATCTGCTGTTGTTGGGTACCAGCGAAGGCGTGAAAAGCATCCCCCGCCAGGGCGCCTGAAACCGCCGCACCGGGGCTTTCTGGCATTTCAGGCCAGCCAGCCCCGACCCTGACCAAGCGCTTGCTTGGTATCTGCAATTGAGCGACACTGCCTCCCATGGTTTCCGATCACTGGGAGATTTGCCGTGTCCGATTACTTCAACGATATCCACGAACAGGCCCGCCTGAGCGCCCGCAAGTTTGTTGCCACCCATGTCCTTCCCCACATTGACGACTGGGAAGAAGCTGGTGAATTTCCCCGCGATCTCTACCGGAAGGCCGGCGACGCAGGGTTGCTCGGCATTGGCTTTCCCGAAGCTCTCGGGGGCACCGGAGAGGGCGATGTATTCCTGAAAGTGGCCGTCTCCGAGGAGCTGATGCGCTCCACCTCTGGCGGCCTGGTAGCCAGCCTGGGCTCGCTGGATATTGGCCTGCCGCCAGTGGCCAGGTGGGCAAAGCCCGAGGTGCGCGAGCAGATTGTGCCGCCGGTACTGCGCGGCGAAAAAATTGCCGCCCTGGCCGTCACCGAGCCCGGCGGTGGCTCCGACGTGGCCAACCTCAAGACCCGCGCCGTCCGTGATGGTGACCATTACATCGTCAATGGCAGCAAGACCTTCATCACCAGCGGCATGCGCGCGGATCACTACACCGTTGCCGTTCGCACCGGGGGCGAAGGGCATGGTGGCATCAGCCTGCTACTGATCGACCGCGATATGCCGGGCTTCTCTACCGGCAAGAAGCTCCGGAAGATGGGCTGGTGGGCCAGCGACACAGCAGAACTGTTCTTTGAGGATTGCCGGGTACCCGCCAACCGCCTGATCGGCGCCGAGAATGCCGGTTTTATCGCAATCATGAGCAATTTCCTGGCCGAACGCCTGATGTTGTCCATCATGGCTTACACCACAGCCGAGATTGCCCTGGAAGCATCGATGACCTACGCCAGACAGCGTCAGGCCTTTGGGCGCGCCATTGGAGGCTTCCAGGTAACCCGTCACAAGCTGGTGGACATGGCCACCCAGGTGGATATCGCCAAGGAGTACACCTACCGTTGTGCTGCCCTGATGCAGGCTGGCAAAAATCCCGTCAAACAGGTCGCCATGGCGAAAAACTTTGCGGTGGAGGTGTGTGAAAAAGTCACCCGGGAAGCCGTCCAGATTCATGGCGGCATGGGCTACATGCGGGAGTCGGTGGTTGAGCGCCTATACCGGGATGCCAAGATCCTGTCCATTGGCGGCGGCACCGACGAGATCATGAAGGAACTGATTGCCAAGCAGATGCAACTGTAGGAGAGAGACCAACGTTTAGTTTCGATCCACAACAGAGTCCCGTATAATTGCGCCCACTTTTCAAGCGCAGTTAAACGTACCTCAGGAAGGATTGCTCATGAACTTTGACAACATCCCGGCAGGCAAGAACCCGCCAGAAGACATCTACGTCGCCATTGAAATCCCGTCCAACAGCTCGCCAGTCAAGTACGAGCTGGACAAGGACATGGGCGCCCTGCTGGTTGACCGGTTCATGGCCACCCCCATGTTCTACCCGGCCAACTATGGTTTTATCCCCCACACCCTGGCTGACGACGGCGACCCCATTGATGTACTGGTTGTCACCCCGTACCCGGTGCAGGCAGGTTCTGTTATCCGCTGCCGTCCGGTTGGCGTTCTGAACATGGAAGACGAGGCCGGTGGCGATGCCAAACTGGTTGCGGTTCCCCACGACAAGCTGACCACCTCCTACAAGAACGTGCAGGACGTCGAAGACCTGCCCCAGTTGCTCCGGGACCAGATCCAGCACTTCTTTGAAAACTACAAGACCCTTGAGCCCGGCAAGTGGGTCAAGGTGCAGGGCTGGGGCAATGCCGAGGAAGCCAAAAAAGCCATCGTCGAGTCGGTGAACGCCTACAAGGGCTGAGCACCACATTCCCATAAAAAAAACCGGGCCATGACAGCCCGGTTTTTTTATGTCCGGATCACCGACGACTGCCGGTGATTCTGGCGTCAGCCGCGGGACAGCAGATCGCGCATATCACTGATCGCAGCACTTGCCCGGGACAGGTAGGCCGCCATGGTCAGCGAATGGTTCGCCAATACACCAAAGCCACTGCCATTCAGGATCACCGGGCTCCACATGGCGCCCTGGGCGCCTTCCAGCTCGATGATGATCTGCTTCACGCTGGCCATGGCATTCTTGTCGTTCAACACCTTGCGGAAGTCTACCTCGACAGCCTTGAAGATATGCAACAGGGCCCAGGAGCTGCCGCGAGCTTCATAGAACACGTCGTCTATCTTGGTCCAGGGGGTCTTGACCTCTTCCCCCGCGGCCTCCTCCGCCAGCGGATCATCGGGATTGATGGTGGCAACCGCGTCGGACACGGATGCCTTGCCCACACTCTCACCCAGCGTACGGGAAAGACTGCCGAGGCGGGTTTCGAGATCCGCCAGCCAGTTATTCAGGTTGTCCGCGCGGGCAAAGAACTGAGCTGACGGCTGATCCGGACGCGACAACCTGTCCAGGTAGCGATACAACGCCTCGACCCCGCGGCGATATTCTGCTTCCGTGGACGGTATCGCCCAACTGCCGCTGTCAAAATGAAACTGGGGTTCCGCCACGATCAGGTCGGGATCTTCCGCCGACTGACTCTGGGAACGGCTGATATCCTTGCGCATTGCCCGGGACAGATCGCGTAACTGCACCAGCACGCCGTATTCCCAACTGGGCATATTGTCCAGCCACAGCCCGGGCGGGAAAATGTCATTGGAAATGTAGCCGCCGGGCTTGTCCAGCAGTGTTTCGGCGATACGGATCATGGTCACGGTGGTGGCAAACCCCGCAACTGGCTCCCGGTCCATTTCAGATGCGACAGTTCGGGTATGCTCCCGCACCGAGTAGATGTCCGGCTCACTGCTCCAGAACATGCCCAGTATCACCGCTACCAGCAGATACACACCCAGTACAATGAGGATGAATTTACCAATCACGCCACTGCCATCGGCGTAATCCTGCACATCGTCCTTACGATCCCTGAAATATTGTCTGATCCTGCCTGGCATTGGTTAATTAACCCCCTGTCATTTATCGTTATCTGCCTCAAACGGTCGACCCAGATGGTATCCCATCGCACCGTCCACCCCCAACTTGTGTAACACCTCATATTCTGAGGCGGTTTCCACCCCGGTCGCGAATACCTTTACTCCCCGACTATGGGCGATGGCCACCACGGACTCCAGGTAGAACCGGTTGTCTTCATGGCTGTCGATACCATGGATAAAGCTATTATCAATACGAAGCCCCTGAAATCTCAGATTTCTGAGGTAACTGAAAGGCACACCGCCGACGCCGAAACGATCGACCAGCACCGCCACATTGAGCCGGTTCAGCGCCCGCACCAGCAAGCCAACCGCCGTCCGGTGATGGTGCACGGTTTGTTCTGAAATACCAACCCAGAGCCGGTGCCGCCGATCCCCGGCAGCCTCCAGTTGTTCCAGCAGATCCTGCCGGAAAGACTCACTGGCCACCGAGGACGTGCCCAATGTCAGCGCCAGACAGTCCTGAGGCTTCCGCCCAAGCATGGCCAGCGCCTCGCGGACCACCAGCCGGTCGATGTCCTCAATCATGCCGAAACGTTCCGCTATGGGGACAAATACGCCTGCCTTGAGCTCTTCCCCGCCACTGCGGATTCGCGAAAACACCTGATGGTAAACCAGTTGGCCATCGCCGTTGAAAACCATCGGCTGCAACCAGAGCGACAGTTGCTTCTGATCAATCGCCTTACGAATAATGGCGCGCCAGGTTTCCAGGGTATGGTGGCCATCACGTTCGGGGTCCGCCGCCTGACAATCGCTCTGGGGACTGGTCTGAGCCTGCCTCAGCGCCTCATCCGCGGCTGCCATCAGCGCTTTTGCGTTACGATCTTCCTGGGCCTGGGCGACGCCCGCGTGAACCATCACCTCCACCGGAGCCGCCAGGTCGGCGTATACGCCATCCATCTCTTCAATCAGTTGATGACACCAGACAATGCCGTCGGCCTGGGTAATGCCCGGCAGAAATATCGCAAACTCGGCGCCGCTACGGCGTCCGGCAAACGCGCCGGTATGGGACCTGACAAACCGGTTGATGACATCGGCAATCCTCAAAAGCAACCGGTCGGCCTCGCCACGACCGTAAGTCTGGTTGTACAGCGCAAAACTAGCCAGTTGAACAAGAAACAGTACACCCGGAGCCGCCCGCTCTTCCGACTCCACTTCCACCTTCAGACGCTGATCGAACGCGCTGCGACTGGCCAGCCCGGTCACGGTATCCTCATTACTGACCCGTCGCAGGTGCTGGATCAGCTTCGCCTGCCCCTCGAACAGCGACCCCAGATCGTCCGCCATCTGGTTCATTGCCCGGGTCACCTGGTTCAGGTCGCGGGTGGAATTGATGTCGACACGCTTGCGAAAATCCCGCTGCCCCAGTGCTTCCGCCTGTTTCTCCAGGGCCTTGAGTGGTTTGAGTATTCTTCGAACTATCCAGAACAACAGAAACAGGCCAACGCCACCGACCACCATCGTGCCGCCAATCATCCCGATGGTCACATGCCACAGATCGCGGTAGGCACGTCCGGGATGACTGACGACTTCCACATGTCCCAGGCGGGACCACCCCCGAACCACTTCCGCCCTTCCCACGGGCAACGGCAAATCCGCCAGGGCCACAAACCAGGACGGCACGCCAGCGCCTGACAGCGTTGCCTGCCGCCCCGCCACCCAGTCGCCCTCGTGGTCCATATACACCACCGACAGGTAGCGGCCGCTGTCGAACACCGAATCAATCAATGATGCCGCGGCCACCGGGTCACGGCCATCAATGGCATTCGAGAGTGATAACCCCACTGCGGTTGCGCCGTCGCGGGCATGGCCTTCAAGCTGGTCCGATACATAATCCCTGAAACGATCAACACTGAAGGCCAGACTGGCAAACAGGATCAGCAACAGCAGGCTGCCGGTATAGAGCAATACCAGGGAGCGAAGGGAAATCAGCCCCCTCTGGTGACTCGGCAAAGTTAGAGACTGCATCCGTGCCATCACTGGCTGCCTCCGGAGCCTTTCCGGCCCTGAAAAATGTGGCCCTGCCGGGGGTGCTGATGTGACCTGCCCCGCAGAGTTGACAAACATTTACAAAGCATGACCTACGCCGACAACATTAAACACTATAGACTCTGAACAGGACCAGTGTCCCGGAGACGGACCCCCGATAACGAGAAAAAGACAGGCCGGAGTACAATGAACGACGAAAGCCAGAAAGAGAAACTCAGACAGCACTTTGCCCGCCGTGTGACGACACAGGCCAGAGTTGTGCTCGACACCTGGCAGAAAATTCACGGCACAAACCAGCAATCCGCGCCGTTTCGCGACGATTTCGCCACCGCCACGGACAAGCTGGTTCGCTACGCCCAGCGTTTTGAAATGACCGGCCATGCCGATGCCGGCAGCAAGGTACTGGCACTCCTCGCGGACTGGCCCGCCGGCGAGAACCTCCCGGAAGCTCTGGAGCGACAACTGCAGGATGCCATCGAATTGCTGTCCCGCAACACGCTCCGCCGGACGGACCAGAACACTCCGGACGCTCCCCAGCAATTCCGCCGGACCCCGGTATACATTGCCCTCGCCAATGACGAAATAGCCAGTCGCCTGATCCGCCAGCTGGAATTTTTCGGCTTTCGCGCTTCGGCCTTCAGCAACGCCGACCAGCTGATTGAGGCCTGTGCCCTGCACAAACCCGAAACCATCCTCATGGACGTCAACTTCGGCCATGAAACCAACGCCGGGATAGCCACCATTGAGCGCCTGCAGGACCGGCACGACACCCCCATTCCCATTATTTTCATGAGTCATGAGGATGGCACGATTGAAACCCGCCTGCGGGCGTCCCGTTGCGGGGGTGAGGAATTCTTCTATCCGGCCGTTGATCCGGGGCAGCTGATCGAGAAGATCGAAAGCTACACCCATGGCAACACGGTGGAGCCCTACCGGGTACTGGTGCTGGATGATTCCCGGGCACAGGCCAAGTTCATGGAAACCGTCCTGAAAAAGGCGGGAATGATCGCCCACATCATTACCGATCCGATGCAGATCATTCACGCCCTGGAAGAATTCTCTCCGGAAATCATCATTCTCGACATGTACATGCCCGGATGCACCGGTATGGAAATCGCCCGGGTGATCCGCCAGCAGGATCGCTTCCACAGCGTACCCATTATCTATCTTTCGGCCGAGGAAGATGTCTCCAAGCAACTGCATGCCATGAGCCTGGGGGGCGACGACTTTCTCACCAAGCCCATTGATCCCAAGCACCTGATCGCCACCATCCACAACCGGGGCCGGCGCGCCCGGTCATTGCTGGCCCTGATGATTCGCGACAGCCTGACCGGTCTTTACAACCACACCCACACCCTGCACCTGCTGGATCAGGAGATCGTGCGGGCAAAGCAGAAGGACCAGCCTCTTTGCTTTGCCATGCTCGACATTGACTACTTCAAGAAAGTGAACGATACCTTTGGCCACCCCATCGGTGATCGTGTTCTACGGAGCCTGTCCATGTTCCTGAAACAGCGGCTGCGAAAAACCGATCACATCGGTCGCTATGGGGGTGAGGAGTTCGCGATCATCCTGCCCGATACCCGTGAAAGCGACGCCCGCAATGTCCTGAACGAGATCCGCGAACGCTTCTCTGAACTGGTCCAGCCCGCAGGCGGCCAGGAGTTCAATGTCACCTTCAGCTGCGGTATCGCTGCCTGGAAGGGCGAAACCTCCCAGGCACTGTGTGAACGCGCTGACCGGGCGCTGTACCGATCCAAGGAGCTTGGCAGGAACTGCGTGACGGCGGCACCGGACTGACGCCCGGTCAGTCCCGCTCCAGCGTCAGGTACACCGCCGTCTGATTCAGCAGCTGATAGGCAACTTCACCGAAGGTGATCGGCCCCGTCAGTTGTGCCGTTCGCCGGCCTTCCAGGTTCGAGTGCAGATAGTTCAATATGCAGTTACAGCTGAACAAAATCTCACCGGGTTCCTCCGGCATGGCGGCCAGAAAAGCTTCCGGATAATTGCCCACCGGTCTGGCGAACCGATAACGAACACCCTCGAAAACCGGGGCATAGAATCTGACAGCCCGCGTCTGTGGATCCACCGACTGAACACTGACATTGACCAGTGCACCGCAGTAATCGGCCACCAGCGGCCAACGGCTGTCGATGCCGGACGACTGGACTGTATCCGCCAGGTTGCCCGGTCGCCCGTCAATCAGGCAATCCTCCGCGGAGAACCCAGTAGCGGCAAATTCCAGCTCCGGTCCGTCGCCCGCCTCAAACAGATTGACCGTGTGCACCGCAACCGATTCGTGCTCGGGCACACGGACATGCTGCACAACGGCGCGGTCAGTGAACAGCTCGCCAGTGCGGCCATCCACCACGGCCGCACTGGCCTGCCCAAGTTCGTCCACATGCACGCCGGATACCCAACCGGCTATGGGCTTGATAAACATATCGAAGTATGTGGGCGCATACCGCGCATAGTCTTCCAGCACCCGGCTGCCAGCAGGCAGGATAATAATGGAGTAGCCATGCTCCGGGGCATCCTCCAGGACATGGGGAAGGTGGTCGCCATCATAATTGCTGATCGATGCATCGATGCCATACAAACACTGGACGTACACTTGCTTGCGGCTACACAAGCCACCCTCACTGGCGACAAAGTAAGGCGTCGTACCGCCGATCCAGTTGCCGCTGGGCAGCTGTAGCAACAGATCCCGGTCACCGGCGATACTGAGCGACCTGCCGGTATTGATCAACTCTGCCGCCTGGTCCGGCGACATCAATCCTTCACGGAAACCGTCACTCATAACTGGCGGCCTCCGGCTGGTCACGGAACTTGTCCAGTTGAGCAATCTCATCACTCAGCTGCTTTTCGTGCCGGATAAAGAAACGCCTGATCGCATTGACCCGTATGATTTTCGCATCCTCGCTGGTCAACCCTGAAAACTCCTGGCGCGTCCGGGCCAGCAAGAGTTTCAGGCCCAGCATGTTTGCGTGGAATGGCTGCTCCGATTCCAGCAGGTTAAACCAGATCGGGTCGCCGGTGGCGGGAATGGACTGCTGTGCCAGCTCCGTACCCTCCTCCGCAGACATCCGGGCTGCAAGCTTGTCGTCAGCACCGGGAAACTGCCCCTCACTGATCCCATGGCGAATCTGCCAGGCAAGATAGACATCGATACCCAACAACTCGCAAACCTGACGATACCCAAGGCCGGCCTGGAGGCAATCAATCACGCGTCGCGCCAGGCCATGGGTGTAATCCTTTCCCACCCGTCCCAGGAACGGCAGGGGCTCATTGGCGATGCCCCCTTCGTCTGGCAGCGTGGCATGGATGTATGTCTTGTACGCGCCCACATTAACGTGCCGCCAACGCCACTTGTGCTGCTCAAATGGCGAGCGGCCGAACCAGGGTTTGCCGGTGGTCAGATAGGCATGCAACTCCTGACTCTGAACATCCACCCGCACCCGGGAAATGCTCCAGGGCTCCTGTAACACCAGCAGTTTTTTGCACAGTTCGGTGTCTCGCATGGGTCCTCCCTGCTCCGGCAGTGTGGAAAAACCCGAGTCTGGCACCGGAGGGAGGCGGTAGAAAGAACACTTACGCCGGAGATCGGCACCACTTCAGTCGTAAACCGAACTTGTTAGACGATGGTCTAAAAGGACTGCCAAACCGTCGGAAATGAAACAAACGTCTTATGGACGTCTGGCCGGCACCCTCCGACAATGATTCGCAATGTGAGACTTCCCGCTGTCACATCCGGAACGTCGAAATGTATTGATCCGAAAGCCATGAGAACGCACCATGAATGGAAAATGACGCCATTTTCGGCGATCCTGTAGAAAATAATGGAAACAAGGCACGTATCATCATGTCGACTATACTCGTACTCCATGGCCCTAACCTGAATATGCTGGGTACCCGGGAACCGGAACTGTATGGCCGTGAAACCCTGTCGGATATTGACGACCGGCTTCACGAACAGGCAGCAGAACAGGGTCATCACCTGCTCCACCTGCAGTCCAACGCGGAGTACGAACTGATTGAACGCATCCATGATGCACGCAATGAAGGTGTCGATTTCATCATTATTAACCCGGCGGCGTTTACCCACACCAGTGTGGCTCTGAGGGACGCCTTGCTGGCATCGGGTATTCCCTTCATCGAGGTGCATCTTTCCAATGTGCATGCGCGGGAAGCGTTCCGCCATCACTCCTATTTTTCCGATATCGCCGAAGGCGTTATCTGCGGGCTGGGCAGCCAGGGGTACGACCTCGCACTTCAGGCGGCCCTGCAGCGAATTCACTGATAGACCACAGACAATACGGGACCTAACTGACTATGGACATTCGTAAGATCAAGAAGCTGATTGAGCTCCTGGAGGAATCCGACGTCGAGGAGCTGGAGATTCACGAAGGTGATGACTCCGTTCGCATCTCCCGTCGCGGTGAACAGACGGCCGCCACACAGTACATGGCCCACTACCCGGCACCCGCACCTGCACCTGCACCGCAGCCGGCTCCGGCCGCCGAAGCCGCCGCTCCTGCTGCCAGTGAGAGCTCAGCTCCGGCTGCGCCGTCCGGTCATGCTGTCAAGTCACCCATGGTCGGCACCTTCTATCGCTCACCCTCCCCGACGGCCAAGGCCTTTGTGGAAGTGGGCCAGCAGGTCAAGGCAGGTGAAGTGGTCTGCATCGTAGAGGCCATGAAGATGATGAACCAGATCGAATCAGACAAGAGCGGCACCGTCACTGAAATCCTGGTGGAGAATGGTCAGCCGGTAGAGTTCGACCAGCCTCTGGTCGTCATTTCCTGAACTCGGTGATTGCATATCATGGCTATGTTAGAAAAAGTTCTGATCGCAAACCGGGGAGAGATCGCGCTCCGCATCCTGCGCGCCTGTAAAGAGCTGGGCATCAAGACTGTCGCCATCCACTCACAGGTCGACCGTGACCTGATGCACGTGCGCCTTGCGGATGAATCCGTCTGTATCGGCCCGAACAGCGCAGCGGACAGCTATCTGAACATCCCCACTATCATCAGTGCGGCGGAAGTGACGGATTCCGTGGGCATTCATCCCGGCTATGGTTTTCTTGCCGAGAATGCTGATTTCGCCGAGCAGGTGGAGAAAAGCGGCTTCCGCTTCATCGGCCCGAGAGCGGAAACCATTCGCCTCATGGGTAACAAGGTTTCAGCCATCAATGCCATGATCCGGGCGGGTGTTCCCACCGTTCCCGGCTCCGATGGTCCGCTGACTGACGACGATGAGCGAACCCTGCGCATTGCCCGCGAGATCGGCTACCCGGTGATGATCAAGGCGGCATCCGGTGGCGGTGGCCGTGGCATGCAGGTGGTTCATTCGGAAGCGGCATTGCTCAAGGGCGTCCAGATTACCCAGAGCGAAGCCCGCAATGCCTTTGGCGATCCGACGGTCTACCTGGAGAAATTCCTGGAGCATCCACGGCATGTGGAAGTTCAGGTGCTGGCCGACATGCACGGCAACTGCATCCACCTGGGAGACCGCGACTGCTCGATGCAGCGCCGTAACCAGAAGGTGATTGAAGAGGCGCCGGCTCCGAACATCAATCCGGAAGCCCGAGAGCGCACTCTCAAGGCGTGCGTCGACGCCTGCAAGGAAATCGGCTACGTGGGTGCCGGTACGTTCGAGTTCCTGTATCAGGACGGCGAGTTCTACTTCATCGAGATGAACACGCGGGTACAGGTGGAGCATCCGGTCTCCGAGATGGTCACCGGCGTAGACATCGTGCGCGAACAGCTCCGCGTTGCCAGTGGCTTGCCCCTGCAATACACCCAGGACGATATCCGCATTTCCGGCCACGCCCTGGAATGCCGGATCAACGCCGAGGATCCCAAGACGTTCGTACCCAGCCCGGGCAAGGTCAAACACTTCCATGCCCCTGGCGGCAACGGTATCCGGGTCGATTCGCATCTGTACAGCGGCTATACGGTACCCCCGTACTACGATTCCCTGGTGGCCAAGCTGATCACCTGGGGCGATGACCGCGAGATCGCTCGCCGGCGCATGAAGAACGCTCTGGACGAATTGGTTGTCGAAGGCATCAAGACCAATCAACCCCTGCATCGAAAACTGGTACGCGATGGTGGCTTTAAACAGGTAGACTTCACCATCCATTACCTGGAAAAACTGATGCGGGATTGAAGCAAATATGCCCTGGATACAACTACAGATCCCGGCTGATCCGGACAACGCGGATCAGCTGGAAGATCTGCTCATGGAGATGGGCGCCGAAGCCGTCTCCATGGAAGATGCAGCCGACCAACCGTTATACGAGCCCGACCCCGGCACCACCCCACTGTGGCACCAGACCAATGTCACCGGCCTGTTCGATTCCGAACGGGACATCGAGCAATTGCGCGCCGCCGTTATCGATGCCTGGCATCAGCAGACCCAGCAATCCCTGCCGGAGATTGCGGTGACGCTGGTGGAAGACAAGGACTGGGAACGGGCGTGGATGGATGACTTCCAGCCTTTGCAGTTCGGCGAACGGCTGTGGATTGTCCCCAGCTGGCATGACGCCCCCGATCCCGACGCCGCCAACCTGATGCTTGACCCCGGTCTGGCCTTTGGCACCGGCACCCACCCCACCACCGCCCTGTGCCTGCAGTGGCTGGACGGCCAGGACGTACAGGGCAAACAGGTGATCGATTACGGTTGCGGCTCAGGCATTCTCGGCCTGGCAGCGCTGTTGCTGGGCGCCGATCACGTTATCGGCGTGGACACCGACCCCCAGGCGCTGGAAGCCAGCCGCGACAACGCCCAGCGCAACGGCGTCGAAAACAGCCGCCTCGACCTGTATCTTCCCGAGCATGAGCCCGATACCAAAGCGGACATCATGCTGGCCAACATCCTGGCCCAGCCCCTGATCGGGCTTGCCCCGCACCTGGCCTCCCTGGTCAAGCCCGGCGGCGACCTGGTGCTGTCCGGCATTCTGTCCAACCAGGCCCGCGAGGTCATGGCGGCGTATGAACCCTGGTTTGTGATGGATGAGCCGGAACAACAGGAAGAGTGGATACGGCTCACAGGACGACGCATCGACAGGTGACGAATCCTTTGTGAACCACTAAACTCCGTGACTCGTAGCGAAGTCGCTTACAGGAACGAAGCATGACCCAAAGCAGCCTGCAGACACGATGCCCCAATTGCGATACCCGGTTCCGGGTAACGGATGAGCAACTCAGTATTGCCAAAGGCAAAGTGCGCTGCGGGAACTGCATGGAAGTCTTCAATGCCGTGGATCACCAGGTCGGACCGTCAGCTTCCGCCGGATCGACGCAACCCTCCCCTGCCCATCCTCCCTCCCGGGAGCCGGATGAACCCGCCAGCGGTTTCTCGGCTGACGATGATTTCGTATTCGCCGACAACCCGGAGGAGGATGCCGTAGAAGGTCGGTATGCGGGCTCCCGGATGACCTTTTCCGAGGAGGAGCTGAGTGACAGCTTCCGCTCCATCAATGAAGAGTCCGGATCAGAATTCGACAACCGGGATGAAGACGACAGCCAGGACATTGATGAAAGCTGGGCCGAGGCGATGCTGGCTGACGATGACCACAAGCACAGCGGCCCGTCCGCCACCCGTGAATCCTCGCCTGCGATTGAATCCGAGCCCGAGCCACGACCGGCCATCGAACCTTCGGTCAAGCCGGAAGCGGTGATCCCGCCCCAGGACGACGAGCTAACGTCCGACAAGGTTTCGGCCGCCACGGACAGCCCGTTAGCACTTGAGCCTACCGATGATCATGCTCAATCGGCGTCTGACAATCTGCCAAAAGAAGACGAGACGGATCGTGACGAGCCCATGACCGCTTACCTGCCCTACAGTGACCTGCGGCGGGAACCGGTATCGGTGCGCGGCGGCTCGGGAGGGCGAGTGCGAACCGTAATCTGGAGCCTGGTTGTACTGGCACTGATTGGCGTACTGGTTGCCCAGGTGACCTGGTTCCAGTTTGACCGGCTGTCATCCATTCCGGAATTACGGCCGTTTTACGAGCAAGGCTGCGAACTGGCCGGTTGCGAACTCAAGCCACTGATTGATGTGGACTCCATCCAGAGCCGCAAACTGGTGGTGCGGACCGATCCGGACAACCGCAGCCAGTTGCTGGTGGAGGCGGTGATTATCAACCGGGCAACGTTTGCCCAGCCTTTCCCCGCGATCGCCCTGACCTTCTCCAATCTGAACGGCGATGTGGTTGCCCAGAGCGTCTTCACCCCCGAGGAATACATAGCCGGCGAAGGCCGTGAGTTATCTACCATGCCAACGGACACACCGGTGCGCATTGCCATCAGCATCCGTGACCCGGGCCGCGACGCGGTGAACTACAACATCGCCTTTCAGGCATATAGCCCGTAAGCGAGCCTTTACTTGCCAAAGACAGCCGAACGCCACCGAACAGACTAAAAGTCAACCAGAAAGCACGAAAAATAATCAATTTTTTCACTGCTTTGCCCCTTCAATCGCTGGCGTCCCGGCGGTATCATTACCGCCCTTCGGATCAGGATCGGTTACTTATTGAGCAATCGTTCCATTCCGACCCTTGCTCAATCCGCTGTGACACGGACTCAGATCATGCTGCCAACGGCAAAAATCGGGCCGTACACGTTGCCCAACCCGCTGATTGTCGCACCCATGGCAGGTGTGACGGACCGCCCGTTCCGCCTGCTGTGCAGGAACATGGGCGCCGGGCTGGCTGTATCGGAAATGGTCATAGCAGACAGCAAGCTCTGGCACACGCGCAAATCCAGGACCCGCATGGATCATGCGGGCGAACCGGAACCCAGATCGGTCCAGATTGCCGGCGGCGATCCCGAAATGCTGGCCCACGCCGCGAAACTGAATGCCGAGTACGGCGCCCAGATCATCGATATCAACATGGGCTGCCCGGCCAAGAAAGTCTGTAACAAGGCCGCCGGTTCCGCGCTGATGAAGGACGAAAGCCTGGTCAGGGAGATACTGGAGGCCGTTGTCGCCGCCGTGGATATCCCGGTTACCCTGAAGATGAGGACTGGCTGGGACCGGGACCATCGCAACGCGCCCCTGATCGCACGCATGGCAGAAGATGCAGGCATCCAGGCGCTGGCGGTTCACGGCCGCACCCGGAAGGACGCCTACAAGGGCGACGCCGAGTACGACACCATCGCGGACGTAAAATCCCGCGTCAGCATACCGGTGTTTGCCAACGGTGATATCACCTCCCCGGAGAAAGCGAAACAGGTACTCCAGCACACCGGCGCCGACGGTCTGTTGATTGGCCGGGCAGCTCAGGGCCGGCCCTGGATCTTCCGGGAAATCCTGCATTTCCTGGAGACCGGAAAACACCTGCAGGCCCCTCCGCTGGCTGAGGTGGAACACATCCTGACGCAGCACCTGGATGCCCTGCACCAGTTTTACGGTGAGTTCATGGGCGTGCGCATTGCCAGAAAACACGTGGGCTGGTATCTGCAGTCCCACGACGAGAGCAAACAGTTCCGCAAACGCTTCAACGCCCTGGACGAGGCGGGGGAGCAGAGAGACAGTATTCAACAGTATTTTGCAGGCTTACGAAATGGAGAGGTATTCGCAGCATGACCGCTGAGACTTTGGCAAACGACAACCTGAGCACATCGGCCAACGATGACATTCATCAGTTGCAGACGGTGAACAGCAGCGGCAACAGCGTCACCCTGCGTGACAGCGTCGAAGTTGCCCTGAAGAACTACTTCGCCCAGCTGGACGGAGCACCGGTCACGGAAGTGTACCAACTGGTGCTGTCCGAAGTGGAGGCGCCCCTGTTGGAGCAGGTGATGAAATACACCCGCAACAACCAGACCAAGGCGTCTACCATGCTTGGCCTGAACCGCGGCACCCTGCGCAAGAAGCTGAAGCAATACGGTCTGCTATAATCCAGACACCCGATTGAAACGAGGGCCTCCCGGACACCATTCGCGAGGCCCTTATTCGTTCATCTCCAGCAAAGAATGTGACCAACCCATGGCAAACCAGGCTAACACCCCCGTCCGTCGTGCGCTGATCAGCGTCAGTGACAAATCCGGCATCGTCGATTTTGGCCGCGCCCTGACCGAGCGCGGTATCGAATTGCTCTCCACCGGAGGCACCTTTCGCCTTCTGAAGGAAAACAACATCCCGGTCACCGAGGTGTCCGATTACACCGGCTTCCCGGAAATGATGGACGGCCGGGTGAAAACCCTGCATCCGAAAATCCATGGTGGCATCCTGGGCCGACGCGGCACCGATGACAGCGTGATGGGAGAGCACAACATCAACCCCATCGACATGGTGGTGGTTAACCTCTACCCCTTCGAAGACACTGTCGCCAACCCCGACTGTGACCTGCCTACCGCCATCGAGAACATCGACATCGGTGGTCCGACCATGGTGCGCGCCGCCGCCAAGAACCACAACGATGTCGCCATCGTGGTGAATGCCTCCGATTACAGCCGGGTGCTGGAAGAGCTGGAAGAAAACGACGGCCAGTTGACCTACAACACGCGTTTTGATCTGGCGGTCAAAGCCTTCGAGCACACCGCCGGCTACGACGGCGCCATCGCCAACTACCTGGGCGGCCGCACCCCGGACAACGACAGTGCCGATTTCCCCCGCACCTTCAACGCGCAGTTCGTCAAGGTTCAGGATATGCGCTATGGGGAAAACCCTCACCAGCGCGCCGCCTTCTACGCCGAGCGCAACCCGAGGGAAGCCTGTGTCGCCACCGCCAAACAGCTGCAGGGCAAGGAACTGTCTTACAACAACGTGGCGGATACCGATGCCGCGCTTGAGTGCGTGAAACCCTTCGCGGACCCGGCCTGCGTTATCGTCAAACACGCCAACCCCTGTGGCGTGGCCATTGGCGCCGACATCCGCCAGGCCTATGACCTGGCGTTTGCCACCGATCCGACATCCGCATTTGGCGGCATTATCGCGTTCAACCGTGAACTGGATGCGGAGACCGCCAGGGCCATCATTGACCGCCAGTTCGTGGAAGTCATCATTGCCCCGACCATTGCCGCAGAGGCGGTGGAACTGGTCGCTGCGAAGAAAAACGTGCGCCTTCTGGCCTGTGGTGAAATTACCGGTGAGCGTGCCAGATCGCTGGACTACAAGCGCGTTACCGGAGGCCTGCTGGTGCAGGACCGTGACCTGGGCATGGTGGCCATGGAAGACGTCAAGGTGGTCACCCAGCGCCAGCCGTCCGAGCAGGAACTGAACGACCTGCTGTTCGCCTGGGAGGTGGCCAAGTACGTGAAATCCAACGCCATTGTTTACGCCAAGGCCGGACGCACCATCGGCGTCGGCGCTGGCCAGATGAGCCGGGTTTACAGCGCGAAAATTGCCGGCATCAAGGCTGCCGATGAAGACCTGGAAGTGAAGGGTTCGGTTATGGCTTCCGATGCCTTCTTCCCGTTCCGGGATGGTATCGACGCTGCCGCAAAAGCCGGCATTACCGCCGTAATCCAGCCCGGTGGCTCCATGCGCGACCAGGAAGTGATCGACGCCGCCAACGAACACGGCATTGCCATGGTGTTCACCGGCATGCGCCATTTCCGGCATTAATCCGACGAGCAGGAAGACGACTATGAATATTCTCGTTATAGGCGCCGGCGGCCGGGAACACGCCCTGGCGTGGAAAGCCGCCCAGTCTCCGGATGCTGACCGGGTCTTCGTTGCACCGGGCAACGCCGGCACCGCCCGTGAAGCGGGGCTGGAGAACATCAACATCGACGTCATGGACCTGGACGGGCTGGCGGATTTTGCTGCCGCCAATAACGTCGGCCTGACCATCGTCGGTCCCGAGGCACCACTGGTTGCCGGTATCGTCGACAGGTTTGACGAGCGCGGCCTGCGGGTTTTTGGCCCCAGTGCAGGCGCCGCGCAACTGGAAGGCTCCAAGGCCTTTTCCAAGGACTTCCTGGCCCGCCATAACATCCCCACCGCCGCATACGCCAATTTTACCGAGGTGGATGATGCCCTCGCCTACGTGCGCGAACAGGGCGCGCCCATCGTGGTCAAGGCCGACGGCCTGGCCGCAGGCAAAGGCGTGATCGTGGCGATGACACTGGAAGAAGCCGAAGACGCCATCCGCGATATGCTGGCCGGCAATGCCTTCGGCGCCGCCGGCAGCCGGGTGGTCATCGAGGAATTCCTCGATGGCGAGGAAGCCAGCTTTATCGTCATGGTGGACGGCGAACACGTTCTGCCCATGGCCACCTCCCAGGATCACAAGCGGGTCGGCGACGGCGACACAGGTCCCAATACAGGCGGCATGGGAGCCTACTCACCGGCCCCGGTGGTGACAGCCGATATCCACCAGCGCATCATGGATGAGGTGATCTACCCGACCGTGCGTGGCATGGCGGCCGAAGGTCACCCCTACAAGGGCTTCCTGTACGCCGGCCTGATGATCGATGGCAACGGCGCTCCCAAGGTGATTGAGTTCAACTGCCGCTTCGGCGACCCGGAAACCCAGCCGATCATGCTGCGCATGAAGTCCGATCTGGTGGAACTGTGTGGTGCCGCCATTGATGGCAAACTGGACCAGTGTGATTCCAAATGGGATGACCGTGCCTCAGTAGGCATAGTACTGGCCGCCGGCGGCTACCCGGGCAGCTACGACAAAGGAGACGTCATCTCCGGGCTACCCGAGTCTGAAACGGCGGGTGAAAAAGTGTTCCACGCGGGTACTCGACTCAATGGTGAGCAGGTTGTGACTAGCGGTGGCCGTGTGCTGTGCGCCACGGCCCTCGGGCAGACCGTCACGGAGGCCCAGCAGCGCGCCTATGAGGTTGCGGCAAGGATCCAGTGGGACGGCGTGTTTTATCGCAAGGACATTGCTTATCGGGCCATTGCGCGAGAACAGTCCTGACCCTGAGATAATAACAAGCCTCTCGTAAAGCCCGGCCCCGCCGGGCTTTTTTTGTGTTTAGGCCCCAGAAATACAGCAATGGATACTCAATAACCTAAATCTACATGATAATTTTTACTTGTTGCAAATACGTATCATTTGCATAGTTCGCATCCTCACCTAAATCAGCTGTAAGGATTTGAAGATGATGCCCCGATTCTCCCGAAGCCTGTTGGCAACCGCCATCGTTGCCGCCGCCACTTCAGCCGGCGCCCAGGAACAGACTCTGAATGAACTCGTCATAATTGGTGACGACAGCTCCGCGTCCGCTTTACCGGGCTCTGCCCACGTTGTGACCAACGAAGACCTGGAAACCATGAAATACACGGACATCCACAAGGCGGTCCGCGAAGTCCCCGGCGTTTACCTGAAGGAAGAGGACGGCTACGGCCTTCGACCCAATATCGGCATTCGTGGTTCCGGTTCCGGGCGTTCGTCCAAGATCACACTGATGGAAGACAGTGTGCTCATCGCACCGGCGCCTTACTCAGCCCCTGCGGCCTACTATTCCCCCACGTTTGGCAGAATGAGCGGTATCGAGGTCCTCAAAGGTCCGGACCTGCTGCGTTACGGCCCGTTCACCGTAGGTGGCGCGATCAACCTGCGCTCCACCCCGATCCCGACATCCGAAGCCGGCCACGTCACTGCTGAGGTGTCCGAAAACGCCGGCAAACGCATCCACAGCTGGTATGGCAACAGCACTGAAAACGCAGCGTTCATCATTGAAACCTTCCAGGAAGAAACCAACGGCTTCAAGGAATTGCAGCAGTCCAGCCGTGACACCGGTTTTGAGAAGCAGGACTACGTGGCCAAGGCCCGCTTCAACTCAGACGCCTCCGCGGACATCTACCACCAGCTTGACCTGAAATTCCAGTACAGCGAAGAATTGAGTAACGAAACCTATCTCGGCCTGACCGATGAGGATTTCAAGCGCAACCCCAACAAGCGCTATTTCCTGTCCCAGCTCGATAACATGGACAACCGTCACAAGGGATACTCAGCTACCCACCTTGTGGAACTGTCCGATGACCTGTCGCTGACCACCACACTCTACCGCAACGAGTTCAAGCGTAACTGGTACAAAGGCAACTTCAACGACCTGATCGAAGCGGCCAACAACGGCGACCAGACCGCCTACAACCAGCTACAGGGTACCGAGGCCGTTGGCCCGTTCACCCTGACCAATGGCGCGCGGGAATATCTGTCCCAGGGCATTGAAGTGAAAGCGGACTACAGCATCGACCTCGCGGACATGCGCCACGACATCACTGTGGGCGCCCGCCTGCACGAAGACGAGGCAGACCGTTTCCAGCCCAAGGATCGCTTCGAACAGGTAGTCAACAACGGACGGCCCGCTTTCGAGTTCGTTGAACAGATTGCCCCCACCGGTGGCGACAACCGGATCGATGAAGCCGAAGCCCTCAACCTGTTTGTGGCTGACCGCATCGCCATCAACCCGGACCTGACAGTGACAGCATTGCTGCGTTATGAGGATATCGAAACCTCACAGACCCGATGGAGCACGCCGGAGCGCACGTCCGCCAGCGAAACTGAAACCGCCAGCAACGATACCAGCGAGCTGCTGCCAGGCCTGGGCGCGACCTACCGCCTGACACCCACGGTAACCCTGATCGGCGGTGTCCACCGCGGTATGGCGCCAGCAGGCTCCGGCGGTACCAATGTCGAGCCGGAACTGAGCACCAACTTCGAAGCCGGCGCCCGATACAATAACGGAGCACTGCGCGCCGAAGCCATCGCGTTCTACAGCGATTACGAAAACACCGTCAGGAACTGTTCCATCGCCAATCCGTGCGATGTAGGCAACCAGACCATCGACTCCGGCACCGTCAGTGAAGGCGAATCCGAAATCCAGGGCCTTGAGCTGCTGGCTTCCTACGAGTTCGCCCTGCCCAACGGACTGACCGCACCGATACAGGCGACCTGGACCTACACCGATGCTGAGGTCACCAAAGACAGCGATGACGGCAGCGTGCTGAAGGGCGACAACCTGAGCGACCTTCCGGAAAACGTCGCGGCCCTGCGTGCCGGCCTGCGCGACGGCGACTTGTGGGATGCCTATATCAACATCGCCTATGTTGACGAAACCTGTGTCGATAACACCTGTGATCGCTCCGGTACCGATAACACCTTCCGTAAGACCGACGCCTACACCGTGGTGGACCTGTCAGGCAGTTATGCCCTGAACACGTCTACCCGGGTTTATGCCAAGATGGACAATGTGCTTGATGATCAGGAAATCGTGTCCCGCAGCCCGCACGGTGCACGCCCCAACCTGCCACGCACCGCATACGTTGGCATCAGTGTCGACTTCTGATCACTGATCACCATAAGGGCTGAAGGAACAGCCCGACTCAGGAAACCTTTGAGCCCGGTCCTTGACCGGGCTTTTTTTTAAGTTACTGTAACCTTTGCCTGATACGGACAGCCCTCCCACAATGGAAACGGAGCCAGATTTTCAATGACATCGACAACCCGACTGCCAGTGATGCTTCTGCTTACCCTTGCCACGCTGCTTTGGGGTTGCTCACGCCAGGACATCTACGACACGGCCATCGACTGGGAGCGCTCATCCGCGGGGCTTGAATCAGACCGGGTAGCGGTTGGCGAAATGGACATTGCCTATCTCCGGAACAAAGAGTCAGCCAATGGCGATAGCGTCGTACTTATTCACGGATTCGGCGCCAACAAGGACAACTGGACACGCCTGGCCGCGGAGCTGACCGATGACTTCAACGTCTACGCCATCGACCTTCCCGGTCACGGTGACAGCAGCAAGGATCTGGATCTCGGCTACCGCTTCGAAGACCAGGTTCAACACGTGTCCCGTATTCTCGACGCGCTCGATATCGACCAGGCCCACATGATGGGCAACTCCATGGGGGGCGCCATCACCGCTCTCTATGCCGCGAGGTTTCCCGAGCAGGTCCGTTCTGCTGTCCTGTTTGATCCCGCAGGCATCTTTGAATATGACAGTGAACTGGTGGACCTGGTGACGGAGGGCGACAACCCGCTGATCCCCCGAAAGCCCGGGGATTTTGATCGCCTCATGGACTTCGCCCTGGAGAAAAAACCCTTCGCGCCCTGGCCGATCCTGGATGTGATGGAACAAAAGGCCATTGCCAACCGGGAAGTCAACGAGGTTATTTTCGCCGCCATTCGCGACACCGGCTACGAACCGGATTTCCGTAACGCCATTACACAAATCCGCGCTCCGGTACTGGTGGTGTGGGGCAAGGAGGACCGTGTGATAAATTATCGCAATGCCGATGTGTTTGTGGAGCGCATTCCAAATGCCCGAAAGGTACTATTGGAAGGCGTGGGGCACGCGCCCATGATAGAGGTACCGGAAGAATCTGCCAGACTGTTTCGGGAGTTTATTCAATCCAGCCACTGATCCAGTAGACGACCACCATGCCAGAAGCAATCTGGGTTTCATTCGCCTTTGGACTCGGGCTGTTGGTAAAAACCGCCGGCCTGCCACCCCTGGTCGGCTACCTGGCGGCCGGATTTGTCCTGAGCGGCCTGGCCGAAACCATCGACATCACCGTGGAGGCCACCAACGCCCTTGAGCACATCGCTCACCTTGGCGTTCTGCTGTTGCTGTTTACCGTAGGCCTGAAACTCAAACTACGCTCGATTATCAGCGCGGAAGTCATCGGCGGCAGCCTGTTCCATTTCGCCATCACCTGCGCGGTATTTACCCCGGGGCTGTACCTGCTGATGGATCTGACCTGGCAGACAGCGCTATTACTGGCCATCGCCCTGTCGTTCTCCAGCACCGTGCTCGCTGCCAAGGTACTGGAAAGCAAGCGGGAATTACGGGCTTTTCATGGTCGCGTGGCCATCGGCATCCTGATCATGCAGGATCTGATCGCCCTGGTGGTAATGAGCCTGGCTTCGGGACAAGCGCCATCCCAGTGGGCGCTCGTTGTCTTTGGCTTTCCACTGCTGCGCCCACTGTTGTTCCGGCTCCTCGATGCCAGTGGCCATGACGAACTGCTGGTTCTACTCGGGTTACTGCTGGCCCTGGTGCTCGGTGGGCTTGGCTTCGAGGCGGTCGGGCTGAGTTCGGAACTGGGAGCGCTGGTGTTTGGCGCCATGCTGGCCAACCATCCGCGCTCCCAGGAACTGGCCAAATCCCTCTGGAGCGTCAAGGAAGTCTTCCTGGTTGGTTTTTTCCTGCAGATCGGCATTAGCGGACTGCCTGACGGCGATGCCCTGATCTTCGCTCTGGTTGCTTCGGTGGTGTTGCCACTGAAAGGCATCCTGTTCTTCTTTTTGCTGCTCGCCTTCCGACTCCGGGCCCGCAGCAGCTTTCTCAGTGCTCTGTCACTCACCAACTACAGTGAGTTCGGCCTGATCGTCGCGAGCGTTGCCCTGCCGGACTGGTTGGTGCCACTGGCACTGACCGTAGCGATATCCTTCATTATTTCCGCTCCGGTCAACCGTTTTGCCCATACCCTTTACGAGCGTTTCAGCGCACGGCTCACGCCCTACGAAGGCCAACGCCACCACCCCGATGAACAACCGATCTCACTGGGAAGCACCAGGATGCTGATCATGGGAATGGGCCGGACCGGCACAGCCGCCTATGATCATCTGGCTGAGTCCGAAGCCCGCGTTATGGGACTGGACTCGGATCCTGCCAAGGTCGCCAAACACCAGAAGGCGGAACGCAACGTGGTCTTCGCGGATGCGGAGGATATGTCCTTCTGGCAAGGCCTTCATATGCCATCGGTTGAAGCAGTCATCCTGAGCATGGGTGACATTGAGGGTAAACTTATCGCCGCCCGGAATCTCCGGAAGAAAGGCTTTTCGGGTTACATCGTGGCTCACACCATGTACGAGGATGAAGCACGACAGATTCGGGAAGCCGGGGCGAATGAGGCCTACCTCACCATGAGCGAAACCGGTGTCGCGCTGGCCAGCCAGTTAAAGAGCCGGCAAAGTGCGGCGCCCGGACACACTGCGGGAGCAGAAACCTGATGTTCGAGCCGGCCGTGTCCGGAGAAAGCCGGATGACCCAGATGACGTCCCTGCACGAGGAACGCCTGGACCAGGTGTACCGCGTGCTGAAGGCAACCGGGGCCACCCGAGTACTGGATCTGGGATGCGGTTCGGGTTCGCTGTTGTACCGCCTGCTCGCGGATGGCCAGTTCCGCTCGATCACCGGGCTGGAGCATTCCGGTCTGTCCCTTCAGCAGGCCCGCGTCAATCTAGCTGCCTACCTGTCTGAAGGCGCTCCCCGGATTCAGTTGATTCGTGGCTCCTACGCCGAGAGCAACCCCGCGTTATCGGGCTACGATGCCGCCGCGATGGTGGAGACCATTGAACACGTTTATCCCGGAGAGCTCTCAAAGGTGGAACTCGCCGTGTTTGGCGAATACAGGCCAGGCTGCCTGTTCATGACCACTCCCAATCGCGAATACAATCCGCTGTTCGATCTTGCCCCCAATGAATTCCGCGAGGAGGATCACAAGTTCGAGTGGGACCGCACCAAGTTCCGCCGCTGGGCTCGCGGCGTGGCGGAGCGTAACGGGTATCAGGTGGAGTTTGGCGGTATCGGTGAATACGATCCCGAAGTGGGCCATCCCACCCAGACCGCGTTTTTTACCCGAACACGCTGAATTCAGCGAATACCCAATTTAGGGGATTTTACCTCACCCGGCTTTTGCCATAGTCACCCGGCAAACACCAAAAACCATACAAGGGTGAGCGATATGCATTCATTCAAGCGGTTAGCATTATTCTCGGCGGTCACGGCCAGTCTGGCGGTTGCCGGCTGCAGCAACTCCTCCAGCAGCGGCAGCGATGATACGGCGGACACACAGGGCACGGAGGTAGGTGGCAAGGCAACTGCGCCGGGCGGCATGGTGGCCCAGCTTGAACCCAAGTCTCCGCTTGAGGTGGCTGTTGCGTTTTTTGTTCCAGGCGCAGCGGCAGCCATCACCGGACTGGAGCCCGTGGAAGGAGCAGACGTCGAGCTCATCCGTGTTGACAACGATGGCAACCAGATCGGCGATGTTCTGGCCCGGACCAGCACGTCCGTCACTGGTGACTACACCCTGACGGTGCCCGATGGCACAAGCCTCGCAGGCAACCTGATCGTGCGCATCACCGGCAGCAATAACCAACAGATACGTGCCCAGGTGGTGGACCAGGAGGTGGACATTGACCCGATATCGGAGTTTGTCCTGCAGAAATTTATCGACAGGGGAGCCGATCTCGACAGCCTGGAAACCGACAAGGTTGTCAAATTGCGAGGCCAGGCCGATGAGTTTGACCTGACCGCGGAGGCGGATCTTTCGTCCATGTTCGCCAAACTGGATGAGGAAATCGGCGACTTCGTGGAAGGCCAGGTGGACTCCATTTCCACACCCGAAGGGGACGTCACCGAGATCGCCGGCGACTTTCGCAGCTCAGCCCTGAACCTGGGACTGCATGATTCCGACGGCCAGGGCTTTGGCACTTTCGCCACCGATACCTACAGCGACGACTTCACGTTTACTGACAACGGTAACGGCGAGGTCGGCGTAACCCTGAGCGCCAATGCCTCTGCTTACGCCTTCCTGGGAGGCGCCGATGATGGCAGCGCCATGGTGGAATACTTCCCGGAACTGGCGGACACCGAGACGGAATCCTTTACCGGCACATACGGCAGCAACGGCGTACTGACCATTGATGGAGAATTCGAGGAGGACATCGACGGCGACTTCGGTTTCCGCTTCCCGCCGGTGACCTATCGACTGCAGAAGACCACAGGCAACAACCTGTTCTTCCTGCTGGCTCAGGAAGCAGCGGTCCGCTACCGCACTATCGATACCAATGAGGACGGCGAAAAAGACGCTGTTGACCCGAACCAGAAGGACGGTGACGAAGTCATGCGTTCCCTGGAGTACTTTGCCCGTTTGCCGGAGAACGCCACGGACAGCGACCTGAGTGGTGATTTTGGTCTGATCAGCCTGTCCACCTACCTGGAAGAGGGCGCCGGCATTCGTGTCGAGAGTGAACAAAGTACGGTCAACTTTGACGGTGCCGGCAACTTTACCCTGACCGGCGGCAATCTTCTTGAAATCAACCGCGACGCTACCGGCGGCACTACAACACTGTCCAGCACCCCTGATGGTGGATCAGGACCTGTCACTCTGGAGGCCGATGGCACCATCAGTGATATCGGGGGTCCCGCCAACGGCTTCGTCAACGATACGTTCGATTTCCTGGCGGTACCGGACTTCGACGGCGCCAACCCGAATGACGGCACTGATTTCGCCGAGATCCAACACTCCCTGATGGTCAAACTGCCAGACGGTTCGGCACCGAGCCTGACTGACCGCACCTATCGGGTATTTATGCTATCGGTGACCTTCAGGGACAATGGCAGCATCTTCCTCAACAACATGGGCTTTGACTCCACCCTGACCTTTACAAGCGAGACGGCGGCAGACATTGCGGGTGATTATATCTCAGTCGTGAAAAGCGGAAGTCTGGCGGCGGAAGTGGGCAAAGAAAGCTTCGCGCTGGAAAACACGCTGGATGTCAGCGTCGACGGTAGCGGTTCGCTGACCATGACCGCGCCCCAGGCCAGCGGCGGCGATGGCGTAACCACCATGGACGGCTTCATCAGCCACGATGGCTCTCTGGGTCTGCTGCGCACGTCGTTCGATCCGGACGGGGCGGGGACAGCCGCTTTCGAAGACCTGGGACTGGTCGTTCTGGTCGAGCTGCCCTGATCATCCCTTAACAACCGGGGGCGCATCGTGCGCCCCCGGTATCCTCAGACTTAATCTTGTCCTGATATTCAGTCCTTTCCAGATTCAGCGAATTCTTCGCCAAGCTGTCAGTTCAGCAATGGTGTGCTGGAATTTCCGCCGGGTTTCGCGAATCACAAACGTCACATCCATCGGGGTCTGAACCAGTTCGAAATGATCGGACAGTATCTCCCGCATGCCATCCAGGACACTCCTTGGCTGTCCATTCAGTTCGAAACCGCCAATCCAGTTGTTGCGGGGCGTAAACTCCTCCATCAGGGTGTAGGGGGAACTGATGACCAGAGTGCCTCCCACCGCCAGGCGTTCGTGGATACCGGCAAGAAACGACCCGGGAGCCTGCAGCCGGTCGATCAGGTTGCCGGCAAAAATCAGGTCATAGTTCTGATGCTCAGCCCCCAGCTGACAGGCGTCATCCATGGCAAACGACACCCGTTCGGCAGCCCTGCGCAAACCCAGATCGTCGAGACTTATGGTCACGCGCTCACCCAGCTCACCTTCATCCCGCCGAAAGTAATCGATTTCACCGTGCTGTTTGAGGTGATGGGCCGCATCCACAAATCGCTGCGAGAGATCGATACCCACGACTTCATCAAACACCCGGCCCAGTTCAAAGGCCGTACGGCCAACGGCACAACCCAGATCCAGTGCCTTGCGCTTGTCCCGCCCGGCCATCATTTCCAGGCAGATGCCGGCACACCGTGCGGGGTAATTACTCACCCCAAAATAGTGATCCCCGAAGTGGAATCCCAAATACTGGCTGAGCAATTCATCGGTTTCATACACGTTCATGGCTGGTCCTCAGCAGTGTTCTGGTCACGCACAACTGCGGAACCCGGTGTATACGTCGCATCTCATGGGCAGGTATGCCTGCCGATAGGTGCCCCTGATCAGCGCGGCCGACGTGGCGCAACTTCCGCCACGTGTGACTTTGTGGTCACCGAACTGCAGGGTCGACATGAACGGGTACATATCGACCCGGAAGCCATCGTAGGGAAAGAACTGGCTACTGGTCCATTCCCAGACGGTACCGATCATCTGACGGCAACCAAACGGGCTCTCACCTTCAGGGTAATCCCAGACCGGATTTTGTGCCATGGCGCGGCCGCTCATATCGGCATGTGCCGGGCTCACCGGGTCGTTCCCCCAGGGGAATCGGCGGAAAGGTTCACCAGGCTGGTTACCCAACGCCGCGACTTCCCACTCGTATTCAGTCGGCAGTCTCCGGCCAGCCCAACGACACCAGGCTTCCGCTTCCCAATAGCTTACATGGGTAACCGGAGCGTCCAGATTCAGCGGCTGCCAGTCATCGAAAAGGCGCTCCTGCCATTGGTTATCGTGCCAGCGCCAGTATAACGGTTGCTTCGGCAGGTGCATCAGCGGACCGGCACAGTTATGGACCAGTGAAACATCGACCTCGGTCTGCAGCCACTTGCGCCCCCCGAAGGACCAGAGTTCCGGGCGCCGGTATCCACCATCCTCGACAAAATCGAGGAATTCCCGATTGGACACAGGTAGACGGGAGATCGCGAAGGATTCCAGCTCCACCTCAAACCTGGGCTTCTCATTATCAAACGCAAAATCGTAGGTGGCGTATCCCGAGGACTCGCCGGGCATCCCGATCACCCAGCGCCCCGCCGGGATGGTGACGTCGCCGGCAATCCGGTCACCGGGCGCAACACGTTCAGGGGTATGGTCGGGAGGCGCTGGATACCCTACCGTCTGCCGGCACCAGATCAATGACTCAATATGCATGTTCTGGTGGAAAATGGCGTAGCGGTACAGGTACAGATCTGCATCTGTCAGTGCCTTACTCTGAATCCGCTCCGCCACACGGTCGTAGATGGTATCGAAATAGCTCAGGGTGTCTTCACGGCCGGGAAACAGCTCCCGACACCAGCGATCCCGGTGGTCAACGTGAAAGGAATCCCACAGATCATCCATAGCGGGATTGTAGCTGGGGGTGCCATCCAGCAGGTTAAACACAAACACTTCGTAGAAAAAAGCGGCATGCCCCATCTCCCACAAGGGAGGATTTACGCCAGGATGATAGGGCACGTCGAGCATGTCATCCGGCAGGGAGGTAATCAATGCCCGGGTACGCCGCCGGGTTTGCTCCAGTTCTGCCAACAGTGTTGCTTTATTCACGCTCATGCTCTCCAAACGCTCGGGTTCGTTAAATACGATAACAAACTGCCTGCCGGATGAGTGCCCTGGCGGCGGATTTTTTGCCGTTTTCCTGGACATCGCATACCCAGTTTGGGGGATTACCATCTTTCCCACACTTGTCATAGTTCCAGGGGAACAAGGTGACAATGGGAGCATGCCCCCAAGGCTGCTGGCAGCCCTTGTGGCTTGTCGGGCCAACCGGATTCTTCCGCCTTGCCCCCCTTATGCGGCTCAACTATAACCCGTACACCCGGACAACTTGACGCTAGGAGCGACATGTCTAAGCAATGGGCTCCATCGAAGGTCTTGTCGACTGGTATCGCCGTCGGTCTGGCCCTGTTTCTTCTTGCCCTTTACTTTGCCACTGGCGTGCCCCGCCTGGGCATCACCACCGTGCCTGGCCAGGAAGGTGCGCGCATTGTCGAAGTTGACCCGGAAGGCCCCCTCGCCAGAATCCTGAAACCCGGCGATGAGCTCGTCGCCGTTCGTAGTGAAACACGGGAAATGGACCTGGAACCGTTTGATGCCATTGCCGAACCGGACGATGCCTCCACCTACGGTCCCTACAACCGATTCTTTGAACGCCAGGATCGCCTCTGGGAAACGCTGCAATCAGACCGCGTCACTTTTGGCTTCAAAACCGCGGAACCCATTCCGGGCTCGGGCACGCAGGCGCTGATTCAGCAAACTGACTGGGTGACCGTTAACCTGACAGCTGACGTTAGCCCGACAGACCTGTCACCCGAGTTCTGGTACCAGGTGATTTGTGGTCTGCTGATTTTCTGGATGGGGGTCGCTGCCTGGGCGTTCGTCCAGAACGAGCGCGGGCCTTTCTTTTATGCCCTTGCCGGTTTCGGCATTGCCGTGGCGATTATCTCCAGCGCGGTGTACACCACCCGCGAACTGAGTCTGCCAGCCGACCTTCTGCTGGCCCTGTCCCGTAGCAACCAGTTCGGTGCCATGCTGTTCGCTGGCGCTGGCACCACTCTGTTGTGGCACTACCCGACATCCCTGTCCAATTTCCGCTTCGAATGGCTGATGCTTCCCCTGGTGGCGCTGATCCTGGCAGCAAACTGGGGGCAATGGATCGACAGCCTCGACATTACCGCCCGCTATACCCTGCTGGCCTGGGCGCTGACGGATGTCATCCTCGCGGTTGTCCAGTGGCGGCGAACCCGGCGGGAGCCAGTGGCGCGGGCACGCCTGAAGTGGTTTGTCTACTCCTGGTTCGGCGGCATCATCAGCTACCTGTCGCTGGTGGTTGTGCCCCAGGTGATCGGCTACCCCTCGCTGATCCATCAGAAATACGCCTGGATCCTGTTCGTCCTCTCCTACCTCGGCATTGCCCTCGGTATCGTCCGTTACCGTCTGTTTGACCTCGACCGCTGGATCCTGGTGGCCTGGTTCTGGTTCCTGTGCGGCATCCTCGTTATTGTGATCGATGGCCTTCTGGTGCTCTGGCTCGACCTGCAATACTCCATGAGTCTGGTGGTGAGCCTGGCTCTGGTGGGCTGGGTGTATTTCCCGTTGCGGCAGATGCTGCTTCGCCGCTTCCTTCCTTC
Organism: Marinobacter alkalisoli; assembly: GCF_045449795.1. Classification (NCBI taxonomy): domain Bacteria; kingdom Pseudomonadati; phylum Pseudomonadota; class Gammaproteobacteria; order Pseudomonadales; family Marinobacteraceae; genus Marinobacter; species Marinobacter alkalisoli. Next base: position 188,601 of record NZ_JBJJLB010000042.1, read on the forward strand.
TTCCGCCAGAGAAGACCAGTGGGAGCAACTGCCCACCATGATCAGCGATGCCTTTGAGGTTGGCGGCAGCATCGACCGGCAATGGCAGAAGGCCTTGCACAGGTCGTTCAGCCCACTGCAGACCCGTCGCCTGGAACACGGCTGTGCAATACCGGCTGTCCTGGACAATGGCCTGAAGTTGCGGACGCCTCTGCTGGGCGAATCCGCCTGCCTGGAGATGAGTTACGCCAACCAGGGGCACCGGCTGTTTGACCATCAGGATACGCAGTTTGCCGCCCGGGCAATGGAGCTCTTTCGCTTTGCCCGCCAGTACCGGGACTCCTTCGAGGACGGCATCAGGACCGAGCGTGAACGGGTGGCCCGGGATCTGCACGACGACGTCGGGGCGAGATTGCTGTCCATCATATACCGGGCCAACGACACCGAACTCAGCGGCCTGGCAAGGGAATGCCTGCGGGAGCTGCGCGGCGTTATTCAAGGGCTCCAGAAACAGATCGTGCCTCTGGACCAGAGTTTCTCCCGCTGGCACACCGAAGCTGGTGAACGCTGCCAGTTGTTCGGAATTGATCTGCAGATGACCCTCGCCCCCGACGCCGCCGTCGTGACCCTGACCCCCAGGGTGGAACGTAACCTAATGAGCATTATCCGGGAGTTCCTGAGCAACACCATTCGTCATGCACGGGCGACGGATGTCCGGTTGCACATCAGCTATCAGGAAAGCTGTCTGATCCTCGATGCCAGCGACAACGGCGTTGGCTGGGGCAGTGAACTGACCGCAAACGCCAGCGGCATCGGCCTTCACAGCATTCGCGAGCGATGCGAAGAGCTGGATGGCGACATGCGCTACTACTGTCCGCTGAACAGCGGCGCCGGCATGATCTGCACATTGCCGGTGCCCGGAGGTCCACAATCATGAAACAGGTGTTGATTCTTGAGGACCTGAAAGATGCCCAGCGGTGGCTCACCGGCGCCGTTCTGACCTCTTTCCCGGAGGCACAGGTGCATTGTTGCGATACCCTGGGTTCGGCCCTGGCCTGGCTGGACGGCAAGCAACCCGAGCTGTGCCTGGTCGACCTGCGCCTGCCGGACGGCTCCGGTGTCGACTTCATTCGCCACTGCAAGTCCGTCGCCCCGTCCGCCCATCAGGTGGTCACCACCATTTACGACGATGACATTCATCTGTTTCCCGCCATACAGGCGGGCGCCAACGGATACCTGCTCAAGGACGAGCCGCGCCAGGTGATTGCCGATGCGTTGAAGAATCTGGCCACCGGAACGCCGCCGCTGTCGCCCCAGATCACCCAGCGCATGATGAATTACTTCCAGCAGGTGCGATCAACGCCCCTGGGACAGGAGGGGCGACAGGACACCGCCGGAATGCTCAGCTCCCGGGAGCGGCAGGTTCTGGAGATGATCGCCCGGGGATTCAAGACTGCCGAAGTGGCTGACATTCTGGACGTCAGTTATCACACCGCCGCGCGGCACATCAAGAACATCTATGCCAAGCTTGGCATCAGCAGCCGCGCCGAGGCGGTGCAGGAGGCTATCCGCCTGGGACTTTACAATCCCCATGGCTGAGCTACCCCCAGACCAGCATGATCATCGGCACGGCCACCACCGTCACCAGGATTGACAAGGGCAACCCCAGACGCCAGTAGTCCCCGAACCGGTATCCACCCGGCTCCATCACCAGGGCGTTGGACTGGTGCCCGATGGGTGTCAGGAAAGCGCATGACGCTCCCACGGCAACAGCCATCAGCACGGCGTCGGATGGCATGCCCAGCTCCGCGGACAGACTGAGAGCAATAGGAGCCACCAGTATTGCGGCAGCGGCGTTATTGACCACATTCGACAACAGCATGGTGCCCACCAGCACCACCGCAAGCACAATGGCCGGTGCCAGCCCGTCGCTCAGTGCCAGCATCTGTGCCGCAATCAGTTCGGCGCCGCCGGTGGTTTCCAGGGCCTGACCGACGGGAATCATAGCAGCAAGCAGCACAATGACGGACCAGTCAATCGCCTTGTAGGCATCCGGGGCACTGAGCAGGCCGGTCAGCACCATCGATACGGCGCAAGCCACCAGTGCCACCGGTGGCGCCAGCCAGCCGGCCACAATGGTGACAATGGCGGCCATGAACAGACCACCGGCCAGCATTGCATTGCGCTCCCGCCCCAGTCTGAGGCCACGCTCAGCAAGGGGTAGACAACCGAGTTGTTGCAAAGTACCACCCAGGGAATCCTCGTGTCCCTGTACCAACAGGATATCCCCCGCCTGAATGCGTACATCCCCAAGACGGCGCTTCAACCGGTGCCCCTGACGCGCCATGGCAACGATATTCAGGCCGTGGTATTCCCTCAGGTTCAGACGATTGGCGGTCTGTCCCACCAGGCTGGATTCAGGGGTAACCACCACTTCCGAAAGCCGGACTTCACCAGAGGCCAGTTCCTTCCGGGAGGGTGTTTCATCCCCGTCGTCCCGGGATTCATCACCCTCGTCCTCACTGGCACTGGCAAGCGCCAGACCCGTGTGATCGAGAAAATCCTGAAGGCTCTCCGTGTCAGCTTCCACCAACAGGACATCCCCTTCTCTCAAAACCTTGTAGGTGGATGGCGCCAGCGACCGGCTATCCTCACGGATCAGCGCCAGCACGACCACATCGTCCTCACTGTCAGCGTCGGTTAACAGGTTGTGGAGCGTGGCCCCGGCGTAGGACGATTCCTCTGGCACCCGCAATTCGGTGACATAATCACCAACACTGAACAGCTTGCCGCCATCATCGCTGTCTTGCCGCTGAGGCGTCAGGCGCCAGCCTGCCAGGGTAATGAAAGCGATGCCGACAAGCGTGATTGCACCGCCGACGGGAGCGAAGTCAAACAAACCAAAGGAGCCGGTTTCGCGGTAGCTGGCTATGATGATATTGGGCGGCGTCCCGATCAGCGTCATGGTGCCTCCCAGCAGGGAACCAAAGGCCAGGGGCATCAGCAGCAAAGAGGGCGACCGGCCCGCTTCCCGAGACATCCATACCGCCACCGGCATCAGCAAAGCCAGTGCGCCGACGTTGTTGATAAAGCCGGAACAGAGTGCAACCACTGCGGTCAACATCAGCACCTGCAAGGTTGGACGATGCCCGACCCGCCCCAGTAAACGGGCAATGGCATCGACCACGCCACCATTCACCAGGCCCTGACTGATCACCAGGACAGCAGCAACGGTGATCACCGCCGGGTGGCCGAACCCGGAGAACAGTTCATCGCCGGGTATCAATCCCGCCACTGCAACTGCCAGCAAGGCCAGCATTGATACCACATCAAAGCGCAGCCTGTTCCAGATGAACAGCCCCAGCGTGGCCACCAGAACCCCAAAAACAATGCCCTGCTCCGTACTCACCCGGCTCTCCCATGTCGGCAAAATTTACAGATTCCTGTGTATACGCGGATTAACTCGATACAACCCACTGAAAACAGGCTCGCTGCCTTAACTGGCACATTACATGTATATCATCCCGGGAAGGGCCCCCATCCCGAGGAGACTCACCATGCAAGACAAACGACCGCTCGTCTGGTTGTCGGCGGCTAACATCGACAAACAACCCGACTCGGCACTCTTACCACAATGGAGCATACACCGTTTTGACATGACAGAACCGCCCCCCTTCGGCCTGGCCAGCGCCGGCAAGGCCAAGGTCGGCGTGCTGGACCTGAGCATCTACCCCGAACAGGGAACGCCTTATCTGGATCAGTGGACGGAAGCCTTCCAGCTTCCCTATTGGGTTGGCATATTGCCGTCCGCCCCCCATCAGAACACACCGCTGGGAACGCTCATTTCCCGGCACTGCACGGATTACCACACACTACCACTGGACCCGGAACGCCTGAATACGGTGCTGGGCCACCTGTGGGGCATGGCCCAGCTGCAAGATCAGGGTGACTCCGAGCACCACGACAGTTATCAAGACGTGGCACTGGAAGGCGCATCCCAGGCCATCCGTCAGGCACGGGCCATGTTGCGTCGGTTTGCCAAAACCCATGAGCCCGTGCTGATTGTCGGAGAAAACGGCACCGGCAAGGATGCCGCCGCACGCTTCATCCATGCGCACTCGTCCCGGAGTACCCAGCCGCTGGTGACGGTCAATTGTGCTGCATTACCGGTATCCCTGACCCAGAGCGAGTTGTTCGGTTATGAGAAAGGTGCATTCACCCATGCCCTGAACAGTCGCCGGGGCCGTCTCGAATCCGCAGACGGAGGCACGCTGTTGCTGTCCGGCATTGATGAACTGGTTCCAGAACAGCAATCCGCCATCCTGCGTTTCCTGCAGGAAGGCCAGATTGAGCGTATCGGAGCCAGCCAGCCCAAAAAAGTGGACGTCAGGGTCATTGCCACCAGTGCGCGGCCGCTGAGAAAACTGGTGGAGACAGAGGAGTTCCGCAGCGACGTGTACTACCGCCTGGGCAGCCTGGAGGTCCGGTTGCCGCCGTTACGGGACCGTCCCGAGGACATACCGATCGTTGCCAACAGGATACTGGCCAGTACCCACACGGCTTTCGGCGTGCGCAAACTCAGCAATCAGGCCATGCAAAGCCTCGCCCAGCATGACTGGCCGGGTAACCTGCGCGAACTGCAGAACCGGCTGCGTCAGGCCATGCTGCTGAGCGAGTCGGCCATGATCGAACCGGCGGACCTGGGTCTGCCGGAGCTTGCACTGGCCATTCCCGGCCAGTCTGGCCTCAGCCTTGAGGCATTCCGTGCCAGGGCCGATCGACAGGCACTGTCCTGCAGCCTGGCCCTGTCACATCAGAACGTGTCCGCCGCGGCGCGCATTCTCAATATTTCCCGGGTGTCTTTCTACCGGTTAATGGATAAACACGGCCCCCACAGCCACGCACGCGGCCACAAGCCATTAGGGAACCACCAATAAAAAGGAACAGCAAGAATGGGTTACAGGCACCTACACTCCCTGATAGTGGCAACGTTGCTTTTACCCACAGGTGCCATGGCCGCACCAGATTACGATGACTATGGCGGGCCACAAGCCACGGAGACCGAATCATCCGGCGATACCGCGACAGACATTGCCTCCATCACCTCGGATCGGGGAATTGTCACTCGTCCTGGCCGCCTGACCATTGAGCCGGCTTTCTCCCACGCCCACAGCAACTCAACGGTTGTGGCGGTGGAAGGGTACACCGTCATACCAGCCCTGCTGGTCGGATTGATTAATATCTCGGAAATACAACGGGATATTTTTGTCGGCGCCCTTTCCCTGAAGTACGGATTCACCAGCAAGTTCGAAGCCGCGCTACGAGTACCGTACCTGAGCATCAATGAAGACCTGCGGGAGCGGCAGGCATTCCAGGGAACGCCCGTGGATACCGTGAAGGAATCATCCGGGGAAGGTTTGGGGGACGTAGAGCTCTCGCTCCGCTATCAGCTGAACGACGGCCTGGATGGCATGCCCTACATTATCAGTGTCTTGCGGATAAAATCACCCACAGGAGACGGTCCCTACGATGTGGATCAGCGCGTGGTCGAGGACAGCCAGGGCAACCCCATCGGCGTCGAGCTCAGTGAACGCCCCACCGGGTCCGGTTTCTGGGCTTTTGAACCCGGCTTCTCCTTTATTTATCCAACCGATCCCGCGGTGCTGTTCGGCAATCTCAGTTACGTCTGGACGCTCGAGGACGACCAGGGGTTTGAGAACGGCGGCACGGTGGACCCCGGCGATGTGGTGCGCTTCGGTTTTGGCATGGGGTTCGCGTTCAACGAGAAGACATCGTTCAGCCTGGGCTATGACCACTCAGTCATCCGCAAAACGACCATCGAGCACGACAATAACCTGTTTGATGCACGCTTTGACCGGATCCAGGTCGGCTCCCTCTCCTTCGGGCTGTCACAGCGCCTGTCCAGCAGCACCAGCCTGAATCTGACCGTCAGCGTTGGGGTGACCGAAAACGCGCCGAACAGTGAGATCACGCTGAAACTGCCAATCAGTCTCTGACGGTCAGTCAGCGCCCCAGGAACTGTAACAGGTGGTCATTGAGGTGGGCAGGGAGCTGAACGCCGCTGCCGATATTGTTCAGCTCGATATTCAGTTGCTGAACATTCTGGATCACGGTGCTGTCGAAATTGTTCTGGATCATCGTCATCCAGCCCGAGGAATCACTGAGATTGCCCGACACCCTTGGCCCGGTCTGCTGGTTGGGCCCAACCACCTGCAACACGGTTTCCAACTGGTGTTCCACGGCACCACCGTGGACTGACTGGTTCAGATTGGGGATATTCAGGCGGTTCACCACCATCGTGTCACCGTTCACAGATACGATTTGCTCCAGGCCGATGGCGATTTCCAGGTTATCCAGCACAAACCCTCCCCTGAGCTCGGCCAGTTCCGGATTGGCCAGGGGCGTCACCGGCAACGCGAGCTCCGCAACAGCCGGTCGGAACAACGCAGATCCCGCCAGGGAAGCCACCAACAACAGTGTTTGTAATCTCATGTCACCACTCCCTCGATGAAGGCCAGTAAGGCAGTGTATGCCCCAGTGACGGGCCACCCTGCCCTTTCTCCAGAGGCGCCCGGGCTACCTGGGGCCAATTGCCGTCTCCCAGGAATGCGCTTCGACCCTGCTGAAGATGGCTGCGGATAATAAACGCCGTGCCGTCCCAGTAACGTTCGAACTCTCGGTATGAGTACACCTTGAGGCCACGGGCAGGGTCACCCACCAGCACCTCGCTTTCACTGATCCCCTTGATCACCACAAAGTGCCGGAAACCATCCAGGTTCAGCAGCACGATCATGGGCAGACGCACCTTTTCCCTGAGCCCTGACAGCGGCAGCCGGAAACCATCGGCCTGATAGCCTTCGGCCTCCAGGAACCGTTTCATGTCCAGCATGGAGAAACCTTCACGGCGGACCTTTTCCGCGTCCGCGAGACTTAGCATGGACAGGAACACGTCCTGCTCGGACACCTCGTGGTCATAGTGATAGGACAACAGCGAAGCCAGCGCTGCAGAACCGCAGCTGAAGTCGTATTGCTGGCGCATCACATTGTCAAAGCGTTGCGCCTGGAAGCTGGTCACACCGACCCGCACATCCCCTCCAATGCCCGGCACCGTCACCGAGCCGGCGAAGGCAGTGGACCACAGCAGTCCGACACCCGCACACAATGCAGTAAAGGCGCGCGCAGCCATGATCCACCTCCTTTGCCCTAGTGGTTGATCAATATGTTGATCTGGGTGCTGTCCTGAATCACCACCTGATTACCGGTGTTCTGGATCACCGTGGCGATGCCGCTCATGTTATCGAACGCGTGGTCAGAGATTGTGTTATCCCCCGTGACCACGTTGCCCGACAGCATGTTGTCGGAGACGCTGGCGTTCTGCTGGTTGTCGTTGATCTGCCACTGCAGCGGGATACCCTGGCGCCCGCTGGCATCCGACAACTGATCCGCAGAAAGCGGCTCGGCCGTCAACCAGTCCTCGGCCTGAACCTGAACTCCCCACCCCAGTGTCAGCGTCAGCAGGGCCGCGCCCAGTTTCCACCTGATGACATTACCCATGTCCGTTCTCCCGGGTAACGGGGCCGCACCCGATACGGGCGCGGCCAGTTACCATCAGTTGCCGGCGGTACTCAGGTTGGACATCACACTGACGTTGGCCTGGGTCACACTATTGGCACCAGCGTTCTGGGAAAACGCCCCAACGCCGGTGAAGTTTGCGGAACCACCGGAAATCTCGTTATGACTGGTCGCAGAGGCCATGCCACCGTGATCACCATCGAGATTGTAAGTGGCCGAAACTCCGGAGACTGAACCATCCAGGTCTGCTTCGTTCAGGAACACATGCAGATCCAGGTCGGTGGTGCTGTTATCGGAATTGTCCGAATTGTCATTACCGCTGTCTGCAATATTGAACGAATCGTTGATGCTGTTGTCGGAGTTGTCGTTACCGCTGTCAGCAACATTGGTGCTGTTGTCGGAGCTGTCGTTGCCGCTGTCCGCAACATTGGTGCTGTTATCGGAGCTGTCGTTGCCGCTATCCGCGACATTGGTGCTGTTGTCCGAATTGTCGTTGCCGCTGTCAGCAACATTGGTGCTGTTATCGGAGCTGTCATTGCCGCTGTCAGCAACATCAATGCTGTTATCCGAGTTATCATTGGCACTGTCAGCAACGTTGATACTGTTGTCTGAATTATCCGTGGAGTTGTCGTTTCCGCTGTCCGCAACGTCCAGCTGGGTGGAGTTGTCCGAATTGTCGTTAGCGCTATCGGACACGTTGGCGGCTGTGCTTCCATCATCGGCGTTGGCGTTCGGGCTGCCATCCCCGCCCTGGTCGGCCACGGCGGTTCCATACAGTCCGAGTCCCATAGCAACAGCGATCGCTAGCAAGCTTTTTCTGGTTTTCATGACGTACCTTCCTTATCCATGGTTTCAGCTACGAAGGGATCCGCCCCAGCTTTCTGACTGCTGACAAGCCATGGTTCAGACCCGCCTGATGACTACAGCGATTAACATGCCAGTTTTGCCCGGGGTACGGCAGACTGTTGTAAGACAAGGTTTTATTCAGAAAAAGGAGAGGGAACAGCAATGAACAGGCAATCGAGATCGTTTCGTATCTGAAACAGCGATTGAGGGAGGAACTCTGACTTCCCGGAGCTTTACTTGAAAATTCAGATACCTGTAGGGAAATCTTAGTGTCAAAAAACAAAACCCCGCACCAGGGCGGGGTTTTGGGATGCAACCAGGGGCTTTTGCCCCCGGCCGACAGACAACCTGAACGTTCGATTAACCGAACTGGTTCATGGTGTTGTCTTTACCACCAGCTTTCAGAGCCGCATCACCTGCGAAGAACTCTTTGTGGTCGTCACCGATGTTGGAACCAGCCATGTCCTGGTGCTTAACGGTGGCAATACCCTGACGGATTTCCTTACGCTGTACGCCTGCAACGTAGGCCAGCATGCCTTCGTCACCGAAGTAGCCCTTGGCCAGGTTGTCGGTGGACAGGGCCGCAGTGTGGTAAGTCGGCAGCGTGATCAGGTGGTGGAAGATACCGGCTTCGCGTGAACCGTCACGCTGGAAGTTACGGCACCACTCGTCAGCCAGCTGACCCAGCTCGGTGTTGTCGTACTCTTCGCTCATCAGCTTGGCACGCTCGTAGGCAGACACGTCCTTGCCTTCTTCCTGCCATGCGTCGAATACCTGCTGACGGAAGTTCAGGGTCCAGTTGAAGGACGGGCTGTTGTTGTAAACCAGCTTGGCGTCGGGCACCACTTCCTTGATGCGGTTAACCATGGAAGCGATCTGGCCAACGTGCGGCTTCTCGGTTTCGATCCACAGCAGGTCGGCGCCGTTCTGCAGGCTGGTGATGCAGTCCAGAACAACACGGTCTTCGCCAGTGCCCGGCTTGAACTGGAACAGGCCAGAAGCCAGACGCTTCGGACGAACCAGCTGGCCCTTCTGCTTGATGACAACGTCGCCGTTGTTGATGTCTTCAGCCTTCTCGATAACTTCGCCATCGATGAAGCTGTTGTACTGGTCGCCCAGATCGCCCGGCTCGTTGGTCACGGCGATTTTCTGGGTCAGGCCTGCGCCCAGGGAATCAGTACGGGCAACGATAACACCGTCGTCCACACCCAGTTCCAGGAACGCCAGACGTACGGCGTTGATCTTGGACAGGAAGTCGGCGTGAGGAACGGTGACCTTGCCGTCCTGGTGACCACACTGCTTCTCATCGGAAACCTGGTTCTCGATCTGGATACAGCAAGCACCGGCTTCGATCATCTGCTTGGCCAGCAGGTAGGTCGCTTCGGCGTTACCGAAACCAGCGTCGATGTCGGCAATGATCGGCACAACGTGAGTTTCGTGGTTGTCGATCTGCTTGATCAGCTCTTCCGCCTTGGCGTTGTCACCGGCATTCTCGGCTTCTTCCAGGGCACGGAACAGGTGGTTCAGTTCCCAGGCATCCGCCTGACGCAGGAAGGTGTAAAGCTCTTCGATCAGACCGGAAACGGCAGTCTTCTCATGCATGGACTGGTCAGGCAGCGGGCCAAACTCAGAGCGCAGGGCCGCAACCATCCAGCCAGACAGGTACAGGTAACGACGCTTGGTGGTACCGAAGTGCTTCTTGATGGACAGCATCTTCTGCTGACCAATGAAGCCGTGCCAGCAGCCCAGGGACTGGGTGTACTGGGAAGTGTCGTTGTCGTAGTTCGCCATGTCTTCGCGCATGATCTTGGCGGTGTACTTGGCGATATCCAGACCGGTCTTGAACTTGTTCTGAGCGCGCATGCGGGCTGCGTGCTTCGGATTAATGGCGTTCCAGGTCGGGTTTTGCTTCAGGATAGAAGCAATGGCGTCAACGTCTTTTGCGTATGGCATGATCTCAGTCCTGTCGTTTAGGGTTTGAGGTGCTCTTCATCAGAAGCAGAAAACTACTCCGGTGAGCCAGCAACCCGATCAAAAATCGTTCAGGTCGCTGACGATGGAAGCTACTTTAGTATCTTTGAATTTATAATTGAAATTTATATTATCTATTCTCATCATTTTTACCATGAATACCAAATCTGATTTGGCGTCATCGCCAAACGTCTGCGGTCAGGTATTGGCAAGAACGACCAGTCGATCCCCCGGCTGTAACTCCAGATAGGTTTTGCGGGGCGGATTCAGCATCAGGTGGCGCCCCCGGTCATCCGCCTTGTGCCGGAACACTCCTAACGCCAGCTCACCCCGGACTGACAGGATCTTTTCCAGCAACTGGAAATCAACGCTCGCCGGTAACGGGTAGTTCTGCGGATCACGGAACTGAATTTCGGCGCCACCGCAGGTAAACAGCTCATCAAGCACGACCCGCAGCTCCCGACGCAGGGCCACCTGTGCCAGCACATGGCTGAGAATCATCGGGCTGATCAGCATTTCGCTCTGGTGACCATACAGTAAGTGGCGATTGTCGGGGTCGCTCAGCTCCATAATCAGCTGAGGTCTGTGGTTAGCCTCGGCAAGAATGTCTTCCAGCTGCAGATACCCCACCATGGTCCGGGCATCGGCCTCCTCACCTGATGCCAGCCGGTCACTGCTCAGCAGGATCACGGCGTCGTAATCGGTGGGGCGCACTTTGCGCAATTCATCCTCGACCATGTAGTCCGCCTCGATATGGCGACAGGTTACGTCGTGGCTATCCTGAACGTACCTGGCGATGTCCCGCTCCCTTTCGGCAGCCGGCACCACGGATACGATATCGACATTGAACGCCTGCCCGGCGTAACTGCCAAACTCGGCAATCAGGCTGGGCACCCGGCGATTCCAGCCCAACACCAGGATCGTGCGTGGACGGTCCGCAGCATTGCGAAGATAGCGACCGGCTTCTCCGCGGGTGACAACCGGCAGGGGGGCCAGCTTGAGGTTGGCCTCAGTTTCCGAGTAATCCCGGGCCAGCATGATAACTCGGTCAGCCATCTCCACAGGCGTATCCGAGGGCGCCATCAACCGCACGTCCCAGCCGCTGCCCCTGGGTTTCAGAATCCCCAGCACAATAGCGTGGGGGCGCTGGGCGGCCAGTTGCCCCAGGGACATGCCTGCAACGGTTTCGCCACCGCGTACATAAATTTCATTGCCTTCACCAGCCGTCAGCAACTCGTTATAGACTTCGGACAACCCGGGGTGAAGAATATTCTGAACCATGAGCCGACTGATGGTGGCGTCACCACCCACGACCTCCACGGCGCCGGGATAGGCGCGCTCGATGACCGGAAGCTTACGTATATCCTGGATCTCCGCCACCACGAATGGCAGGGGCGCGTTCAGGTGTCGGGCCTGGGCGGCGATCGACAGCAAGGCTTTCACCGTTTCGACATCGGAGGTCACCAGCGTACCGGCCTCATGGGCGGCACTGGGCACGATAACCGCTGACGCGTCCAGGCAGGCGACCCGATGCAATGCGTCTGGTTGAATCGCCAGGCCGGAACGCAGAATAACCTGGCGAGCCTTGCGCCTGATGCCCGGCTCGTTCCGCAGCTCATGGACCTGTCCCGCAGAGGCATGTTCTGAGAGCACAACCAGATTAAGGGTCTGGGTATCGTGCTTTTCCAGAAACCGGCGCATACGCCCCGACGATCCCAGCAGTTCTGACAGCAACGGTAAGGTCTGACTGCTCCAACCCAGCACCACGATGTGATTTTTCAGGGTAACCGGCGTTAGCCCGCGCTCCAGATCGGCCATCTTGGCGATCAACCACCGGGTCAGGATCGCCACCAGGGTGCCCATGAAGACCACGTAACCGCTGATGGTCAGCAGCGTGGATACGAACCGCTGCCAGGTACCGACATCGTCGCCCAGATACCCGGGATCGGTCAGGCGCAGGAACGCCCACCAGATCGCCGCGCCGATATCATCGAATGCTCCGTCCTGGGGGGCCACCAGCAGGCCGCCCACCAGAGAGATCAGGCCGATGAAGACACCCACCACGACTAACTGGAAGCCAGCGCCCTTTACCAGTTGACGTTCTACAATGAATTTAATTCTGTCGATAATACGAAATGGCAGCATGCGGCTCCCTTTTGCCCCTGAATGCAAAATACCCGTAGCATAGCGTAATAACGCGGATGAAGGCCCTGACAACCATGACACGGTATCCAATCGCTCTTGGCATCACCCTGACGCTTTCGGTTGTTCCGGGCCCCGGTCCTCAAGCCAGCAACAACCACCTTCCCCAGCCCTGGCGCCAGGACGCCGTCGTCCAGGGGCGGGATGAAACCTACAACACGGAACGGTTTCTCCACGAACGGACCTTCGATCATCTCCAGGCCGTTCCCGGCCCCACCGATAACGGCATCCGGGGAACGGGAGGCAGTGTCAGCAGTCGACGGCTGTACTTTGATTTCCGCTTCCGCAACGACTTTGGCTTCAATGACAACCGGCAAGGCTTCCTGCTTGATATCCAGCGCAGCGAAGATCTCGATGGCGCCTATCAGCGCCAACTGGTGGGCTTCCGTCATAACCTGACCGACACGACGGAACTCTGGCTTCAGGGCGATGTGTTCTCCGACAAATCAGAATCAGACGTTTACTTCAGTGTCCGCCAACACCTGCCCGGAAACAGCTGGATCCACGGCAGCTGGATTCTGCCGGACACGTATTTCAATAACAAAACCGATACCAACGACGAGTTCATCCGCAAGCCCCAGAGCTTTTTCCTGCAATGGCATCAGGCACAGGACGCAACACACCCGCCCCTTGGCACGACCGCGTCACTCACGGTGTCACCAACATCAGAGTTATTGAGCCGAACGGAAAACCTGCAAGTGGAAAGCGAATCGATCAAAGCCGCGCTGACCCATCGCTTCCGCCGGGATAACTGGCTATGGCGCCTGGAAGTCAGTGGCGAACGAACCCGCCGGAACTACCGGTTGTTCGAGGGGGATGGAGCAACGTTCCCGGATTTTTCCCGCGATCACTTCACGCTGGATGCCCGCGTAACCGACACTGAACGGCGTTACCAACCTCGTCTCGGCCTGTCTTATCTTGACCTTGATGAAGAGGGGTTCTTTGGTCGGGAACTCAATGATGAGGGAGCCATCCGGCGCCGGGAACCCACAGTGTACGGCGGTCTGTCATTCCCGGTGTCGTCGCGGACCACACTGTCGCCGGGACTTTACCTGAGTGCTCCCGATATCAGCCAGACCTTTTCCGAGCACCGGAACCGCCGCCATCACGGCTTTACCGGTAAGCTGACATTGCCTTTTGAAACGGTGATTTCCAGGCAGGACCACGCCGTACTGACGTTGAACCCGACATTCTACCTGCACAAATTCGGGTTCGGCGGCGGTAACCTGCAATTGCACTGGCCGATGTAAGAGCCCCCGGGAACTATCGGTTGGGCCAGGCCCTGACCGCTGACAGGGCGGAGTCCAGAGAGGGATAGAAACTGCTGACACCATCAACAGGTCCCACCCCGGCCCGCGCCAGGGTTTTCAACGGCTGGAACTGAAGGTCGGCGACGACGATGCGGGTGCCTTCTGCCTGGCAAGTCTCAACCAGCTTGTTCAATGCGGACAACCCGCCAGCGTCCAGGACCGTTACGCCGTCCATGTAGAGAATAAAGCCCCGGGCGTTGCGGGACAGGCCGGCCAGTTCGCCGAAGATACGATCAGCTGCGGCGAAGAACAGCGGACCATTAATCTTGAACACCTGCCATCCATCGGGAAGTCCGGCACTGACTATGCGCTTGTTTCCGGTGATATCCGTGACTCTGGTCATCTGAGCCATTTCCCGCATGAACAGGACCGCCGCCAACAGGATACCGGTGGTAATCGCGATCACCATATCCAGCGCAACGGTCAGGGAAAAACAGGTGAGGAAAACCAGCACATCGCTCTTGGGAGCGGTTTTCAGCAAGTGGACCGATTTCGGCGCTTCACTCATGTTCCAGGCCACCATGATCAGCAGCGCGGCCATGGCTGCCATAGGCAGGTACGCCAATAACGGAGCAAGATAGACCAGCGCCAGCAACACCACACCGGCGTGAATCATCGCGGCCACCGGGGACTCCGCGCCGGCCTTGTAGTTGGCGGCGGAGCGGGCAATGGCCGCCGTTGCCGTGATCCCCCCAAAGAACGGGGTGACGATGTTGCCGATGCCCTGGCCGAGCAACTCGCTGTTGGCGCTGTGGCGCTTTCCGGTCATGCCATCGAGAACCACCGCGCACAACAGGGATTCGATGGCGCCAAGCATGGCAATAGCAAACGCCGCTGGCAGCAGCTCATGCACCATGGACCAGCTGATTCCCAGCGGTATGCCATCGACATCCGGACGTTGCCATGGCCAGGCAAACTCGGGCAGGAAGGGAGGAATGCCTGTCCCGGCAGAACCGTCGGGCATCAGATAGCTGAAACGGGAGCCGATGGTTGCGATATCAGCACCGTTGGCATTCAGAAAGAGCGCCAGCAAACTGCCAAGCAGAACAGCGGGGAGATGTGGCGGGATGGGCGTTTTCAAACGGGGCCACAGCAGCATAGTGGCCAGCGTTGTAACGGCCACCAGTGTACTCATGGCATCCACCCCCGGCAGCGCCTGGGCCAACGCAGCGATTTTGTCCCAGTAATGCTCGGGCATGGCTTCAAGGTTCAGCCCGAAAAAGTCCTTTACCTGCAGGGTTGCGATGACCACGGCAATACCGCCGGTAAACCCCAGCGTGACGGACTCCGGGATATACTCGATAAAACGCCCCAGGCGCATAAACGCCATGATGACCAGCAGGATACCGGACATCAGCGTTGCCAGCAGCAGACCTCCGAGGCCGTGGGATTGCGCAATCGGATAAAGGATGACAACGAACGCGGCGGTCGGGCCGGAGATGCTGAACCGGCTGCCGCCCAACAGGGCGATCAGAAAACCGGCGATGAATGCAGTGTAGAGTCCATACTGGGGCGGTACACCGCTGGCGATGGCCAGCGCCATGGCCAGCGGGATCGCAATAATACCCACCGTCAGACCGGCCATCACGTCCCGTGAAAAGCGCCGGCCAGTATATCTCTCATCGAGGCAGGCTTCGCGGAAGCCGTGGGCCAGTCGCAGGGAAAACAGGTGGGCGCGGTGCGGCATGAACGTTCTCAGCTATTGAAACAGTGTTGTTCGCATTATATTCTCACTAAAACATCATTCAATGTTAATCTGGTTAACATGCGACAGGCACGCTTCCAATCAACGATTTCAGGAGAATGACTAACAACCATGGAAAACCGTACAGCCCGTCTGACCCTGCTGATAGATCCACAAAAGAAAGCCGCCTTTGAAGCCCTGTGCAAGGAGGAGGATGTCACGCCATCACAGAAGGTCCGGCAGTTCATTCGCGAATACGTGGAAGCGAGGCTTGGTGAAAACTGGCGGGAAAATCCACCCAAAAGCTGACAACCGACTGTGTTCCGTGGTCGTATATTAGGTCATGAATTCCTTATCCCTTGCCGTGCTATTGCTTACATCCCTGCTCCTTTCGAGCTGCACATCCCTGCCCGACCATCGGACGCAGGTGCTGCCCCCGCATACGCAATACGATGCCATCATCACTGACAATAGAGGAACGCAGCTTTCCATCAACCAACTGGCCAGCCGGTTGCGTTCCGCTGATGTGATCGTTATTGGCGAGTACCATGGCCATCACGGTGCCCACCTGCTGCAATCGCTGCTCCAGTCCGCGCTATACCAGCAGCGCCCGCAACAGGTGCTGACCATGGAGCAGTTCGCCCTGGATGACCAGCAGGAGCTGGACCGTTATCTGGCCGGGAAATCCGGTGAGTCCGAATTGATTGCCGATACCGACGCCTGGCCCAATTACAAGGCCTCCTACCGCCCCCTGGTGGAGTTTTCCAGGGCCAGGAACATTCCGGTTATTGCCGCCAATGCGCCTGCCGATATCGTTCGCTGTATCGGCCGCACGGGTGAGGACTACCTGGAGTCCCTGGAGCCGGCCGCACGCAATCAGCTACCCGAAACGCCATTCCTGGATACTCCGGGCTACCGGGAAAAGTTCTTTAAAACAATGGGAGCAAACCACGGCGGTGCCAGTGAAGGAGTGGAGAACAGCTACAAGGCGCAACTGTTAAGGGATAACACCATGGCGGATCAGGTTATCAAAGCGCGGCAAAAATACCCCGGGCATCACGTTATTCACCTCACCGGCACCTTCCACGCTGAAAACCGCCTGGGCATGGTGGCGGTGCTGGAGCAGAAACGCCCCGACCTGTCCGTGACTGTCATCAGCCCGGTGTTCTGGCACTCTGGGGATACCTTTCCGAGCCTGGTCGAATCCCATCAGGAGAAAGGGGATTTCCTGTACTTCCTGCAACCCCTGCCGCAGGAATACGCTGACAACGAACGCCATCGCAATGCCATTATGGCGCAGTTCCGCCAGGCCGCCGACATTTCCTGTGACTGATATGATGGAACACTGCAGTACTGGCCGGTTGCCTACGCCCGGACCTGGACTTACGTACGATCCAGGATCGCCTGACACACTCGCCGATCACTCTCGCTGAACAGCACAAATCGCACCTTGCGCACCCGGGGGCACTCCGGGGCAGACTCACGAAGCGCGCGCACGGCAACGACAAGCGCGTCTTCAAGCGGATAACCGAACGCCCCGGCGGAGATGGCGGGAAACGCCACGGACTCGAGCCCGGCCTGCTCGGCCAGCTTCAGCGCGTTACGGTAGCAATCCGCCAGCAATCGGTCTGAAGGTTCGTCGACACCGTAAACCGGCCCCAGACAATGAATAATGTGGGTATTCGGCATGTCATGGGCGGCAGTAATCACCGCTTCACCGGGCTTTATCGGCGCCTTGGCACGACACTCTTCCGCCAGCCCCGGCCCGGCGGCAGCGTGAATCGCGCCGGCAACGCCACCGCCAGGCATAAGACGGGCATTGGCGGCATTAACCACCGCGTTCATGTCAGGCTGATGGGCAATATCGCCCTGAATACATTCAATGGAGAAATCCGTCATCGCTGTTCTCCTCTCCTGTCATGTCGGCAGCTCCCGGTGGACTATTGGGTCTGCACCATTTCGTCCGTTACCTGATAGCCACCCGACAACCAATGGACAATTTCCTCAGCACCGGCGTGGGAATACCCCCGGTACTTTTGCAAAAGAGCCTGCGTTTTTTCTTCGCTGAGCCGATGGAGGCCTGCATCCTGCAGAAGCAGCAGGTCCGCCATCACCTCGTCGGCGAGATCCATGCCCAATACTTCTCGCGCGGCATGGCGTAAAGCCTGCCCATACTGGTAATCCGGCCCCTGGCGGTAGCTTTCCGCCAGGGTAATGGCGGGAATGCCGGTGAGGGTTGGCTGCAGTGCGGGGTTGATGGCATGACCTGCCAGATAAGCAGCATTCGCCGCGGGCCGGCCAGTAAACCCCCGAAGGTGCAGGTGCCGCGACATACGGTCGCCGTCATTGACCGGGTAGTTATCCCACAACAAGGGCTTACGACCGAGAGCCTTGCCGATCCGCTTAAGGTGCCCCGGCGACACCTCCCGCGAACAGACCTCTTCCCCGGTCCAGAACACCCGGATTGCGGGGTCCAGCCTGTCGCCCAGGGTGGTCAGATAATCGCTGGGGCGCTCTCCGAACACCCGGTCCAGTACCGGGTCATCGGAATAGTAGCTGGGGCAGATAGTCAGCAATTCCGCATGGGTCCGGTCACGGATCCAGTGCACGATGTCTACCTGCCGGGATGCCAGGTCCGGGGTGTCGCTGCGCATGTCATCAAACAGGATGGCCAGTTCCTGAACTCCGATTTCATCCAGGAACGCCAGCTTTGTTGTCAGGGCCTGCCGCGCCGCATCATTGAAGTCGTTGAACACTTCAAACGGGCTCAGGCCAACCCCGAACCGTACCCCATGCCTGCGGCAAAAATGGGCAAAATCCGCCAGCGCGACCGCCGTGTCCTGAGGATGAGGCTCATCCCAGCGCCGACGCAGGAAGGCGTCGGCCTTGGGGGCATACAGGTAAAACCGGTAACCGTGAGGTTCCAGCGCCATCACCAGCTCCTTCCGCTCCTCCCAGCTCCACAGGGGACCGTAAAAACCTTCGATGATTCCAAGTTCCGTACTCATGGTTCCCTCCCGATACAAGCAGGTTAATGCATCTTAAGCCGGTGGCAAGGCAATGGTATATCTGACTAGTACTGCAATGCCCCAAAGCAGGCTACTATAGCCTGAAGCTCCACGGAATCGTGATTATGGCGGAATCCTCACAACGGCTGGCTGCGCTTGATGCACTCCGGGGCATCGCTGCCCTCGGCGTGGTGCTGTTTCATTACCTGCCCTATTACGACCAGCTGTACGGCCATACGTTCAGCCCGCCGTCCGTGCTGGATGTCGGCCGCTACGGCGTCCACCTGTTCTTCATCCTGAGCGGTTTTGTGATCTTCATGACCCTGGAACGAACCCGCACCGCTGGCTGGTTCGGACTGGCACGGGCCTTCCGGCTAATGCCGGCGTTATGGGCCGGCATCGCCATCACCTTCCTACTGGTTCACACCCTGGGGCCGGCGGACCGTGCGGTCAGCTTCGGCAGTGCTTTGTTGAACGTCACCCTGCTGCACGAGTACCTGGAATATCCGCATGTTGACGGTGCCTACTGGAGCCTGGTGATTGAAGCCACCTTCTACTGCTGGATCGCACTGCTGTTCTATGGACTGAAGGCATGGGAACGCATGCGCATCGCACTCTGGCTCTGGGTGGCGATCAGCTATGCCGGCGTCATCTGGTGGAAAGCCATCCCCGATGCCCTGGATTTCCTGGTCAAGGATCTGCTGTTCGTGAAGTACGCACCGCTGTTTGTCAGTGGCATGCTGATCTACCGCTGGCATCAGCACGGCAGGCCCGCCGCGCCGGACCTTTTGCTGTTAGGCCTGTCAATCGGCCATGCCGTTTTGGCGTACAAGGCACCATTCAATATCTTCGTGCTTGGCTGCTACGGGGTCTTCGCGCTCGCCGTGGCGGGCTACCTCAATGCGCTGGCCAACCGCCCCATGCTTTGGCTAGGCAGCCTGTCCTATGCCCTGTACCTGGTTCATCAGAACATTGGCTATGGCGTCATCGCCTGGGGGTACAATGCGGGCCTGCCCGGCTGGGCCGGTGTCTGCCTGGCGCTATTACTGGCGCTCACACTGGCCGCCGCCATCCACTACACCATCGAAAAGCCTGCCCTGGCGTGGTTCCGGGAGATGCGCGGGCGGTCCCCGAAACATTTACATTCGTTACCCTAACCCCCTACGACCTATGTCGTAGGGGGAGGGTATTTCCGTTCCGTTTCCTAACGATTACTGCTACTTTGAACTAGAGTTAAGAGCTGTTGATCCCAAACGGATAACGCTCCGGCAACACCCTAAAAAGACAATAACCAAACCAGAGGATAGAAGAGCAATGAAGATCCGTTCTGTTCTTTCCGCTACTGTGCTGGCAGTCGCAACTACCCTTGCCTCCGCACAGGCGCTCGCCCAAGACACCTTCACACTCCGTCTCGCCGAAACCTGGGGACCAAACTTCCCTATTTTCGGTGACACCACCAAGCGCTTCGCCGAAACCGTTGAGAAAATGTCCGACGGTCGACTGAAAGTCCGCATTGACTCCGCCAACAAGCACAAAGCCCCGTTCGGTGTCTTTGACATGGTCAAGGCTGGCCAGTACGACATGGGCCACTCCGCGTCCTATTACTGGAAAGGCAAGGTTCCTGAAACCCTGTTCTTCACCAGCATGCCCTTCGGCATGAATGCCATGGAGCAGTACGCCTGGTTCTACCACGGCGGCGGCATGGAGCTGATGCAGGAAGTGTATGAGCCCCACAACATGCTGTCTTTCCCAGGGGGTAACACCGGCGTGCAGATGGGCGGCTGGTTCCGTGAGGAAATCAAATCTCTGGAAGACCTGGAAGGCCTTAAAATGCGCATTCCCGGGTTCGCCGGCGAGGTCTTTGCAGAGGTGGGCGTCAACCCGACCAACATCGCCCCGGGCGAACTCTATACCGCCCTTGAGCGCAACACCATCGATGCGGTTGAGTGGGTAGGTCCAGCTCTGGATCTGCGTTTAGGCTTCCAGCAGATTGCCGACTATTACTACACCGGCTGGCACGAACCCGCGACCGAACTGCAGTTCCTGGTGAACAAGCGCGTATGGGAAAAACTGCCGGCGGATCTGCAGGAAATCATGCGTGTGGCCATGCGCACCGCGTCCTACGACATGTTGGTGCACTCCCAGCATGAAAACGCCAAAGCCTGGGCAAACATCAAGGAAGAATATCCGAACGTGCAGATCAAACAGTTCCCGGATGACATTTTCCAGGCGATGTACGATGCCAACAAGAAACTGCTGAAGGAATCCGCTGAAGGCAGCGAGATGGCGGCCAAAATCATCGAGTCCCAGCAGAACTACCTCGAGCAGAGCCGCGCCTATACAGATATTTCTGAGCGTGCGTACCTCAACACCATGACCGAAGTTGAGTAAGATATAGGCATTAACAAAGCCGGGATCGCTCGAGCGGTGATCCCGGCTTTGTCGTTTATAGCAACGAAAAATCGCCAGGCCATCTGGCGGAGGATCATCAATGCGGTGGATTATCAAACTGGACGAGGGCCTGGCCCGTCTGTCCATTCTCTGCGGCTGGATTGCCTGTGTCGCAATGATACTGATGGCAGCCAACGTTTTTTACGATGTTGTTGCCCGCTACGCTTTCAATGACGTTTCAATCGGCATGCAGGAAATGGAATGGCACCTTTATTCGGTGGTCTTTCTGTTCGGCATTCCCTACGCCCTGCGCACAGACGGACACGTGCGGGTGGATGTGTTCTACACCCGCTGGAGCAATAAAGCCAAAGCATGGGTCAATCTGGTGGGGGCGTTCATTTTTGTCATCCCGTTCGCCTACCTGATTGGCACCTATGGCTACGAATTCGCCCTGGACTCCTACAACATGGGTGAAGGCAGCGGCGATCCCGGCGGTCTTCCCCATCGCTGGATCATCAAGTCCGTTATCCCCCTGACGGCCATATTCACCGCCATCGCCGGCCTTAACATGGCGACCTTCGCACTGCGCGTGATGTCCGGTGAAAAAGAATACGAAGGCGAACACAGCGCAGGGGGACTGGCATGATCGGTATGATAATGTTTGGTGTGGCCCTCATCATGCTGATGCTGGGCTTCCCCGTAGCGTTCACCTTTGGTGGTGTGGCGCTCTTCTTCGGCATATTTGCCGAGGGCATGGACCTGTTTGCCTTCATGCCCTACCGCATCATGAGCGTGATGCAGAATACCGTGCTGATGGCTGTGCCCCTGTTCATCTTCATGGGTGTTGTGCTGCAGCGCACCCGGCTGGCGGAACAGCTGCTCACGTCCATGGGGCGCCTGTTTGGCGGCCTGCCCGGCGGTCTGGCAATCTCCACCATCCTGGTGGGCGCACTGCTCGCCGCCTCGACCGGCGTCGTTGGTGCAAGCGTTGTGGCCATGGGTCTGATCTCATTACCGGTAATGCTGGCTCACAAATACGACAAGCGTCTTGCGACCGGAACCATTTGCGCCTCCGGTACTCTGGGACAGATCGTGCCACCCTCGATCATACTGATCATTCTGGGTGACGTACTCGGCCTGCCGGTGGGCGACCTGTTCAAGGCCGCAGTTTGGCCCGGCGTCGTGCTGATCGGCCTGTACATTGGCTACATCCTGATCATGACGCGCTTCAAACCGGAAACGGCACCGGCCATGCCTGATGAAAGCGGCGTATCCCGTAAACAGGAAGTTTTCAATGCGCTGCTGGCCATCATTCCGCCGCTGGCACTGATCGTCGTGGTGCTAGGTTCAATTTTCACCGGTATTGCCACACCCACTGAATCCTCTGCACTGGGCGGCGTGGGAGCTGTCGTTCTGGCGATTATCTATCGGCAGTTTTCCTTCAAAATGGTATGGGATGCCTCCAAGGATACCGTCAAGGTCACTGCCATGGTGTTCGCCATCCTGATCGGTGCGACCGCGTTCTCCATGGTATTCAGCTACACCGGCGGCGACTACCTGCTGGAAGAATGGTTGCTGCAGCTGCCGGGCGAGAAATGGGGCTTTATCATCCTGGCCATGCTGGTCATTCTGGTACTGGGTTTCTTTATCGATTTCGTGGAGATATCGTTCATCATCGTGCCGATCCTGGCGCCGGTGGCTGAAGCCCTGGGCATCAACATGCTGTGGTTTGCCATCCTCATCGCCATGAACCTGCAAACCAGTTTCCTGACCCCCCCATTCGGGTTCTCGTTGTTCTACCTCAAGGGAGTCGCCCCACCCAATGTCCGGACAACAGACATTTACAAAGGGGTTCTTCCCTTCATTCTGCTGCAGATGCTGGTACTTGCGCTCATCGTCATCTTCCCGGAAATGTTCGGGATGAGTTCTTCCTACTGACCCAGACCAGGGCCGGAGCCTCTCCGGCCCTTCTCCTTCTGCCATTCCAGGCGCTTGATCAACCGACAGCTATTCGGTTGATCAATATCTTTAATACCCCCTCCACATGACAAAACCTGATCGTTTTCTATACTGAATCAATAAGAAGGCGCTTCTCCGCTATGATTTCGGGACACGCCCTGTCCGCTGAACCATCATTTTATGAGGTCGGACGAACCTCGTGATAAACCGGCAACCAAAGGGAGACGGGAATTCATGAATCAGAGCACTGCCCGGAAAACGGACGATTCCAGTCAACAGAACGATGAGAAAGCCCACGTTCTGAAGCTCCCCCTGGAAGAGCTCCAGGTTGACCGTGAACCTCATTCCTATGAACTCTGGCTGGTCGCCAAGTTGATGCGCATGGCCGGCTCACCTCCGGTCCGGCTCCGGCTTTGGAATGACGAGGTCATTGAACCGGAGGCCGGTGAAGCCCGCTTCACCATTCGTCTGACCGATCCGAAAGCTCTGTATTCCCTGGTGACCAACCCCAATCTGGCATTTGGCGATCTCTATAGCGCCGGTCGCCTTGAGGTCGAGGGCGATCTGCCAGACCTGATGGAAGCACTTTACCGCGCTGTTCACCAGGCCCGCCAGCGCTGGCCCAAGTGGCTTGATGCGCTATGGCGCAATCATAATCCTCGGCCGACCGGCATTTCCGAGGCCAAGGAGAACATCCACCACCACTACGATCTCGGCAACGAGTTCTACCGGCTTTGGCTGGACGAGGCCGAGATGCAATATACCTGCGCCTATTACGAACGTCCTGATCTCACCCTGGAGCAGGCACAGCTGGCCAAGCTGGAACATGTCTGTCGCAAGCTCCGCCTGAAGCCCGGCATGACCGTGGTGGAAGCTGGTTGCGGCTGGGGTGGCCTCGCCCGCTACATGGCCAGGAATTACGGTGTGAAGGTGCATGCCTACAACATTTCAAAGGAACAGCTGGCCTATGCCCGCGAAGAGGCCGAGCGCCAGCAACTGGATCACCTGATTGAGTATGTGGAAGACGATTACCGAAACATTCAGGGTCAGTACGACGCCTTTGTGTCCATTGGCATGCTGGAACACGTCGGCAAGGACAACTACCCGGCACTGTCGGAGCTGATCAAGCGCTCCCTGAAACCGGACGGCATTGCCCTGCTCCACAGCATTGGCCGAAACCGTCCGATGCTGATGAATGCCTGGATCGAAAAACGCATTTTTCCCGGGGCCTACCCCCCCAGCATTGGCGAATTCATGACCCTCTGCGAACACGGAGATTTTTCCGTTCTGGATGTGGAAAACCTGCGCCTGCATTACGCCCAGACCCTGACCCACTGGATGGATCGTTTCACCGGAAGGGAAAACCAGGTAACCGATATGTACGACGAGCATTTCACCCGCGCCTGGCGTATGTACCTGGCCGGTTCCATTGCTGCTTTCCGTGCCGGCTCACTACAGCTGTTTCAGGTGGTATTCACCCATGGCGACAATAACCGGTTACCTCAGAACCGGCAGGATCTCTACACTTTCCCGGCAGCTCCGGAGGCCCGTTAATGGATTACTACGACCTGATCATTGTTGGTGCCGGCCCGGCCGGGTCGACCCTGGCCCATTCACTGCAGGACAGCGGCAAGCGCATTCTTGTCATCGACAAAAAAACCTTCCCACGGGACAAAACCTGCGCGGGCTGGGTCACCCCGGCGGTGATGGCTAGCCTTGGCATCGATACAGCCGACTACGAACAGGAGCGAACCCTGCAACCCATCCGTCGTTTCCGCATCGGTATGATGGGCCAGCCAGCGGTGGAGAATAATCATGGCGACGTGGTCAGCTACGGCATTCGCCGCTGCGAGTTCGACCATTACCTGCTGAGCCGGGTGACCGCTTCACAGGAACTCGGCACCCCGGTCAAATCCATTACCAGGAAAAACGGCAACTGGGTGGTCAATGACACCTGGGAGGCACCACTCATTGTCGGCGCCGGTGGCCACTTCTGCCCGGTTGCCAAGCTCCTGGGCGATGGCCCAGGAGGCCATGAAACTGTGGTCGCCGCCAAAGAAGTCGAGTTTGAAATGACGCCGGAACAATCCGAGGTTTGCGAGGCCCGGGGAGACACACCGGAACTCTGGTTCTGCCGGGACCTGAAAGGTTATGCCTGGGTCTTCCGCAAGGGCAATTTCCTGAATATTGGCCTGGGCCGCGAAGACAACCACAAGCTCACCGAGCACCTGGAACGATTTGTGGAGGAAATGAAAGCCAGCGGACGTATCCCGGCAGATTTGCCCGGGCGCTTCAAAGGCCATGCCTATCTATTGTACGACCACGCGGAGCGCCCCCTGGTGGACGATGGCGTGATATTGATCGGGGATTCCGCCGGCCTGGCTTACACCCAGAGCGGGGAAGGTATCCGCCCGGCCATCGAATCCGCACTGATCGCCGCCCAGGTTATCCGCGATGCCGATGATTATTCAGCCCAGACACTGCAGGCCTATGGTGAAACCATCGCCCAACGGTTTGGCAACCGCGTATCAGAGACGGAACAGGGCTGGCAGTTACCGGAATGGGTCAAAGTACCACTGGCCAGCACTCTGATGCGCTCACACTGGTTTACCCGCAAGGTTGTGACTGAGAAGTGGTTCCTGCATCAGGAGGTGCCGCCACTGGATGTCGCGGTTTAAGAGCGGAGACAAAAAAGCCGGGGCAATTGCCCCGGCAAACAATGACGCCAACACGATACAGCGTTTCTTTACTTCAGCACTTCGGTCTTACATAGAGAACTTGTGTTCAAAGCCCACACCGAAGGTGGTGTCTTCCTGATCTCCGATGTCCTGTTCTACCTGTGAGAAGTAGGCGTAGACCTTGCTCTTCTTGGCAAGCCTGTAATCAGCACCAACGCCAATAAGAGTCAGCTCTTCGTCTGAAAGGTCCGCTTTGGTCAGGCCATACTGGGCTTTCAGTTTCACCCGGTCGAACTTCACGGCACCGCTAATCAGATAGCTGTCTTCCTCACCTTCACCGTCTTCCTCTTCAGCCAACTGGTACAAGGCGCCAAGCTCGAACATGTCGAGCCGAACCAGGCCAGTGGCACGCAGAATGTTCAATCGACCATCCATCGTGGAATCAGCAACCAGCTCATCCTCAATCTCGGAGTCATAGGCAAGGGAGCCGTAGAACATGCCCTGATCAAATACGATGGAACTGGAGACCGCGTCGGCAACACCATTCTCGTCTGTACCCTCGTCCTGATCTTCACCCGGAATCAGGGCCACGTTCACGGACAACGCATCTGCAAACCTGGGAGTGCTGTATTGCACAATGTTGCTGGTGCGGTTCTCACCGGCCATGATGTTCTTGATGTCACCCTGCAGGTCATTGAACTGGTCGACTTTGCCTTGAGCTACTTTTAGCGGTGTATCAAATTTACCGGCAATCAGAGTGCCCATGGCGTCATGGGTAAAGCCGCCATAGATGTTGCGCTGGCTGAAGGTCTCACCGTCCTTGTCACCATCATCAACCGAGATTTCGAATTCTGCCTTGTAGACCGCCTTGATCTGGTTGAAATCAAGATCCAGGTCACCTTTGACACCCAGGCGCGATGCATTGCTCTGAAGCTTCCAGGCATCTTCTACATCGTTATCCTGGTTTTCGTAGGACACGTTGGCCTTGCCGTATACGATCGGTCCCTTGTCAGCCATTGCAACGGAGGGCGCAACAACCATGGAACCGATAGCCAGAGCCAGCAATTGCTTTTTCATTCGTTTGTTCTCCATCAGTGATCACGTTTGATCGGTGTTGAATTTCGTGATCACACTATGGAGAGGGTTTATTAACTATTTGTTAATCAAATATGGCGGTTTAGTGACCATTGCTGCCAACGGAGGCTCAACGGACCGGCAAAAAAAATGGCGGCCCGGGGCCGCCACCAATTCAATGTACCTAACGCTGATTACTGACCGAGATAGCTGCGGTACATCCAGACCGTTTTTTCCTGCTGCGAGATGTAATCGCTCATCAGCGCAACCGTACCTTCGTCGTCCGCATCGCCGGCGAGGCTCAGCAGTTCACGCTGCTTGCCGATCAGTTTGGCGAAGCTTTCCACAATGTTCTCCATGGCCACCTTGCCATCGGAGACGTCCTTGCGCTCAGGCACTTCGGATTTCTCGATGTAGGTGCTGTATGCGTGTGCCGGGCGATGTCCGAGAGTCAGCACGCGCTCGGCGATCTCGTCGATCTTCAGTAGCAGATCGTCGTACAGCTCTTCGAATTTCACGTGAAGCTCGAAGAAGTTGTCACCTTTAATGTTCCAGTGATAACCACGAACGTTCATGTAGAAGATTTGGTAGTTCGACAGCAGATCGTTCAGGGCGTTGGCGAGTTGTTCGGTCTTTGCCGTGTCCAGACCAATGAAATTTTTACCCATAACATGCCTCCTTGACAGTTACTGAAATAAATCTGACTCCAAATATAAGCCAGAAGATTGAAATTAGTGAAGTTTAGAGTCCCAATTCATTCGATAGCCAAACTTTATCATTATCGATACGATCAGAACCACAAACTATTAATAGGTGACGACTATCAAAACCCCATAGATAATTTATTTAAAAATGATTATCACTTCCCTTTAAATGGGCATATCAACATCACCTACGCGGAGTTGAACATGAGCGCGCTCAAACTGTTTATCCACGACCACGGAGCAAAGGGCGACAACTCGCTGATGAAAACGATCACCTTTGCAATCACTCATTTTACCGTGGCCTTCAGTGTTGCATTTGTGCTGACCGGTGACCTCGTCATCGGCAGCCTGATTGCCATGGTGGAGCCGGCTATCAATACCGTTGCCTACTTCTTTCACGAGAAAATCTGGGCGCGCCGTACTCAGCTTGCACAACAAGTGGCTACCCACCGGGGCCACAGTCCATGCAGCGTGTGATCACCTCCGGGCCGATATTGAGGTTGCGATTGAGAGCCCGCAGTGCGGTTCTCACCCCCTCCTCAATAACCGGGTGGTAGAACGGCATGTCCAGCATCTCGCTCACCGTCATCCGTCTCTGCACGCACCAGGCCAGGAGATGGCCGATGTGTTCTGCGGCGGGACCAAACATTTCTGCTCCCAGAAACTGGCCACTGCCCTGTTCGCCATAAACTCTCAGTAGTCCGGCATTTTTGCCGATCACCCGGCTACGCCCCTGATCCTCGAACGACACCTCGCCTACCGCGAAACAGCCCTGGCAACGCTGGTCCACCTGATCAATGGTCATACCTACCGTTGCAATCTGCGGGTCGGTAAACACCACCGCCAGCGGCGTGCGCCGTAATCCCGCGCGGACATCCGGATAGCGCCCGGCATTGCCACCGGCAATTCGGCCTTCATCCGCGGCTTCATGGAGCAGCGGGGTGTCGTTATTGGCGTCACCGGCAATAAAGATATGACTGTCGCCACACCTCATGGTGTACTGATTGAACAGCGGCGCACCGCGCTCATCCAGCTCCAACCCGGCATTCTGGATATCCAGGTGGTCCAGATTCGGTTTCCGCCCGGTGGCTGCCAGTACGTAATCAAAGGTTTCAGTCGCCTCGCCTTTGTGCTGATCCGCGAAGGTGATAGCGACCCCATCGTCGGTTCGGACCACGGCTTTAACGTCTGCATCCGGGTCCAGCGGAAATTCCCGGTTGAAGGTTGCCAGGGCATAATCGCGGATTCGCTTCTCGTGAATCGGGCCCACGGCGCCGCCAACACCGAACATGCGCACGCGAACACCCAGCCGGCTCAGCGCCTGCCCCAGCTCAAGACCAATAACCCCCGGCCCGAACACCGCAACCGACGCCGGCAACTCCTCCCACTCAAAGATGTCATCGTTGACGATCAGGCGGTCCTCTGCCTCTTTCAGGAAACCCGGAATATTGGGGCGGGATCCCGTCGCCAGAACGATCCGGTCCGCGACAACTTCAACCGTTTCATCAACGACCAGGCGACGAGCATCCACAAACCGGGCATGCCCCCAAAGCCGGTGGGCTTCCGGCATCTCGTCGATGGTTTCCTGGACAAACCCGACAAAACGGTCACGCTCGCGGCGCACCCGCTCCATGACGGCCTTGCCATCAATACGCACTTCGCCGGGATAAATACCAAAAACCGGTCCCTGCGTCATACCGTAGGCGCTGTCCGCTGCGGCAATCAGCAGCTTGCTGGGCATGCAGCCAACGCGGGCGCAGGTAGTGCCATACTGACCGCCCTCAATCAGCACCACGCTGTCGGTGTGACCACGTGCCGCGCGATAGGCCCCCATGCCGGCAGTGCCGGCCCCGATAATCGCAACGTCTACCGTGAGTCTGTCCATCACTGCGCCTCCTGCTGACTATCCGTTCACTATGGTCTTCGTCAGTATAGCCGGCAAATTTTGTTGCCTTTCACACAGGATATTTTCCGCGATCGCTTATATCCTTACCGGCACTCAGAAAAACTTTTACCTCTATCCGGCTTACCAGAGGAGTACATCGAATGCAGACATACGGTGCCGAATTCGCAACCGTGGCGCTGGTTCACCTGTTGGCGGTGGCCAGTCCGGGCCCCGATTTTGCGATCATGCTTCGCCAGGCGTTGTGTCAGAGTCGGCGTAATGCCCTGCTCTGCGCTACCGGCATTGGCCTCGGCATCCTGGTGCACGTCACCTATTCACTGTTGGGGATTGGCATTCTGATTCAACAGTCGTTGCTGTTGTTTAATGTTCTCAAGGTGATTGGCGCGCTGTACCTGACGTGGATAGCGGTGCAATGCCTGAGATCCCGGGCGGGCGGCATTCATGTTGAAGCGGGCAACCGAACGTCACAAACCGGATTTGCAGCGTTCAGGCTGGGGTTCCTGACCAACGCACTGAACCCCAAGGCTACCCTGTTCTTCGTATCACTGTTTTCAGTGGTGATCAGTCCCGACACGCCCATCGCACTGCAAACCGCCTATGGCCTCTACATGGCCGTGGCCACCGGCCTGTGGTTTGCCCTCGTCGCCACATTCTTCACCCTGCCCAGGGTAAGGCGCGGCTTTAACCGGTTCGGCCACTGGCTCGACCGGATGATGGGTGGCGTATTGCTGCTCCTGGCCGGGCAACTGCTGTTTTCTACAGTGAGCGGATCAGAGCCTCCGTCTGGGCCCAGCCAATACACGGATCGGTAATGGAGCAGCCGTATTTCAGATCGGCGCCGTCATCCTGACGCCCCGGCTCCAGGAAGCTTTCCAGCATCAGACCGCGAATGCAGGCGTTGCCGGCGGCCTTCTGGGCCATGACTTCCCGGGCAATGTCCAACTGACGATCCGCCTGCTTGCGGGCATTATCGTGACTGCAGTCCACCATCACTGCGGTGGATACACCGGCACCGGACAGCGACTCAATCGCCAGACCAATGCTATCGGCGTCGTAGTTGGTGATGCCCCGCCCGCCCCGCAGGACCAGATGAGTATCCGGATTGCCCTCGGTGGTGATCATTGCCGGGACGCCGGTGCTGGCAACGCCCAGAAGATGATGGGAATGAGCAGCGGATTTCATCGCGTTGATGGCCACTGTCACGCCCCCATCGGTGCCATTCTTGAAACCGACAGGCATAGGCAGACCACTGACCAGCTCCCGGTGAACCTGGGACTCCGTGGTGCGGGCGCCAATGGCGCTCCAACTGATCAGGTCACCCAGGTAATCCATCGCAAGGGGGCTAAGCGCCTCGGTCGCCAGCGGCAGGCCGGATTCCGCCAGATTCAGCAACAGCCGGCGTGACCGCACCAACCCCTCGCTGAGATTACCGGCCCCGGTACGATCCGGGTCGTACAACAGCCCTTTCCAGCCCACGGTGGTTCTGGGTTTTTCCAGGTAGGCCCGCATCACAATCAGGAAACGGTCACTGACGGCCTCCGCCAGGCCGCTAAGCTTGTCCGCGTACTCCAGAGCAGCCACCTCGTCATGAATCGAGCAGGGGCCGATCACAATCAAAGTGCGCGGGTCTTCGCCACGGAGTACCCGGCGAATAGCGCTGCGGTGGCGGAGAATCTGGCGTTCGATGGCGGGAGTCACTGGCAGGTGCGTTCTCAGCTCTGCGGCTGTCGGGAGAATGTCTTCCCTGCGGCTCGCCGCCGTGGACGTATCCTCGCGGCCCTGTTCACTCAGGGTGTCGATATTCAGTGGCATGTTCATGTCAGTTTTCCGTTTCCCTGTGTCAGAATCAAAAAAGCCCCGGCTGGGTGGGCTACCAGTCGGGGCTTCTTCGAGTCCGGTGGCAGCCTGGGTTTTGCCGGGCTGCCTTCCTCGTAATTCAGTCGATGAAGATCTTATGGGCGGCCCTGGCTCTGGCTAAAATAAAAGCCATAACCAAACCACCAGAAAAACACAGCAGCGACCGCAGCTGCCGGTTTCGCACCGAAAGCTTGCAGAACATTCAATTGACAGATCGCGTGTGTAGTCTTCATGCTTTTCAATATATACCCCGGCTTTTCGGCTTTGCAACCCGCAAACCCGATTTTAATGGAATCTTTTACCGTGACCGCGATAAAAACCAAACAGACTTCCCACCGGACCGGGGCAATCATGGCCCTGTGGCTACTACTGTTCGCCCCCCCTCTCTCCGCACTGGCGGCAACAGAGGCTCGTACCTACCAGTTCAACAACCGCTCCTCGGAGCAGGTGGCCGCGCAAGTCAGGGAGTTGTACCCGGATGGCCAGGTTGCCATCACCGCCAGGGGGCGGCAGATGATCGTGCGGGGAGAGCCGGAGGTGTTGGACGAAATTGGATCCCTGGTGCAAACCATGGATGTCGCCCCGGTACAGATGCAGATCACCGTGCGGACCCGCAGCAACCTGGATGCCAAAAGCGGAGGTGGCGGCATCACCGTGAACAACGGCCATGCCCATGCCCATGTTGAGCGCAAAGTCACGACAACGCGCCGCAACCAGGAACGTACCCTGGTGGTACAGGATGGTCAGTCAGCCCACATCCATTCCGGACAGGTACAAACCGTTCCCATCGCCATCCGGGGTGGGCGCAACCCCGCAGCCATCCTAGGACAGGTAGAGACACGCAGTGGCTTCCTGGTCAGCCCACAGGTTATTTCCGACCAGACCATTGAACTCAATATTGTCTCATTCGAGGAAGACCCGGCGGATGATATCCCCGGCTATGAAACCGAAGCCCTGATGACCATTCGGCGGGTGGATCCCGGGCAGTGGGTCGAGCTCGGCAGCACCCGACGCAGTCAGTCCGGCAACCGTTCCGGCATCACCTATCGGGTTGGCGGCGACCAGAGGGAAAACCAGACCGTTGAAGTTCGGGTAGAGATACTCTGACCCATCAGGCGGCCGTTTTGCGTGATGTAAGCAACGTCGCTTTTGCTTCATTCACCTTGGCCGCCAGGTAATCATTACCGCCGCGATCAGGATGGAGCTTCTGCATCAGTCGCCGATGAGCCATGATCACCTCATCCTCTGAACACTGCGGAGACACCCCGAGGATATCGCAGGCTTCACGCACGGACATCGGCCCGACTCCGCCCCCCTGCCCCACACCACCGGACCAGGCACCACCGGCGCTGGTCCCGTCATTGCCCGAGGGTTTCTGTTGGCGGTATATCCGGTTCACCAAGAGCGCGAACTTCAACAACACTGGCAATTTTCGTAATAAGGGAACCAGCGCCGCCACGACCGCTGTCAGGACATGGACACGTCCGGTTAACACCAGAATGAGAAGTACAGCACCACCAACTACCAGCAGCACTTTCCAGATAGCAGCCTTTCTTCCCTCGGGTGACAGCGATCCCCATTGCTTCAGAACGACAAAAACCGCCACCGCCAGGGCAATACCCAATATCCAATGCATAGTGTAATCCCTTACGATTCACTGGCCGTATTCTGGCATTCAACCGGTGACAAAACACCCCGTTTTTGTATAGGATGCTATTCTATTAATCGCTGTTAAGAATCAGTTACATACTCTCCCCATTAAAGATAAACAGGGACAATCGCCAACAAGCCTGACTGGCCACATTTGGCGATTTCCAAATGGACACTGATACCCAGGACCTGAATTATGCGCACGGCTTCCCGTTTCCTGATCGTCATTATCTTCCTTGGCGTAGTGCTTGGTGGCATTTTCGGCTACAAGTTTTACCAGTTTGGTCAGCTCAAAGAGCAATTGTCGCAGCCACAACCGCCCGCCCAGATTTCCACCACCAAGGCACAGAGCGGGCAGTGGACACCCGCCGTCAAGGCCGTGGGCAGCGTCGAGGCCATCAATGGCATTGAAGTGGCCAACGAAGTGCCAGGGGTCATTGAAAGCATCGGTTTTGAATCCGGCGACACCGTCAGCAAGGGCGATATCCTGATCCGCCTGGACGCCGCCATCGACGAGGCCGCACTGCGGACCCGTCGTGCAGAGGCGCAACTGGCGGAACAGGAGTTCAAGCGGATATCCGACCTGCTCCCGAAACGCGCGGTGTCACAATCCCAGTTCGATGAAGCCAAAGCCAACGTCGATGCTGCCCGTGCCCGGGTCAACGAAGCGGAAGCCCAGTTGAACAAGAAAGTGATTCGCGCCCCTTTCGATGGCACCCTCGGCCTTCGCATGGTCGACCAGGGCGAGTACATCCCTACCGGCACGCCGATTGTCGAAATCAACATGCTGGATCCCATCTATGTGGATTACACACTGTCGGAGAAGGACCTTCCGAGAATCGCAACCGGTTATGACGTTACCGCTACGGTCGCCGCGATTCCGGGGCAAACTTTCGATGGCCAGGTCAGCGCCATCAACACCTCGGTCAACCCGGAAACCCGAACCGTGCGCATTCGCGCCACGCTGGCGAATCCTGAAAATGCCCTGCGGCCCGGTATGTTCACCACGATCCTGACCAAACAGCCAAAGGATCGCGACGTGGTCACCGTGCCCCGGACTGCGATTTCCTATAACACCTACGGCGATTTTGTCTTCGTAGTGGAAGAGAACGACGATGGCAACCTGGTCGTGAACCGCCGGACCGTCCAGACCGGCGAAGTCCGCAACGGCCGTGTTGCCGTAGAGGATGGCCTGAAAGAGGGCGAAGAAGTCGTCGCCAAGGGCCTGCTGAGACTCCGCGCCGGACAGCGGGTGGAAGTACAGGAAAGCAATGACCAGCTGGCGGAGGCATCTGACTAATGCGTTTTACCGACATATTCATTCAGCGCCCCGTCCTGGCGACGGTGGTCAGCCTGCTGATCCTGCTGCTCGGCACCCGGGCAGCCATGGAAATGGAAGTTCGCCAGTATCCCCAGCTGGAAAGCACGACCGTTACCGTGACCACCGCCTATCCGGGCGCCAGCTCGGACCTGGTTAAGGGCTTTATCACCACCCCACTGCAACAGGCCATCGCCGAAGCCAGTGGGATCGACTACCTGACCTCCACCAGTTCCCAGGGTGTTTCCACCATCGAAGCCAAGATGGTGCTTAACTACGATGCCAACGCGGCGCTGTCGGAAATCCAGGCCAAGGTGGCGAGCCAGCGCAACGTATTGCCGGCAGATGCCCAGGACCCGGTCATTTCCTCTACCACCGGGGACTCAACGGCCCTCATGTACATTGCGTTCTACGGCGATGAACTGGGCGTCCCACAGATTACCGACTACCTGACGCGGGTTGTCCAGCCCAAGCTCCAGGCGCTGGCCGGCGTCGGCAAGGCCAACTTGCTGGGGCGCAAGTTTGCCTTGCGCGCCTGGCTTGACCCGGAGCGACTGTCCGCAGTCGACATGACACCCCAGGAAGTGGTCCAGGTACTGTTACAGAATAACTACCAGGCTGCCGTGGGTAACACCGAGGGCAAGTACACCAAGATCAGCATGACCAGCGATACCGACGTGGGAAGCCTGGACCAGTTCCGGGAGCTGGTGATCAAGGAATCCAATGGCTCCCTGATTCGGCTCAAGGATATCGCCAGGGTTGAACTGGGATCGGAATCTTACGATCAATTGGCGTTGTACAAGGGCCAGCCCGCCACCTATGTCGCCATTGAACTGTCTCCCGGGGCCAACCCGCTGACGGTTGCCAAGCTGGTGAAAGACCAGTTGCCGGATATTGAACGCCAGCTGCCATCAGGCCTGGACGTTCGACTGGCCTACGATGCGTCAGACTTTATCGAGAGCTCCATCAACGAAGTCATCCAGACTCTGGTGGAAGCACTCCTCATCGTACTGGTTGTGGTGTTCCTGTGTCTGGGTTCCGTCCGTGCAGCAATTGTGCCTTCCGTTGCCGTGCCACTGTCCCTGGTCGGCGGCGCCTTCGTCATGTTGATGATGGGTTTTTCCCTGAACCTGCTGACACTGCTGTCGATGGTACTTGCCATCGGCCTGGTGGTGGACGACGCCATTATCATGGTGGAGAACGTGCATCGTCACATCGAACAGGGGGAATCCCGGTTTGACGCCGCCATCCACGGTGCCCGGGAAATGGCCGTGCCCATCATCGCCATGACCACCACCCTGGTGGCAGTCTATGCCCCCATTGGGTTTATGGGTGGGCTGGTCGGCTCGCTGTTTACCGAGTTTGCCTTCACTCTGGCGGGCACTGTGGTGATTTCCGGCGTCGTCGCGCTAACACTGTCACCGATGTTGTCCGGAAAGATTCTCAAACCCCATGGCAATCCCGGACGTTTTGAAAAACTGGTGGAGCACTCGTTCAACGGGCTCGCCAACAGCTATAAAGCGGCACTGAGCTCGCTGATGGCAACCAAGTCCGTCGTGATTTTCTTTGCCCTCGTGATATTGGCCTCGATTTACTTCATGGTGATGATGAGCCAGAGCGAACTGGCCCCCACCGAGGACCAGGGCATCCTGTTCTATCAG
The DNA here is from genome assembly GCF_045449795.1 of Marinobacter alkalisoli. NCBI lineage: Bacteria > Pseudomonadati > Pseudomonadota > Gammaproteobacteria > Pseudomonadales > Marinobacteraceae > Marinobacter > Marinobacter alkalisoli. Next base: position 224,392 of record NZ_JBJJLB010000042.1, read on the forward strand.
GGCCTGGCGCCCCAGACGGCGACCCTGGACTACCTTGAGGAGCACGGGGAAGAAGCGCTGGAACGCATGGAACAGGTTCCCGGCTACAGCGAAGACTTCATGATTCTGGGGATTACGGCTCCCAATGCCGTGTTCGGCGGCTTCAAGATGGAAACCTGGGAAAACCGTGATCTGAGCATGTTCGAAGTACAGCCTCAGCTGGACGGTGCGCTCAAACAAATCACCGGTTTGCAGACGGCGGTATTCCCACCGGCATCGCTGCCAGGTTCCGGTGGCGGCCTGCCGTTTCAGTTCGTGATCACCACCGGGGAAGACTACAACCGCCTGAACGACGTTGCCGATGAAATGCTTGGCAAGGCCATGGCCAGTGGCAACTTCATGTTCCTGCAGAAATCCATTGACTTCGATCGTCCGGTGACCCAGATCAAGGTCGACCGTGACCGGGTCGCCGATCTGGGTCTGTCGATGCAGGATGTGGGGCAAGCCATGTCCAGCATGCTCGGTGGTGGCTACATCAACCGCTTCAATATGGAAGGCCGCTCCTACCAGGTCATTCCGCAGGTTGAGCGGGATTTCCGCCTGAGTCCGGACGCACTCAACGACTACTACATCCGCGCTGATAACGGTGAGCTGATCCCACTCAGCAGTGTCATCAGTTTTGAAGACAAAGTGGAACCGTCCCAGCGTACCCAGTTCAACCAGCTGAACTCGCTGACACTGCAGGGCGTAGTGATGCCAGGGGTGACCATGGGGGATGCCATGGCGTTCATGGAATCCACCGCGGACGAGATATTCCCCCAGGGCTTCACCTCCGATTACACCGGTGAATCCCGACAGTTCGCCAATCAGGGCAGCGCCTTGATGGTCACCTTCTTCCTGTCACTGTTGGTGATTTACCTGGTGCTCGCCGCCCAGTTCGAAAGCTGGCGCGATCCGATCATCATCCTGGTCTCGGTACCCATGTCCGTGGCGGGCGCGATGGCGTTCATTGTGCTCGGATTTGCCACCATGAATATCTACACCCAGGTGGGCCTGATCACCCTGATTGGCGTGGTGTCCAAGAATGGCATCCTGATTGTGGAGTTCGCCAACGCCCTGCAGCTCGACAAGGGACTGAACAAGCGCGAAGCGGTGATCGAAGCGGCGGCCATCCGGTTACGGCCCATCATCATGACGTCACTGGCACTGATCTTTGCCATGGTGCCGCTGCTGATCGCCATCGGCCCGGGTGCGGAAAGCCGCTTTGCCATCGGCCTGACCATCAGCGCCGGTCTCGGCATCGGCACACTGTTCACCATTTTCGTGTTGCCGGCATTCTACATCCTGCTGGCCCGTGACCATCACGGTTCCGCTGCGGAAGAATACGGTAACGGGGACAGTGACAAGGCATCGGCCCCCGCCCAATGACCCTGGGCACGCTGTTCTGGCTGTTTGTCGCGGGGTTCGCCATCTGGTACTGGTGGCGGGCCAAGGCGATCAAGGACTTCGTCCTGCAGGCAGCCAGGAACTATTGCAAGAAAATGGATGTAATGCTGTTGGACGACGCCGTCTACCTGCGAGGACTGTGGTTCAAGCGGGATGAGGCCGGGCGCCTTCGCGTGTGGCGGCGTTTTCTGTTCGATTTTACCTCTACCGGAGAGGAAAGGTACGTGGGCCGCGTCATCATGCTCGGCCCGCGCATCCTGCATATGGAGCTGGAACCACACCGACTTAACTGATTTATGCCCCCTGCTGTACCATGCCGTGCAGAAAACGGGCAGGATGGCTATACTGCAACCGCCGGTAAGACACTCACACGACTTGAGACCCCACACCCCCGATGCTGTTGCAATTGACGTCCGGAATACTCTTTCTGATGCTCTCAAGCCCGTTGCTTGCAGAGAGGCCCAGTCTCAACATTGCCACCTCCCAGTACCCCCCGTTCGAATACCTTGAAGAAGGGAAGCTGGTCGGCGAAGACGTGGAAACCATCCAGAACGTTGTTGAGCGCATGGGTATGGAACCGTCGTTTGTTGTACTCCCCTGGATCAGGGCGGAAGCGAGGGTCAGAAGCGGCAAGTCGGATCTTCTGTTTACCCTGACCCGCTCGGAACAGCGCGAACGCCACTACTACTTTACCGCCCCCATCAACACCGCCCGTGACGTCTTCTTCAAGCGTTCAGACATGGAGTTTGAGTGGCAGACTTTCGATGACCTGGAAGGCATGAGAGTGGGACTGTCGTCGTCCTACAGTTACGCACCCGAATTCATGGCCTGGCTGGACACCGCAAACGTGGAGGCCATCAGGATCAGCCAGGAGAGGCCGGACCTCACAGGACTGCGGATGCTCGCGTTTGACCGGATTGACCTGTTCATCTGTGAACATTCAGTGTGCAACTTCCTGCTGAAGAAACATCAGGACACCCAAACAGAACTGAAAACCATTGAGGCGGTTCCGGGAACAATTGGCAAGGAGCGAGCGTTCCGTGCGGCGTTTTCACGGCAAAACCCCGAGGGCGAGCAACTCAGGGACCGCTTCAACCAGGCGCTGGCCGAACTCAGGCAGGAAAGCATCGACTGAAGTCGCCACCTGTCTTCGGCAATCACCTACAAGCAAATACTCACAGACATGCTCAGGTTTCCTATACTGCGAGGATCACCCTCAGAGTCATCCTCAACCAGCAGACCGGGACCATGGACATCAAGACAGATCACCGCTACGCGATTAATCTCAACGTTCGGGGCATTCAGCCTTCCGCCACCCTTCGCATTAATGAGCTGAGCAACCAGCTCCGTTCCGAAGGCCGGGACATCATCAAGCTGGGTCTCGGGCAATCACCGTTTCCGGTGCCGGACCGTGTAGTGAAAGCACTGCAGTATCACGCCCATGAAAAGGACTATCTGCCGGTCAAGGGCCTGAAGGCCCTGCGGGAGTCCATTGCCGGCTACATCAACCGGAGCGAGCGCATGCGCTGCACCTGGGAAGATGTGCTGATTGGGCCGGGCTCCAAGGAACTGCTGTTTATCCTGCAGCTGGCCTACTACGGTGACCTGCTGATTCCGCGCCCGAGCTGGGTGTCCTACGCACCCCAGGCGCGCATTATCGGCCGTTCGGTACACTGGCTGCCAACCCACGCGGAGAACAACTGGCAGCTGACCGCCGAGGAACTGGATATCATCTGCCGGGACGACCCTTCACGTCCGCGCATCCTGATCCTGAATTACCCGTCCAACCCCACCGGCTGCACCTACACCGACGACCAGTTGCTGGCCATCGCCAATGTGGCGCGCAAGTACAACCTGATCCTGCTGTCGGATGAGATCTATGGTGAAGTGCATTTTGAAGGCAAGCACAAATCCATTGCCCGCTATTACCCGGAAGGCACCATTATCAGCACCGGTCTGAGCAAATGGGCCGGCGCCGGTGGCTGGCGTCTGGGGACGTTTATCTTCCCGCCGGAGCTGCGCCCGCTGCAGGACGCCATGGCCATCATCGCCAGTGAAACCTACACCGCCACCAGCGCCCCGATTCAGTATGCCGCCATTGCCGCCTTCAACGGTGGCGACGATATGGACGAATACCTGAAACAATCGCGGCGGGTGCTGAAGGTGGTGGGTGAATACATGCACCGCCGACTGAGTGAGATGGGCGCGGTTGTCCAGAAGCCGGAAGGGGCCTTCTACCTGTTCCCGGACTTCAGCAGTTTCCGCGACGTGCTGGCCAGCAAGGACATCAAGACCAGCCAGGCTTTCTGCCAGGCACTGCTGGAAAACACCGGCGTGGCGATTCTGCCCGCCAGTGATTTCGGTTTCGTTCCGGATCATCTGGGGGCGCGATTGGCGTTCGTCGATTTCAATGGCGCGGAGGCATTGAACCTGGCGGGTGGCGACTACGCAGAACAGGATCTGGACGACGCATTCGTTAAACAGGCCTGTCCCCGCCTCGTCACGGCCATGGACAAGACAGAGAATTGGCTGAGCAGTCTTTCTGATTAGATCTCTGGCTCCTTGCATACCATCGCCTGACGTGGGCGATGGTATGCAGGCTCTTTATCTCAGGCTTTTTGCCAATTTCTCTACGGCATTCCGGCTCAGCGTATGGAGCAATCCCAGATTGGCGTCTGCAGAGGCAATAACAGTAAGTACTAACTTTTCCTTGAGCTTCAGCGTCAGAATAAAGCCATCACTGTTTTCAACAATGACATAACGACAACGCTCCTGCTGAGCTTCCTTGGCAATGGTTTCCCCCAGAGCCAGTACAGAGCCCATCATGGCCGCCAGCTTGGCAGCAGGCATTTCCCTTTTGAAGCGTTTAGTGACGTCGTGTCCATCTACCGTTGAGATGAGAACGCCATACACCGCATGGCTCTGTTCCATCATGTGTCCAAAGACTTCCTGGCAGAAATTCTCTCCACTCTCACTGATTCTAGGCTGGTTCATGATTCCATTCCGGTCCAGAGTCTTGCTCATGCAAACTCGATAGTTGAAATAAGTGCGTTGATCATCAGGCTGACATCCTCTTTTTTCCGAACATCCACTTCCAGAATCGGAAAAACAGTGCCCCATCGATCCAGCCTCTCGTAAAAGTCATCGAGGCTGGGAGAATCAAATTCGTCCCGTCTTGTCAGGCCGATAACCACCCCGGTTTCTTCAATAAAATCGGCAAAATTTTCCAGATACATGTCCATATCGGCCAGCGGGTCATCCCGGCTGCAATCAACCAGTAAGATCAGGCCGAGGCCGCCCTGCACCAGGATTTTCCACATAAACTCAAAGCGGCGCTGGCCGGGGGTGCCATATAGAAACACTTTCTGCCCGTCTTCCAGCGTCAGGTCCCCAAAGTCCATCGCAACGGTCGTTTCTTCCTTCAAGTCGGCAAGATCATCCGTTGTTGCCTGATCCGTTCTGACCGGCGGCGTTTCACTGATGGCCGCAATGGCAGTCGTTTTCCCCGCGCCGGGCGCTCCGGTAATAATCAGTTTTATTTCCGACACAAAAGACAGCCTCTTGTTGACGTCAGACCTTCAGACGAGAACGAATTTTTGCCAGCAGTCCCTTGCTCACACCAGAGGCAGAAGGTGCCCTGCCTTGCGCCGATTCAATGTTCACCGGTGCGGCAGCGATAGTCCCGATGAGCGACGCCGCATTGATGAAGGCAATGGCGCGACCTCGGGAAACCTCTGACGAGGCAACAATCTCCTCCAGGGTGACTCCGGACTTTCGGCTCATCAGGGCGCACAAGGTCATGAAATCCTGTGACCGGCGAATCAATACCGGGGAAGGCCAGCGCAGCAGTTTGAACCGGCTATCGGGGGCCCACCCCGCCAGCAGCCGCCCTTCTGACCCCGAGATACCAATCAGCCATAAAAACTGCTTGTCAGACACCCACTCCATGCCGGTCTCTTCATCGGGAAATGCTGATTCACTCTCGGTTATCTCAACATCCTCCGATAGCTCCGCAATGAGTTCAGAGATCTGTTCAAGCGACAAAGACGTGGCACAGAGACGATTCTGACGATCAAGAAAAACCTTGCCGCGATGAAAAGCCACCTTCACAAAGCGGGCATCACACGACTGGATTCTCTGGGCAAGTGAGCCTGTGCCCTCAGCGTCGACATCATCCGGGGCACTCTCCTGCTCAAATCCCCGGGACTGTCCCATTGCAGACTGTTGCCCGTGCTCCACAATCAGGTTGAGTACCGAAATCAATGGCGCCGCACGCAAGGGTTTAGGCAAGTGGTAGGATGCAGAGAGGCTTGAAGCCTCTCCGGATAAAGCAATCGGGATCCGGCGCTTCATCTCATCACTGCCGCGCCACTGAGCTACCGCTTCCGAATTGTCCATATCCAGAACGATAGCGTCAGCATGGTCCCAGGTGGCATAAACCCAGTGATCCCGGGTCTTTGTGCCAAACAGATCGAGCAAAGATTTCAACACGGTCTCGTCTTTGGAAGACAAACCAACGCTGGCAAGTGTCTTCAAAACGCAGATCCCCATCTGTCGTTAAACTCAGTGGATTAGAGGCTAGACATATCCACAGTCTGCTCAACTTTCTTGGTGACCATCCGGGCCATCCCCAGATTTCCCCGCGCCTTGTCGAGCACAACGTAAAGGAAAACCGCATCGTTGCTGTTCAGCAGCCGGATAAGGTGATACTGGTCATCCAGCGTAATCAGAATATCCTCGATCCTGCCAGAAATATCCAGAGCTGACATGGTCTTACGCTTGGCACGCACGACTTCCGTATTACCTGCCGCCGCGGTATCGAGGTCAAAGTCCTTACCTCCTTCCTTGCCAAGAACCATTCCCGAGTCACTGTCCACCAGGCAAGCGCCGATGAAACCATCAATTTCCTTCAAGCCGGACATGTCTGTCATAGCTAACAATCTCCAAAGTTGTTCTCATTGTTGGTAAAGCTACAGGGCCACTCAAATCCATGAGCGCCATACACCGAGGCTAGGAGTCCACAGGGGCATTCACAAGGCGGGGCTTGTTTAGATGTGTTTCAAAGATATAAAGTCATTACATCTTGTAATGAAAGGTTTCCAGGAAGGACGTCTCCGCCACGCATATAGCGACTAAGCCGATGAAGTTGAAGAGTTAAATCGAACACAACTCATCCTGTGACGCACTTCACATATCGATAATATTCACGGGCGCATACAATCATGGATATGACGCACCAAAGAGGATCATGCTTTTGAGAGACTTAACGGACTTTGCCGAACGGATCGCACTTGAAGCTGGTGAACTGATTCGTCGCGAGCGCGAAAAAAAGACCCTGCGCACCGACTACAAGCAGCAGACCGAACTGGTAACCCACGCGGATCTCATGGCCGATGAGTTCATCACTGACGCCATTCGAAAACGCTTCCCGGACCACCGCATCCTCTCAGAGGAATCCATGCCGGACCTGAGCCAGGCGGAGGAACTGGAGACACCGCTGTGGATCGTCGACCCCATCGACGGCACCGTGAACTACGCCTACGGCCACCCCCAGGTCGCGGTATCCATTGCCTACGCCGAGAAAGGCCGCGTCCAGGCCGGCGTGGTTCATGCACCCTTCCCCAACGAAACCTTCCGCGCCACCAAGGGCGAAGGCGCAACCCTCAATGGCGAACCGATCGAACACAGCGGCGCCACGGTTCCCCGTGATTCCCTGTTCGCCACCGGTTTCCCCTACACCAAGGACAACCTGGAACCACTGGTGAAACGCCTCGATGCGATGATCCACAATTGCCGCGACCTGCGCCGCATCGGCTCAGCTGCCCTCGACATCTGCTGGGTCGCCTGCGGCCGCCTGGACATCTACTACGAAAACGTCAGCCCCTGGGACTTCGCCGCCGCCCGCCTCATCGCCCTGGAAGCCGGTGCAACGGCTGGCCATTTCGGCGACGTTCCCGCCGGCTATCCCGCCGACCTCTATGGCCGCGACATCCTGATCTCCGCTCCGGCGATCTGGGAGCCAGTTCGCCAGATCCTGCGTTCTGCTTCCGGGTATGACTGAGGCTCCGAGGTTTATCAAGTAGCCTGCTTGTTCGGGAGTGGGGTCGGCGGTGTGAGGGGCCCTTCCCGGAACCGCTACGAGCACATCCATGTGCGCTTCTCTCAGGCCATCCATGGCCTTCGAAATTCCGGGAAGGGCCCCTCACACCGCCAACCATCTAACTGTGCAGATATATCGCAGGTAATGATCGAGGTGATTTTGAGGTAACAGTGGCTGGTTTCCCACTTCTCTGTCTTGGAGAAACGAGATATCACCTAGAGTGGTATGGTTGAAGGCGGGTATGGCCTCCACAGAATCTTGGAGGCCATGGATGGCCGGAACGAAGCGCACATGGATGTGCTTGTAGCGGTTCTGTGGAGGCCATACCCGCCTTCGACCTCCCCCATTTCTGTCAGGCTACAGTCAGAAACAAACTCCCCGGTATCCGGTCAGCCCCAGACACCTTCAGAAACCAGTCCCCAACTCTCGTCGAAGTCGGTCGAGGGCAACCGCGAGAACGACGACCGGATAAACCGCTGAATGCGGCCTTCGACGAACACCAGCACAAAGTCCGCGCCGCGGTTGGCGCTGGTGCGGGGACGCAGGCCCTGGCGGATCTCGCCTTCCTTGAGGATCTGGCGTACCTGGGTTTCCAGGCGTTCGAAGAACTGGGATGCGCGCTTGCGCAGGGTCTCGTTTTCGCCCATCAGGGCATCGCCGGTCAGCACGCAGCACAGGCCGGGATTGCGCTCGGCGAATACCAGCACCAGGTTGGCCAGCTGTTGCAGGCGGGCGCGTGCGTCCTCCTGCTCCTGCAGGATCACCTGGCAACGGCTGAACACCGCTTCGTCGGCGAAGTCGATCAACGCCTCGAACATCTTGCGCTTACTGGGGAAATGGCGGTACAGCGCCGCCTCGGTGACGCCTACGGATTTGGCCAGGCCGGCGGTGGTAATGCGGGCTCCGGGATCGGTTTCCAGCAGCTCCACCAACGCATGCAGGATCGCCTCCCGACGACTGGGTTTTTGATCGGTCATGACAGGACTTCAGCGCTCTGTAACTGGGTTATTTTCGGGGCCGGTCATTGGCGCCGGCCCTCTGGGTTATTCAGTTTTGTACCGAATTGTTCACTAAATCAGAAGAACGTGCCATCGATGGGCGAGGACGCGCTGGCGTAGAGTTTCTTGGGCATGCGGCCCGCCAGATAGGCTTCGCGGCCTGCTTCAACACCGAGGCGCATGGCGTGGGCCATCTTGATCGGGTCCTGGGCCTGGGCGATGGCGGTGTTCATCAATACGCCGTCGCAACCCAGCTCCATAGCAAGCGTAGCGTCCGAGGCAGTGCCGACACCGGCATCCACCAGCACCGGGACATTGGCGTTTTCGACAATCAGGCGGATGTTGTACCGGTTCTGGATACCCAGGCCGGAACCAATCGGTGCGCCCAGCGGCATGATGGCAATACAGCCCATGTCTTCCAGGCGCTTGGCCAAAAGCGGATCGTCGGAGCAATAGACCATGACCTTGAAACCATCCTTGATCAGCTCTTCGGCAGCCACCAGGGTTTCGGTCATGTTCGGGTACAGGGTTTTCTCCTCGCCCAGCACTTCCAGCTTCACCAGATCGTGGCCGTCCAGCAGTTCGCGGGCCAGTTTGCAGGTGCGCACCGCATCCTTCGCGGTGTAGCAGCCGGCGGTGTTCGGCAGGATGGTGTAGTTGTCCGGGGAAATCACGTCGAGCAGGTTGGGCTCGTCGGGATTCTGCCCCAGGTTGGTCCGGCGTACCGCTACGGTAACGATTTCCGCACCGCTGGCTTCTATGGCATGGCCGGTTTCCATCAGGTCACGATATTTACCGGTCCCGACCAGCAGGCGTGAGTGATAGACCCGGCCTGCAAGTTCAAGGGGTTTGTCTTCTGGGAGCTGTATTGTTGGTTTTTCGCTCATAACCTTCCTGGGGCTGTAGGGATTATCGGGGATGTCATCGGCAGGATGAGCCGCGTCAATGCGGCATTACTCAACCGCCACCGATGGCATGGACGACTTCGATCCGGTCACCGTCGTTCAGGTGGAATTCCGGATGCTGGCTGCGGGGCACGATGTCTTCGTTGACTTCCACCGCCAGCCGTTTGCCCGTCAGGGCCATGTGTTCAATCAGATCCGCAATGGTTGCCTGGGGCGGGAGTTCAATACCATCGCCGTTTACCTGAACCTGCATGCTTACCTCTGTAAAGTCTCTAGCGCCGCAATCCGGCGATCAACAACAAAATCCAGCCCACCATGAAACAGACACCACCGATGGGCGTGATCGGCCCGACCCAGCGGATATCCGTCAGCACCAGTACATAGAGACTGCCGCTGAACAGCAGAATACCCGCCAGAAAAAATCCCGAGGCAACCGCCAACAGGCGGCGGTGAATTCCGATCCCGGTTAACACGGCCACGAGTATCAAGGTTAATGAATGGTATACCTGATAAGTGACGGCAGTCTGGAAAACTTCAAGGCCCCGGGCACTGACTATTGTCCTCAGGCCGTGGGCGCCAAAGGCGCCGGCCATGACCGCCAGCAGCGCCAGCAAGGCACCGAGTACCAGTGGCAGCCGCATGATGTCGGTTTTGCTAGCAGTCACAGTGAATTTTTTCCCCGCTATCGAGGTTCATGATGGTCAGGGCTCCACCCCAGACACACCCGGTGTCCAGGCCGATAAACTGTTCCTTGCCGGTTCTGCCTTCAAGGGCCGCCCAGTGGCCAAAGACCACTTTGACGCTGTCTTGGCGGGGGAACTCGAACCAGGGGGCAAACCCGTCCGGAGCGCTGTCCGCCGACTCCTTGGTGGTCAGTTCCAGGGTGCCGTCCGCCGCAATAAAGCGCATACGCGTAAAATAATTGGTAATCACCCGCCACCGGTCCATGCCGGTCAGGCTGTCGTCCCAGCGCTCAGGCTGGTTGCCGTACATATGGGTGAAGTACTCCTGCGCGCCGTCACCGGCAATCACCGCTTCCACTTCCCGCGCATGCACTGCGGCCTGTTCCGGCGTCCAGATGTGCGGCAGGCCAGCGTGAGCCATGACGAGATTGCGGGCAGAATCGTGGATACAGAGCTTCTGCTGCCGCAACCAGTTCACCAGCCGGGCCTGATCCGGAGCGTCCAGAATACCATCCAGGGTGTCTTTCTTGCGGGGCTGGTGGCCACCCAGGGCCACGGCCAGCAGGTGCAGGTCGTGGTTACCCAGAGCCACCACCGCAGCATCGCCAAGGCTCTCGATGAACCGCAAGGTTTCCAGTGACGCCGGCCCCCGATTGATCAGGTCTCCGGCCACCCAGAGCCGGTCCCGGGACGGCGAAAAATCGACCTTGTCCAGCACATCCCGCAGACGATCGTAACAGCCCTGGATATCGCCGATGGCGTAGTCAGTCATCACTCTCCCCGTTCTGCGCCTGGCTGTCGGCTTTACTGTCCACCAACCTATCTGCAATCGCCACGTAGTCCGCCAGCCCCAGGTTCTCCGGCCGCAGTCCGTCATTGATGCCCAGGCTCTGCAGTTGCTCCACTGTGACCAGTCCCGCCAAGGCCTTGCGCAAGGTCTTGCGGCGGGCATTGAACGCGGTCCGGACCACAGCCTGCAACGTGCCGAGGTCTTTGGCCGGATGCGGCAACGTGGTGTGCGGCACCATGCGTACAATGGCGGAATCCACCTTCGGTGCGGGTCGGAATGCTCCTGCGCCGACTTCAAACAACGGCTGCACCTTGCAGAAATACTGGGTCATGATGCCCAGACGACCGTAGTTGTTATCACCCGGCACGGCGGCCATTCGCTGCACCACTTCTTTCTGCAGCATGAAGTGCATGTCCTGGACAACACCGGAGTAACTGAGCAGGTGAAAAATCAGCGGCGTTGAGATGTTGTACGGCAGATTGCCGATAATCCGCAGCGGCCTGTCACTGACCAGTTGGCTGAAATCGAACTTCAGGGCATCCGCTTCGTGAATCCGGAAATCCGGGTAATTGAAAAATTTGGTCCGCAGAACCGGGATCAGATCACGGTCAAGCTCCACCACCTGCAGTGCCGGGTTCACCGCCAGGATTTCCTCGGTAATAGCACCCAGACCGGGGCCGATTTCCACGATGGCATCATCGGCCTTGGGATGGATGGCGCGGATGATGCGCTCGATCACGCCAGGATCGTGGAGGAAATTCTGACCGAACCGTTTTCTGGCCTGATGGCCGGGTTTGTTGCTCACGCTAGCTCTCTTTTGCCAACTTTCGGTAAATCGCCATCTGTTCACCGACCTTGATGGCGGTCTGCAGGCTGCCTGCGTCCGCTTTGCCGGTACCAGCCAGATCCAGGGCGGTGCCATGGTCAACCGAGGTGCGGACGATCGGCAGCCCCAGGGTAATGTTAACCGCACGGCCAAAGCCCTGGAATTTCAGTACCGGCAACCCCTGGTCGTGGTACATGGCCAGGACCGCATCGGCATTGTCCAGCCAATGAGGGGTGAACAGGGTATCCGCCGGCAACGGGCCGGTCAGGGTGATGCCCTCGGTACGGAGGTTGTCCAGCGTCGGCTCGATCACCTCCAGTTCTTCCCGCCCCAGGTGACCGCCCTCCCCCGCGTGGGGGTTGAGGCCGGCAACCAGGATGCGCGGATGTTCGATACCAAAGAAGGTGCGCAGGTCGTCATTGAGGATCCGGGTCACCTGGGTCAGGCGTTCCGGCGTAATCGCCGCGGCGACGTCTTTCAGGGGCAGATGGGTGGTGACCAGCGCCACCCTGAGCTCTTCGGTGGCCAGCATCATCACCACCCGCTCAACGCCACAGAGTTCCTGCAGGAACTCGGTATGGCCGCTGAAAGCGATACCGGCGTCATTGATCACACCCTTATGGACCGGTGCAGTGACCATACCATCGAAGAGCCCGTCCAGGCAGCCCTGGGCCGCGACCCTCAAAGTGTCGAGCACGTACTGGCTATTGCCAGTGTTCAGTGTGCCGGTGTCTGTACTGGCCAAACCCTCAACATGGTACACCGAGAGGCGCCCCGACTCCCGCGTGGCTGCTTGACCAGGCCGCCACGGTTCCAGAATCACATCCAGGCCCAGTTGTTGCGCCCTTGCCTCTAACAGCGCGCTGCTAGCCACCACAACAATGCCCGGCTGACGGGTTTCCGCCGCCAATTGCAGGCACAGTTCCGGGCCGATACCCGCCGGCTCACCGGCAGTCAGGGCAAGGATGACCGGGTCGCTCATGACTCCTCGGATGCCTCATTTTCGTCAGCGTATTCATCCTTGAATTCAACGAATGCCTCGTCACGAATCTCCCGCAGCCAGTTCTGCAGCTCGGTGTCGAACTTGCGACGGTATATCGCCTGACGGGCTTCCGACTCGCGGACTTCGCCGCTGATGTCCTTCTGGCGGCGCTCCTGCACCTCCAGGATATGCCAGCCGAACTGGGACCGGAATGGCCCCTTCAGTTCACCGACATTCGCATCCATCATGGCTTGCTCAAACTCGGGTACCATCTGACCAGGGCTGACCCAGCCCAGGTTGCCGCCATCGGAACCGGACACCGGGTCGTCCGAATGCTCTCTGGCCAGTACCGCAAAATCGGCGCCGTCACGGATCTGCCGGTACAGGTCACGAATAGCGCTTTCCGCCTGAGCTTCCGAGACCGTCTCGCTGGTTCTGATCAGGATATGACGCACCCGGGATTGCTCGATCACCTGGTCGCCTTCGCCACCGCGCCGATCGCGTACCATCACCAGGTGAAAGCCGTTGTTGTTGCCCAGTACCCGGGACGGCACCCCGGTCTCCAGTTCCGGTACGACGGATTCCAACAGCGATGGCAGCTGACTTCTCCTGCGCCAGCCCATGTCACCACCCTCCAGGGCATTGGCGGCGTCGGATTCGGCCACCGCAACTTCCCGGAAATCACGACCGCCGACAATCTCTGAACGCAGCCGTTCGGCCTTTTCCCGGGCGGCAGCAACGGCCGACTCATCGTTCGGGTTATCCACTTCAACGTAGATGTAGGCCAGTTGATACTCCTCATTGCTCGGCTCACGGGAGGAGAGTGCCTGCAGATAGTTCTGCACCTCGCGATCGGTCACGCGCACGCGGTTGCCGACCTGGCGTTGCTGCACGCGGCTGGTCAGCATCTCGTTGCGGATCTGCTCACGGGCCTCGCGGTAGCTGACCCCTTCCGCCGCCAGTTGCTGCTCGAACTGGGCCATGGTCATGTTGTTGCGCCGGGCGATGCCGGTCATGATTTCGTTCAGTTCGTTGTCACTGATCCGCATACCGCCACGTTCCGCCATCTGCAACTGGATCGACTCGGTGATCAGCTGATCCAGCACCCGCTCCTCAAGGATGTCCCTTGGCGGCAATCCGGTTCCCTGGGCCTGCAGTCTCCCCGCGATGGTATCAATACGGTTATCCAGCTCGCTCTGCAGGATCACACTATCGTCCACAATGGCCACAACCCGATCCAGCGGCTGACGTTCAGCCTGTGCGACCGAGGTCACCATCACCGCCAGGAGGACCAACAATGTCTTTGCGCAATGGCGAAGGTTCGCCTTCATAATCACCTCTGATAAATGAACAGTCTTTCTGCGGAACGCCCGCTACACGCTGATTCAGTCGTACCTTGTGGCCGTGCCGCCAAAGCGACGGCGTTCCCGCTCATCAAATCCGTAGATGGCTTCGGAGATCCGATCGGAAGAACCGCCACTGCCACCCAGCCCCTTGAGCTGGATCTGGAACAGCATGCGGCTTTCCAGCTCCTCATCGTCGGTCAGGTAGTTCTGGTGGACCACCTGAACGCTCCAGCAACAATTATTATATTCAATGCCCGCCAGTGAACCGACGGTGCGATCCAGCTGGGAGTCGTAAACCCAGCGGCCAATCAGACTAACACGGTCTGTGACAGGAAAAACTGCCCCGATATCCGACTGTTCCAGTTCGTTTCTGCTGTAGGTATGGCCAAGTGTCGCCAGGTAACGGTAATCCTCCGAATGGAAGATAAGCTGGCTGCGCCCTTCCTCGGTCTGCTGGGTGTCCGGATCCCACAGACCGGAACTGCGGATATCCAGCGTCTCCAGCGGGCGAAGAAGCACTTCCCCTGCCAGCGGTGAGTCGCTGCGGTCGTCCGCGCCGCGCCCCAGCAATGTCACTTCCCGGTCATCGTAATAGTGCACCTGCCCGATACTGAAGCGGGCCCGCTCGGCGCCGGTGACCAGGTCATTGAAACGACTGGTCAGGGCCACCGTCAACTGATTCGCGTCGCCAACCCGGTCGCCGCCGGTGAAACGGTTACGCCGGAACAGCTGGTCAAAGCTGAACGAGCGGAGCGCGCTATCGAAATCGGGAATCTCGTCCTGGTCGGCATCGGCGTCGGCCCATGCGTAATACAGGCGGGGCTCCAGCGTCTGGTTATAGGGGATATCGAACAGGCTGGACTGGCGATCAAAATACAGCCCCGAGTCCCACTCGAAGACCGGCACGGTGCGATCAAAGCCGGCACGGTTCAGTTCATAGTCTTCCAGTTCATAGCGGGTGTAATCCAGGCTGACCGACGGACGGGTAAAACCCCAGAGTGTCCGCAACGGCAGAGCCACTTCCGGTATCGCCCGCAGCCGCTGACCGTTGGCCCGATCCAGACCAGTCAGCTCAGCGTTGTCCCGGTAAAAATAGGTGTACTGGCTCTCCAGGTTGGTTTCCACCGGCCCAAGGTCCGTAGTCATGCCGTAGATCACTTCCGGCAACTGGGCATAAGGTTTGTTGCGTTCGGCAATGCGATCGGTGACCGTCTGGTAGCCGTTGGCGTAGACCTCGAAATACTGCGAGTCATCCCGATAGCGGGCGCCGCCACGGCGCTGGAGGTGCGTGGTCTGGTTGATTTCCAGGTTCTGGTTCAGGTCGCTCAGGTAATCCTCGTCACTGACCACCGAGTAATCGCCATAGGCATTCCAGCCGCCGCCGAGCCCGGCACGGGTGGTAAAATCCAGCGCCCAGCGCTCGCCATCCTCATCGGGAAATTCGTTCTGGTACTCAAGGTCGTTATTGATGTATCCGAGCTGCAGGACCGATTCGCCCCAGGGGCTCAGGTAACGGCCTTCCACTTCGTTAAACAGGCCCCGGCCATGAATATACTGCGGCGTCAGGGTGGCGTCGTAGTGGGGCGCCAGGTTCAGGTAATAGGGAACCGATAGATAGGCGCCGCTGCCGGCATTGGATGTACCGAACGAGGGGTACAGGAAACCGGTCTTGCGGCGATCATCAATGGGAAAGCTGGCGTAGGGCCAGTAGAAGACCGGCACGTCCTTGATCCGCAAACGCACGTGTTTGGCGGTACCAAAACCTTCCCCCTGATCCAGGTGGATATCAGAGGCAACGATGGACCAGTCGTTCTGGTTGGGCGCGCAAGTAGTCAGCGAGCCCTCACTGATCAGCACCTGATCCTCGGCGATGCGCGACAGGGTTCCCGCCGACCCGCGCATCTCCGCGCCGTGAAGCAGAAACGTGGCGGTATTGATATCAAAATGTCCGGTGTTTACATCGTAGTCCGCCTGTTCACCGGTCAGCAGGAACGCCTCCCCACGACTGACCAGGGGGCCGGCCACGGACACATTACCGTTCACCTGATCATAACGGGCTTCGGACCCAGTCACCGAAAAACGCCCCTGGCGCATCCGCACATCGCCCTGAAGGTATAATTCGGAATCCAGCTCATAGCGGGCGGAGAGGCCGCTGGCATGAAGGGGCTGTTCCGAATCCGGCGCGGTTCCGAACGTACTGCCAGTGCCAGGCGCCGTCATCGAGGCTTCCGAGGGCAGGTAACCACCTTCACAAAAGGCGGGCAGGGTATTGCGCACCGATTCCGGCAACCCGGACCTTGGGCGCCAGTCGATTTCAGCGGCGGACGGTGCATCGTCCCCCAGCACTGGACCCGACCAGGCTAGCGCCATGAATGCGAGACCCGCTCCGCACGCAAGCTGCCTTCCCTTGGGGTGCCTCGACCGCTGGGCCGGTGTTCGCAGATTCCTGGCTGGTACTGGCACGGTGGTCGGGTTCCTTTCAAATGGTTTGAAGGCCAAGGGCTTCACAAATGGCTTGAAGGTTCAGGGATTTCAGGGCGCCTAGTTTACACGGGGCTCCCCGCCTTGTTAACGGAAACCCGACTTTGCTGCAAAACCGTTTTACCCTCTCTATACTGATCTGCTAACTTTCAGCTCTATCAGGGAGCGTCTGAATAACTCCCTGGCCACACGTAACATTCACCTTGCCAGGACAGTTGCCAGCTTCATGGATACCCGCCTGAAAATGCTGACCCAGTGGGTCCGACAGATTCCCGGCCTGGAGCAGGCCGCCCCGACCGCGGTGTCCGGAGACGCCAGTTTCCGCCGTTATTTCCGGGTATTCGGCAACACGGCCACCGGCCAGCGCCCCTATATTGTCATGGACGCACCGCCGGATCATGAAGACTGCCGCCCGTTCGTGGCCATTGCGCGCCACTGGCACGCTCAGGGCGTATCGGTTCCCGATGTGGTGAAAGACGACCTGGAGCAGGGCTTCCTGCTGCTGGAGGATTTCGGCGACCGGCTCATGTTGGGCGAACTGACCCCCGACACGGCAGACCACCTTTACCAGGGCGCGCTGACGGAGCTCCAGCGCATCCAGCAGCTCACCGAAACGCCGGATTACCCCCTTCCGCCCTATGACACCGCCCTGCTTGACCGCGAGATGGCGCTGTTTCCCGACTGGCTGCTGACCCGGAAGCTCGGGCTCAAGCTCTCCAATGTCAAACAGGCCATGCTGGACACCGCCTTTGCCTTTCTGCGGGAATCCGCCCTGGCGCAACCGGAGGTCACGGTGCACCGGGATTATCACTCCCGCAACCTGCTGGTTCGCTCCGATACCGATTGCCCCGGGGTCATCGATTTCCAGGATGCCGTACGCGGCCCGGTGACCTATGATCTGGTTTCCCTGCTCAAGGATTGCTATATCCGCTGGCCGGAGGCGGATATTGTCCGCTGGGTGGAGCAGTACCGGCAATTGAGCGCGGACGCCGGTCTGCACAAGGCGGACCCGGACACCTTCCGCCAGTGGTTTGAACTGATGGGCATGCAGCGGCACCTGAAAGCCGCGGGCATTTTCGCGCGCCTGTCCCTGCGCGACGGCAAGGATGGTTACCTGGACGACATTCCCCGCACCGTCCATTACATCATTGAAGCCAGCGCCAGGCAGGGTGCCCTGAGGCATTTCCATGAATGGCTGTCGGACACCGTGATGCCAAGGATCGAACAGGTGATTGGCCCGGCACCCACGGCCACCGCACAAAAGGCACCACAGTGAAGGCGATGATCCTGGCAGCCGGTAAAGGTGAACGCATGCGCCCGTTGACGCTCACCACCCCCAAACCCTTGCTGGAAGCCGGCGGGAAGCCTCTGATCGTTCATCATCTGGATAACCTTCGGCGTGCAGGCTTTTCCCATGTGGTGATCAACCATGCCTGGCTCGGCGAGCAGATCGAGCATGCCCTGGGAGACGGCGACCGGTTTGGTGTGCGCATTGAATACTCACGCGAGGCCTCGCCCCTGGAAACCGCTGGCGGCATCGTCCAGGCCCTGCCCATGCTGGCGGCCGGCGGTGATGACTGGTTTCTGGTGATCAACGGGGATATCTGGTGCGACTTTGACCTGAGCAGCCTGACACCGCCGGAAGACGCCGATGCCCTGCTGGTGCTCACCACTAACCCCGACCACAACCCGGACGGCGATTTTCACCTGGGCGACGATGGTCGCGTCAGCACCGAGGGCGACGGCAAGCTGACTTTTTCCGGGATCAGCCTGCTCCACCGGCGCCTGTTCGACGGGTTGCCTGCCGGGTCGCGGAAGCTGGCCCCGATCCTGCGGGCGGCGATGGCAAAGGGCCGGGCCCGGGGGGTGTACCACGACGGCGACTGGATGGACATCGGCACGCCCGACCGTTTGCGCCAACTGGACAACCTGCTTCACGTAGGCCAGGGGTAAGCCATGGCAGCGAATGATCGTGACAACATGCTCCCGGCCCGTCTCGATGCAGAGTTTTCCGAACTCCTGAAAGAGCTGTCCTCCTGCGGCCACCAGGCCAGCGAGCTGATCACGCGTACCAGCCTGCCGGGCTGGTGCCGGCGCAGCCTGTTCTTCTTTCTGGGCTACATTGCCAGGTCCGAAGGCCGGGTTACCGAAGCCGATATCGGTTTCGCCGAATCCCTGATGAAAGCGCTGAAATTATCCCGGCGTCAACGGCGCAAGGCCATCAACTGGTTCCAGAAGGGCAAGGATGCCAGTGAGCTACCAGCCCTCCGGGCGATGAGACTGCGAATGGTGCACTATCTGTGGCCATCACCGGCGCTCAGGATTGCCATCTGCCTGTGCCATGCCGCCCAGCTTCAGGGCAAACCCCGGAAGCCACGACGCTATCGTTGCGAGGACGCCATCGACCAGCTCGGGCTACCGGTCAAAGTCAGTGATGACATCCTCGAGAGCTACGCCTGCAAGGTCTGGATCACCCAGCCGGAAAGCCAGCCTCCCCCCACTAGCTACGAACAAGCCTGCCGGTTACTGGGGGTAACCCGCCGCGAACCCCTGGAGGGCATCAAGCGCGCCTACCGCAAGAAAGTGTCGGAATGCCACCCGGACAAGCTCGCCCAACAAACCCTGAATGCCACCGAGCAGGCCCTGGCAAAAGACCGGTTGCTGCGTTACCAGCAGGCGTGGGAGCTCATCAGGAGCCACCACGTCCAGTAGTACAGCAATCCACTCAGTCGGCGTTTAACCAGGCCTGTATGCGGTTGGCCAGAGCCCCGGCATTCCGGACCCCGGGGGGCGTCCTCATGGCGACGGCCTGGGTCTGATAACGGCCAATACCGGCATCCCTGAGGCGGACCGCTCGCTCGGACGGCAGCATCGTGGCGGCATTCGAATCCTGCCGCGCGCTGTGGAGGTGGAGCACTGACAGTCCATCCCTCCCTGCCAGCATCTCGTTCAAGGCCTGGTCGTTACCGGGATAGAACCACGGCGCAATCCAGACCATCTCGCTTTCGCCATCATTACCGCTGGCAAAGCGGGCCATGTGAACCACACCCTGCCCCAGCGCGACCAGCACCACCCGGTCATAGCCCCGCTGCCGGAGATCAGCGGATGCGGCGTCGAGCAGGCTCTGGACCCGGTCATTGTATCGGGTTTCAAGGTCTCCCAGATCGCCGTCTTCCATGACGTTAATCATTACTGATTCTGCGTTTTCATCCCCCGTCACGCTGCCGGCAGCCCTGTCCGAGCGATCACCGCCATGACGCCAGAACTGCTGTACCGCATACGGCGGCGTTTCCAGCCCCACCGTCATCACTGCCCAGCCGGACGATTTAAATGGCTCGCCAAGGGCCGTCAACAGGTTGGTCCCGGCGGGTTGGCCTTCATCCGCCAGCATCAGCACCGCCCCCTTAACCGGCGTCCGAAGCTCCGGCTCGAACAACGCCAGCCCGGTTTCGTCACCTTCCAGATCCAGTCGGACGACATCGTCCGGTCGCTGCACAGCGACCGACTCCGACCCCATACCGGTGGAAACCGTCACCCGCTCGGCCTTCTGTTCGGCCTGGTTGTCGGCATCCTGCGCCAGGACAGGACCAGTCATCGTCAGAGGCAGCACCAGCCCCACCAAAGGCAATACCCATTCGTTGTACCAATTGCTCACAAGCACTCACTCTTTACGCTGCGAAAAACCATTGCTGAACTGGTAGACTAGCACCCTATCGGATTCAAGCGGCAGGACCGCTGACCATGCCAACATCAATCCAATCGAGAGAGCCGTCATGAACCCTTACCAGATTGCCCCATCGATCCTGTCCGCGGATTTTGCACGCCTGGGGGAAGAAGTCGATACCGTTCTCGCAGCCGGAGCGGACATCGTGCACTTCGATGTCATGGACAATCACTACGTGCCCAACCTGACCATCGGCCCGATGGTCTGTGAAGCCCTGCGCAAGCACGGTGTCACCGCCCCCATCGATGTACACCTGATGGTATCGCCGGTGGACGACCTCATCCGCATGTTCATTGACGCCGGGGCCAGCTACATCACCTTCCACCCGGAAGCCTCTGCCCACATTGACCGCTCCCTGCAGCTGATCCGGGACGGTGGCTGCAAGGCCGGCCTGGTGTTCAACCCGGCCACCCCTCTGCACTACCTGGATCACGTGATGGACAAGCTGGACATGATCCTGCTGATGTCGGTGAACCCGGGCTTCGGTGGCCAGAGCTTTATCCCCGGCACCCTCGACAAACTGCGGGAGGCCCGCAAGCGCATTGATGCCAGCGACCACAACATCCGTCTGGAGATCGACGGCGGCGTGAAAGTAAACAATATCCGCGAGATCGCGGAAGCCGGGGCCGACACCTTCGTCGCCGGTTCCGCCATTTTCAACACCGACGATTACAAGGCGACCATCGATCAGATGCGCGCCGAGCTGGAGCTGGCCAGAAAGAGCATAAACCAATGAGCCTGAATGGTCTGTTCAATGCCCGCTGGCCGGGCGTGGCCCTGTTCGATCTTGACGGCACCCTGGTAGACAGCGCGCCGGATCTGGCAGCCGCCGTTGACCAGATGCTGGAACACCTCAGCCGGCCAGCCGCCGGCATCGACAAGGTACGGCAGTGGGTCGGCAACGGCGCAGCAATCCTGGTGCGCCGGGCACTGGCGGATGCCGTTGACTGGGAGCCGGTCGACACCAAAAACGACGCCCTGTTCAACGATGCCCTCGCCATCTTCTCCCAGGCCTATACCCGACTTAACGGCCAGCACTCGGTGGTCTATGCTGGGGTGGAAGACTGCCTGGCGCAACTGGCCGAACAGGGTTGCCGGATGGCGGTGGTCACCAACAAACCGGAACAGTTCGTAGCACCGCTACTGGAACAGATGGGACTGGAACACTGGTTCGACCTGACCATCGGCGGCGACACCCTGGCGGTCAAAAAACCGGACCCGGCCCCACTACTCCACGCCATGGAGACCCTCAACGGAACCCGCGGCACCACGGTCATGGTGGGTGACTCGGCAGCGGACATTAACGCCGCTCTCGCAGCAGGCATTCCATGCGTGGCGGTACGCTATGGCTACAATTATGGCCCACCCGTGGACTCACTGGGTGCGGACACAGTGGTTGATTCACTGGCTGAGCTTTTGTAATCTCACAAGGATAATACGTTGATTACTTCATTTCGGGAGATTCCTGCCGTGCAGGGACTGAATCTGACTGCAGCGCGAGGCATCCTGACAACCCGCGCAACACGATGGTGGCGATGGCGCACTGGCTGAATCAGGCCAGCGGCCGGTTGGGCTGTGCCCCTATGATGGCCGCAACCATCGGCTGGACTGTCAACGGACAAACCGGAAACAGCGCCAGCTAACAAGCAGATCAGATTTCAGGAAACCGTTACATGACACCCGAGCAATTCGCCGAGCTCGCCGAAGCCGGCTTTAATCGCATCCCGGTATACCGCGAAGTCCTGGCCGACCTGGACACCCCACTGAGCACCTATCTCAAGCTGGCCAGCGGTCCCTATTCCTACCTGTTTGAATCCGTTCAGGGCGGCGAGAAATGGGGCCGGTATTCCATCATCGGCCTGCCCTGCCGCGAAGTCCTCAAGGTTCACGACCATCAGGTCACCATCAGCCGTGACAACCAGGTGATCGAGGAGACCGAAGCGGACGATCCCCTGGCCTTTGTCGAGCAGTACCAGGCGAGATTCAATGCACCGGATCTGCCAGAACTGCCCCGCTTCAACGGCGGCCTGGTCGGTTACTTCGGCTACGACACCGTGCGCTACATCGAGAAACGCCTGCGCCAGAGCTGCCCTCCGGACAAGATCGGCACTCCCGACATTCTGCTGATGGTGTCCGATGAAATCGTGGTATTCGACAACCTGCGCGGAAAACTGCACCTGATTGTCCACGCCGATCCCGCAGTGAAGGGAGCGTACGAACAGGCCCAACTGCGCATCGATGAGCTGGAGTCACGACTGCACCGGCAAACCGCGGATGCCCCCCGAACGCCGGACAGCCTGCGCGGCAAGACCGTGGATGAAGGCGATTTCATCTCCGGCTTCAACCAGGAAAAATTCGAAGCCGCGGTGGGCAAGATCAAGGAATACGTGCTCGATGGCGATGTCATGCAAACGGTCATCTCCCAGCGCATGTCAATTCCCTTCGAGGCACCACCGCTGAACCTGTACCGCTCACTGCGGGTGCTCAACCCCTCCCCCTACATGTATTTCCTCGACCTGGGCGACTTCCACATCGTCGGCTCCTCACCGGAGATCCTGGCACGGGTCGAAGACGAAGAAGTGACGGTCCGCCCCATTGCCGGCACCCGCAAACGCGGCGCCACCGAGGCCGAGGACCGGGCGATGGAAGCCGAACTGCTGGCCGACCCCAAGGAGATCGCCGAGCACCTGATGCTGATCGACCTGGGCCGCAACGACGCCGGCCGGGTGTCCGAGACCGGTACCGTGAAACTGACCGACAAGATGATCGTGGAACGTTACTCCCACGTGATGCACATCGTCTCCAACGTCACCGGTCGCCTGAAAGAAAACACCAGCTGCCTGGATGTCCTGCGCGCCACGCTGCCCGCCGGCACCCTGAGCGGCGCCCCCAAGATCCGCGCCATGGAAATCATCGACGAGCTGGAACCGGTAAAACGGGGCGTCTACGGCGGCGCCGTGGGTTACCTGTCATTCAACGGCAACATGGACACCGCCATCGCCATCCGTACGGCGGTGATCAAGGATAACACCCTGCATATCCAGGCCGGGGCCGGCGTGGTGGCCGATTCGGTGCCCCGCCTTGAGTGGAAGGAAACCATGAACAAGGGCCGCGCGATCTTCCGCGCCGTCGCCATGACCTACAACGATTTCGACCACTGAGGCGGAGGAACAGATTATGTTGCTGATGATCGATAACTACGATTCCTTCACCTACAACGTGGTGCAATACCTGGCCGAGTTGGGTGCGGATGTTCATGTGTACCGCAACGATGAGATTACGGTAGAGGAAATCGAGGCGCTGAAACCGGAGCGTCTGGTGATCTCACCGGGGCCCTGCACACCGAATGAGGCCGGGATTTCCATGGCCGCTATTCGCCACTTTGCCGGCAAGCTGCCGATCCTCGGCGTTTGCCTGGGCCACCAGGCCATCGGCCAGGTGTACGGTGGTGAGGTAATCCGGGCCGGGCGGGTGATGCACGGCAAGGTGTCTCCGGTCTATCACAAGGATACCGGCGTCTTCCGGGGCCTGAGCAATCCTCTCCAGGCCACTCGCTACCACAGTCTGGTGATCGATCAGACCACCCTGCCCGACTGCCTGGAAGTCACCGCGTGGACCCGCAACGACGACGGTTCCGTTGAGGAAATCATGGGCGTTCGCCATAAAACCCTGCCCATCGAAGGGGTGCAGTTCCACCCAGAGTCTATTATGACGGAACAGGGTCACGAGCTACTGCGTAATTTTCTGAGAACAACCTGAGAGGCCAGCTATCCATGGACATGAAAGAAGCATTGAACCGCATTGCCTCCAACCTGGATTTGTCCCGGGAGGAAATGAAGGACGTCATGCGTATCGTCATGAAAGGAGAAGCCACCGATGCGCAGATTGGCGCCTTTCTCATGGGGCTGCGCCTGAAGAGCGAAACCATTGACGAAATTACCGGCGCCACGGAAGTCATGCGGGAGCTGGCAACCGGGGTCACGGTCAAGGCGGAGCCGCTGGTGGACATTGTCGGCACTGGCGGCGATGGCGCCAACCTGTTCAACGTGTCGTCGGCCGCGTCTTTCGTGGTGGCCGCTGCCGGCGGCTTTGTCGCCAAGCACGGCAACCGGGGCGTGTCCTCGAAAAGCGGCAGCGCCGATCTGATCGAGAAAGCCGGCATCAACCTGGACATGAAACCGGAGGAGGTGGCTCGCTGCGTCGAACAGATCGGCGTCGGGTTCATGTTTGCACCGGCCCACCACGGCGCCATGAAGCATGCCATCGGCCCCCGCAAGGAACTGGGTTGCCGTACCATCTTCAATATTCTTGGCCCGATGACCAATCCGGCGGGCGTGAAGCGGCAGCTGGTGGGCGTGTTCACCCGTGAACTCTGCCGTCCCATGGCCGAAGTGCTTCATCGCCTGGGCGCCGAACATATCATGGTGGTGTGCTCCAAAGACGGCCTGGACGAAATCAGCCTGGCCAGCCCCACCCATGTGGCGGAACTGAAGAACGGCGAGATCACTGAGTACGACCTCACCCCGGAAGACCTCGGCATCAAGAGCCAGTCCCTGGTCGGTCTGACCGTGGATTCTTCCGAGGAGTCCCTGAAACTGATCCGAGCCGCTTTCGGGCGTGGGCACGACGAAATGGCCGAAAAGGCCCGTGACCTGATCGCCCTGAACGCCGGCGCGGCCATTTACGTGGCCGGCCTGGCCGACACGCCGACAGCCGGTGTCGATATGGCTCTGGACGCCATGGGGTCCGGACTGGCGGCGGGCAAGATGTCTGAGCTGGCTGACTTTTCTCAGTGCTTTTGATCGGTTAGGTAAACATTGGAGCAGGACGAACCGGTGGGGCGGAGCTTCCCAAAACACGCCCGTGAATACATCCCTGTAGGGCTTGGCTGCAGCCATCCATGGCTGCAGACAGTTTTGGGAAGCTCCGCCCCACCGGTTCTCGCAAACTTTTAGCAGGCCCGCAATGAGTGACAGACACCTGGACAAGACTCCCACCATCCTTCGAAAGATCGTCGATCGAAAGTGGGAAGAGATTGACGAGCGGAAGCCGAAGGTTTCGGTTTCCGACCTGAAAGCCATGGCCGGTGACCAACCGCCAGCGCGAGGCTTCGCCAACGCGTTGCGTACCCGCATTGAACAAGCCACACCCGCGGTTATCGCCGAAATCAAAAAAGCCTCGCCCAGCAAAGGCATCCTCCGTGATCCGTTTGAACCGGCAGCGATTGCCGAGAGCTATGAACGGGGCGGCGCTGCGTGTTTGTCTGTACTGACAGACCGGGATTTCTTCCAGGGCCACGAGGATTATCTCGTTGCCGCCCGCAAGGCCTGCAACCTGCCGGTGATCCGCAAGGACTTCATGGTGGCGCCGTACCAGGTCTACGAAAGCCGGGCCATGGGCGCCGACTGCATCCTGCTGATTGCCGCCTGCCTGACCAAAGACCAGATGCAGGAGCTGGAGGGCATCGCCCACGAAATCGGACTGGACGTGCTGGTGGAAGTCCATGATGGCGAGGAAATGAACGACGCGCTGACCCTGAAGACACCGCTGGTGGGCATCAACAATCGAAACCTGCATACCTTCGAGGTGTCCCTGGACACGACTTTCGACCTGCATGAGCGGATTTCAGCAGATCGACTGACCATTACCGAAAGCGGCATTATGTCCCGGGACGACGTCACCGCCATGACCGAGCGAGGTATCTACGGATTCCTGGTAGGCGAATCGTTTATGCGGGCGGAAGAGCCCGGCCAAAAACTGCGAGAATTGTTTTTCCAAGAGGACTGACTCACAAGGCTTAACCAAGTCAGCGGATAAGTCGTGTCAAAATCGTGCGGAGCCATGGATGGCGGAGCCGAGCGTACAGGGAGGTATTCACAGCGTATTTTGACACGACTTATCCGCTGACTTGAGGCACGGTTCAGCCCTCAGGCTCCGCCAGTGCCTCCTGCAACAATGCCAGCAGATGCTCAGGCAGGTCGCTGGCCAGCTTCAGAGCGGCCTCATGCCCCCGTGGCGACATCTTGCCCCAGGTGCGGCGGACAATCCGCAGCCATTTTTCCCGATCGTACTCCGCCTTTTCTTCATAGAAGTCAGCGAAATAACGCTCCAGAAACACCATGCAGGCGACGTCTTCCAGCAACTGCGTATCCGCGTCCTTGCGCAATTCCCGTTTGGTGAGAATCGTCTCGACCCGGTCACACTCCTCCTGCGGGTACCCGCAAGCCGCCATGATCTCCGCCGCCCGCCGGCCATGCATGCGACCGCAGGCCTGACGCCATTCGTAATAGCCCTTTCGCCCTTCGGGGTAATCCTTGCGGGGCATAGTCCAGCGCTCGATGTGCTGGGCCCGGCAAGCGATCTGCATGCGCTCCGTCGGCGCCGGCTCAAGCTCGAACAGCCAGCGGGTCATGTGCTGACTGTAGGCGTATTCCCGCGGGAGGAGGTCGTTTCCCACCTGCTCCCGGTTGGGATCTTCACGGTTAGCGTCGTCGATGGCGCGCAAGGCGCAGTCGAGTTGTTCGGATTGGCTCATTGATTGGGTACCATGGATTGCTCGTTAACCACCTGTCAGACCTGGGCTGAAGGGCGGGCCTTGATGCGGTCAAACCAGGCTTGCAGATGAGTCTGCTCCGGCTTGATGCGAATTTGCACCACCTTGGCAAACGCAACGGTGGTGAAAGCGTTAATGTCAGCAGCGGTAAAGCGGTCGCAACAGATGTACTCTTTGCCTTCCAGATGCTTGTTGAGGAAGTGCATGAACTTTTCAACGCCAACCCCACACTCTTCCCCCCATTCCTTGATGGGGTTCATGCGATCCTTGAAATAACCGCTGGTGTGCTGGAAGCACATACCGGTGGGCACGAAAAAATACAGCTCAATCCAGCGCAGCCATTGTTCGATCATGGTCTTCTCAAGAGCAGTATCACCAAGCAGGGTCGGCGTCTCCGGATAGCTCTCCTCGAAGTAACGGCAAATGGCCATGGTCTCCGCCACGCAGGTTCCGTCGTCGAGCTTCATCACCGGCACTTTTTTCATCGGGTTCATGGCGACGTACTCGGGGGTCAGGTTCTCCCCTTTCTGGATATCGATCTCCACGAACTCGGCTTTGTCCAGCAGCCCCTTTTCCGCCAGAAACATGCGGACTCGGCGGGGATTGGGTGCGGTTTTCGTCTCGAAGATTTTCATTATTCTTGGCTCCGTCAGTGAGTTTGAACGCGTCACAACCATGCAAAAGACTGACGTGAAAGAACGGTTGCGTCAAGCAACTGGTATCAGGCGATCAACCACTGCCGTATTTGCGCTACGACCCACTCCGGATCATCCAGAGGCAAATCGTGCCCTGCCTCCGGGTGCAGTTTCAGGGTCCACTGCCAGCGATGCTCCAGCGCTTCGCTGCACTTCCAGGACACGATGCGATCCCGTTTGCTCGCCAGCAACAGCGCGTCTGGCAACGGTCTCCGGTTCAGCGGCCGGAATGAAGCTGCCGCCCGCAGCTGCTGCCAGGTATTGTGCCGGGACACGGGGCGCTGACGCTGGATGCGATACCAGTGCTTGATGGTTTGCAGTTCCGGCTCCGTGTTGCAGGTCAGCCTCAGAATATCGGCCTCGCGGTCAAACAGTTCCTTTCTGGTCAGCAGCCGCACGATCTTTGCCCAGGAAACCGGTCGCATCCGATGCCAGGGCGGGCTGAAACCAGAACTGGAGTTGATCAGCACCAGATTCTGGATCTCCCCTTCGGAGACGTGCTGTGCCCAGTCCAGGGCGACCATGCCGCCCATGGAAAGCGCCAGGATGCTGTACGGTTTTGGAATATGGCTGACCTGCTGCTGCACTTTCTCGCGGATGGCGGCGATGGAGCCGGGGCTGGGCTCACGGTAATGCACCCCGGTACCGGGTAAGTCCACCGCGTGAAAACGATGTTCGGGAAAGGCCAGCTGAAGCCGTTCGGGGAAGCTTCCCCAATGAGCCTGTTCCCGCGTAAGTCCACGCAGAAGTATCCAGTCCATGTTTACTCGCTATCCTTGTACCAGTGCATGATGGCTGCCTCCCTCAGCATGGACTCGTCGGTGCTATCCGGCAACCAGTTCCCGTGGCTGGCCGTGGCACTGAGCAGGAAGTCCATGAATGCCAGATGACTGCGTAGCACCCGCTGGTGACGATGGGGCACCAGCGGATTGAACAGGCCATCCAGGCGCAGGAGTTGTCGGGGGCGCTTGCGTATCCATCGCCATGAGCCCATCTCCAGGGTCAGCGGCAAGAATGTCCCGGTGCTGTCGCGGTTCACCTTCTTATAGAAATAATCCCACAGATCCCCATGGGTCAGGTAGTGGCGCGACTGGGGTTCGAATTTGTAGTTGTGGTCCGGCCAGGCCTGCTCCCAGATCAGCTTCAGGGCCAGCACCGAGGCAATCTTGCGCATGGGCCGGCGGCGATAGGCATAGGGGAACCAGATCTGGTCCTGCCAGCCGAACCCCGAATGGCAGTCCAGCGCGATACTGAAAGGACGGCCCGGCAACAGGCCGTTGATTACCGATTCCAGGGCCCGGTTTTCCAGTTCCATTCCCTGCTCGGGGTCGCCGATGTACCAGGGCAGACGCGGTGAGAGCCTCTGCCCGCCCAGCAGAAAGGCGCTGCGGTCCTGGGCCGTGATCGGGGCATTTCGCATCAGGTCAACGCCATTGGGATTGCTGCGCTGGTTCAGGTACATGCCTCCGGGATTCAGAATCGGCAGGAGGGTGATGTGCACCCGTTCCAGCAATCCCTTGAGATGATCGTCCCAGGTCAGCCTGGCCAGCAGATTACGCAGCCAGGCCATGACCACCTGGCTACCGATCCGCTCCAGGCCATGAACCCCGCCCACCAGGACCATGACTGGCGCATCTGCGGCCTCACTCCCCAGGTCCACCCGGTAGATCGGCAGCTTCATTGCCCCAACCCGGGTCCGTTCGATCACCCGCGCAGTCACCTGCTCAGGCGCTTCCGCCAGTACCCGTTCAAGGGAGACCAGCTCCGGCAGAAAGGTTCTCAACAGGCGGCGCTGGCGGGCGTCCCGGGTGGCTTGCTCCTGTGGAATCGCGGCATGGGGGGTCAGATCTTTCAGCTCGGTCATGTAGGGCTCCGGTTTCTGGCGACCTTCCAACATGACAGCGATATGCTGCAATTATTTGACAGTGCCGGCTCGCTTCCCATTACAAAGAAACCGGAACAGACTATGATAGAAACAGAGCCGCCGTCTGCGGTGTTTACGGACTGCTATCATGTCCAAGGCTGTTTACTTGCTGACGCTGGCCATGCTGTTAAGCGCCTGCTCTCCTTCCGAAGCCCCCAAGGCTGCCGATACGCTGAATCAGGACACCGACAGCACGGCCATTGCCAGTTCCGATCCCCAACGCCCGGTCATCACCATTGGCGCGGATCCCTGGTGCCCACACAACTGCGCGGCAGGCGATCAACGGGAAGGGTATATGATCGATATTACCCGGGAGGTGTTTGAAGCGTCCGGGTATGAGGTGGAATACCTGAACATCAGTTGGGCAAGGGCGCTGCAGATGACCCGAGAAGGACAGCTGGATGCCGTCGTCGGCGCTTTCTCCACCGACGCTCCGGACCTTGTCTTCCCGGATGAGCCCCAGGGACGCTCACACATCGCCATGTACACACGAGCAAACAGCCAGTGGCTTTATCAGGGGCTGGAGTCGCTGACAGATCAGACTCTGCTGGCCATCAATGGCTACTCCTATTCCACGGAGCTGGATGACTATATCCAGACCCACGCTGACGAACCCTCCAGAGTCTGGGTAATTTCAGGGCCATCCCCCCTGAACAGGGCCATCTACCTGCTGGAGCAACATCGCGCCGATGTCTATCCGGAGGATGTTTACGTCATGACCTGGGCAATGAAAGACCAGATCATGACGCCCCCTCCCCGCGATGCCGGCCTGCTCCAGAAAACCGACACCTATGTGGCGTTTTCACCGGAAAATGAGCGCTCCGGGCAACTCGCCGCCCTGCTGTCCGAAGGAACAGTCAGGCTCCGGGAAAGCGGGCGGATCGGGGAGATAATGGCAACTTACGGTTTGCCGGAAGACTGAAAAGCCCGCAGGGTGTCACCATCTGCCGTGGTCAGTATCAACTCGCCGTTCTGGCCAATCTGGAAGCGCTGAACCTCGGAGAGCATCTCCAGGAAACGGCCTTCCTGTTGCATCAAGGCCGGCGCACAGGCCATCAGCGTGCCGGCCATCTGGCCCATTTCAAGGCCCTCACCGGTAAGATTCCACGGCCCGAAGTAACGATTGCAGGAGGATTGGCCGACGACCCGGTTGTCACCGAGGAAGCGGATGGTCACCCGCGAGCTGTCAATGATTCCGCGCCCGCCAATGTCTTCCACCACCCATTCAGCGCCACGTAACAGTCGTTCCGGATCGCCCCCGCAACCGGCCCAGGTATCGCCATTGACGGAGAGCCGGACCTGGTTCGGATGCGGCATGCCGGACATGGAATCCATGCACAGTTGTGGCGCAACATCCAGAGTTACGCTGAGCCCGTCACGCTCGGCGCGGATGGTCTGGCCATTCTTTCCCTGCTCCACCACTCTGGAATACAGGGTTTCCGTCGCCTCACCCATACGGCTCAGCGTCAATTCCCTGCCTACCAGTGTGGCGTGCCAGAACGGCTCATTCCCCCGGGCAACGAAGGGCGAAGAAAGCGAACCGGCAGCCAGGCACTCGGGCAATTCGTTTCCGTTCAGTGTCAGGGTCGCTGAGTCACCCTTGCTCCAGAACACCGTTTCGTTGTCGTCTCCATCGGTAAAACGTGCCCCGGAGGCGCTTTTGGCAGACTCCAGGGTGTAGCGGGTATCCTCATGTGTCAGCACCAGCTGCCCGGAATCCTCCCGGTAGTCCAGATCAATGGTGGCCTGACCGCAGACCATACGATCCGCCGGGATATCACTGTCACCCCCGGAATCGCTGGTAGACGCACAACCGACCGCCATTAACGATGCGGCGCCCAACAGGCTGATCAGTCCGATGTTTTGCAATGTCATAGCTCCGTCCCTGATATCAGTTTTCAACAACCGTGAATTCTAAAGTGAATTCGCCCACAACCCTCATTACGCTATGGAAATATTTAGCATTAGCGTGATTGGATTCCGAATGGACTTCTTATCCCGGGGCAACCACTTTATTCTTGGATCACCCACATCAGGAGACATTAGCAATGGCCATCAGGCTCTACCAGTTCGCCATTTCCCATTACTGCGAAAAAGTACGCTGGGCGCTGGATTTCAAAGGGCTGCAATACCAGACCCACAGCCTGCTGCCGGGCCAACACGTCCATACCATCCGCAAACTCACCGGGGTGAACTCATCGGTCCCGGTCCTGGATCATGATGGCCACATTGTCCAGGGTTCGTCAGCGATCCTGGACTACCTGGATGACACCTTCCCCGAGCGATCATTGACACCGACTGACCCCGAGGCAAGAGAAGCAGCACTGGCCTGGGAAAAACGCCTGGATGAGGAAGCGGGGCCAGCGGTGCGATGTTATTCCTACCACCATTTCCTGCAGCGTCCCAAGGTGGTTGTGCCATTGCTGGCGTCACAAACTCCGTTCTACAACCGGATCCTGCTGAAACTGGCCTTCAGCCGGGTCGACGAGATCATGCGCAAGTGGATGAAGATCAACGAGAAAACCGCCATGACTTCACGCCAGACCATGGAAGCAGTGTTAACGGAATTGACGGACACTTACCGCCAACAAACCTTCCTGGCGGGCGATACCTTCTCCCGCGCCGACCTCACTGCGGCAAGCCTGTTCGCCCCCATGTTCCAGCCGGAACAGTACCCAGTGCCCTGGCCGCGGGAGAATCGCATCCCCCGCGAGATTCAGGACTGGCTGAGGCAATGGCAACCCCAGCTGCAGGTACTGGAGAAGGTATACCAGGTTAACCGCTGACCCGCCTGCGATCACGCCCGGGAGAGACACCTGTCCAGCGCCGATAGGCCCGGGTAAAGGCGCTTTGCTCCGAAAACCCCAGCAACAGGGCAATGTCCGTCAACGTCAGGGACGCATCCGCGAGATACTGCCGCGCCAACTGCTCACGGCTGCGATCCAGCCATTGCTGCCAGCTGAGCCGATGACTGGCGAGACGACGCTGGAGCGTGCGGGGTGACATGTACATGGCTTTGGCAGCACGTTCGAGGGTTGGCTCGCCATCGGCCAGCAGCTTTAAAAGCACCTGCTGCAGTTGTCGTTCCGTGTCCGAGCTGCCAGGCAACGCCCGAAGCAGGGCCTGGGCCTGCCGGTCCAGCAGTTCCCGTAGCGTGGGATCCCGCCTTGGCATGGAAATATTGAGATATTCCAGCGGGAACCGGACCCGCACGTGACTGTCATTCCAACTGACGGGGCACCCGAAGAACGCTTCATAGGCGCGCTCGGCATCCGCGCCGACGGATTCCATGAACGAGACCGAAGCAGGTGGCGGCGGATTGTCGAGTTGTCGCCGCAGAAAGGTCACCAGGGCCGCAATAGATACGCCGTCCGCCTGCTGGCCCAGTTCATTGTCCGACGGCGGCCAGCGCATTTCCGCCTGGTCACCATCAATCTCGATTTCCGCCAGCGTGGTGCCATAGAACAGGGTCTCGTAACGCTGGTAGGCCAGCATGGCTTCACCCAGCGTGTCCGATGCCAGCACCAGGTACCCCAGCACTCCGACGTGCCCCGGTCGCACACAGCTGCCCACGTCCAGTTCCGGCGCGGCACGCTCCGGACATAGGGCCAGCCCCCGCGCCAGCAGGTCACGCCAGACCGCCACCGGTACATTATCCTGTGCGGACCAGCGCGCCAGTTCCGGGCGCAGGAGGCCCGCATCAAGGTGTTGCTGGTCCAGCCAGTCCGCCAACAGACTGGTCCAGGCCCCGGTTACCCTTACCACTCTCGCCATGGCAAACAACTCCTGACCACTGCCTCAACATTGGCATGAATTATCAATTCAGTGGCGTATATCGTCAATTATGAAAGCCGGCGGCGGGCAAAAATAGATAACACACAATTACGGAAAACCGGACCTTATTTATGGCCATTACCGACATGATGCTGAGCGTTCTGGAAAACAGCGGCCTGTTGCCCCTGTGGAACACTATAGCGCCCTGGCTGGCGCTGGACGAACGGCAACTCATATTCATGATTGCAACACCGGTGTTTATCGCCATCGCCATCTGGGAATACCTGAAGCTTCGACACAACCCGAAACTGATGGACACCCGGGAGGCCATCCGCAATTTCGCCCTGGGTGCGGGATATCAAATCACCGAAGCATTATTTGCCGGCATCATTGCCTTTCCGGTCTACGCGCTCTTCTACCACTATCGACTGCTGGATCTGGACCTGAACTGGGCAACCGGGTTCCTGACCTTCCTGGGCGTCGATTTCTGTTTCTACTGGATGCACCGGGCAAGCCATCGCATACGCTGGTTCTGGGCCGCACACGTGGTTCATCACTCTTCGGAGCGAATGAACTTTTCCACCGCCATGCGCCAGAACGCCACCAATATCTTCAACGGCGGGTGGATGTTCTACCTGCCCCTGGCGTTTATCGGCTTTAACCCGGTCTGGATCGGCGTTGCCTATGCCCTGTCCCTGGTGTATCAGTTCTTTATCCATACCACCCTGATCGGGCAACTGCCGTCCTGGGTGGAACGGGTTTTCAACACACCCAGTCACCACCGCGTGCACCATGGTCGCAATCCGGACTACATCGACCGCAACTACGGCGGCACTCTCATTATCTGGGACCGCCTGTTTGGCACCTTTACCAAAGAAGATGCCCGGAATCCCCCGGAGTACGGCATCACCCGCCCGGTGTACTCCAACAACCTGATTGTGCTGTGGACCCATGAGTACCGGGATATGTTCCGGGACATGACTCGCCCGGGTGCATTGAGATCCCGCCTCCAGCACCTATGGCGCCCGCCGGAGTGGGAACGGCCGGGCCATCGGCGGGATTCGTCGGAATAACAACAACCGATAACCGACTGTCAGACCATTTTACACCTGCCGGAGGAATCGTCAGGCCAACAAACTCTATGTTATTGGTTTTAAAGACTTAAACCAACAAAGGACCGGTACTTGCTCCTTAGGTCCGCGCATGAAATGCACTCAATATGACACGGAGAAGTTACACATGCGCTTAAGTACCAAATCCCACTTTATTCCTCTCACACTGGCTGCCACCGGACTCCTGTTTACCGGTTCGGCGGTCGCCGCCCCGATCGTGATGGAAGGCGACTACGTTCGTACTGCGGTCAGTGACAATGGCACCCTCGGCGCCGGAGGCAGCGCCGATCCCGGCATCATCCACGACCCCAGCGGCACCCGCGACTGGGGGCCAGAGGATTATCTGACACCCGGCACCCCCTGGGAATGGTTTGGCGTCCAGTCAGCCCAGACCGGTCTCGTTGGCAACAATAACGCCTACACCTCCGGTGATATCGGCGCCATATCCGGCCCGACGGACCTGTCAGGCGGCAGCGCCGACAACCATGTTTCCTGGCTTGGTCAATACAGTGACCTGTTTACCATCAGCCACAACTACTCGTTCAATGACGACGACGAGCGCATTGATGTACTGACCACGATCACCGCGCTCCAGGACCTGAGCGATGTGAAGTTCGTCCGTGCCATCGATCCAGACCCGGACGTCAACACCCACGGCTCCTATGACACCACCAACACCCGCGGCACGACCGGTGTTGCAGAGGAAGACTTCGTGAATTCCCAGGGCGGCATGACCGGACTGACCCTCGGCCTTTACACCCAGTCCGACATCACCCATAACTCCGGAATCTCCGCGCCCTGGTCCACCGACCCGGATGCCTACCTTGCCGGCGTCAACGATGGCGATGGGGACTACGCTATTGGCCTGGGGTTCGATATTGGCTCGTTGTTTTCCGGGGAGCTGGTCAACCTGAGCTATTCCTACGTGATGGGTGAGACACTGGATACCGTGGACCTGCCCACCGGCCAGGTACCCGAGCCCGGCACCCTGGCCCTGCTGGGATTAGGCCTGACCGGCGTTTACGTCTCTCGCCGCAGGAAACTCCGCTAACCCCATGTCCGGTCCGCCACCCTGGCGGGCCGGCACCACACTATCCGCAGAATCCCCCCGCCCTCGAAAAAGCCCGGGAAATCATCGGCAAAGACCGTTAGGATAACCGTCAGATCCTGACATCATCCCCCGTAAACCGGTGAATCCAACGGAGCAACTATGGGCCCGGAATGGCAAGCGGTATGGCTCACCCTGAAATTGGCCGGCATCACCACTGTGCTATTGATGGTAATTGGCACACCCATCGCCTGGTGGCTCGCCCGCAGCCAGCACTGGCTACGCCAACCGGTGTTCGCCATCGTCGCGTTGCCGCTGGTACTGCCACCCACCGTACTGGGCTTCTACCTGCTGGTGATACTGAGTCCCGACGGCCTGATTGGCCAACTGACTGAACGACTGGGCATAGGTACCCTGCCATTTACCTTTGAGGGCCTGGTACTGGCCTCCGTCATCTATTCATTACCGTTCACCGTGCAGCCTCTGCATAACGCCTTTGCCAGTCTCAACGAACGAATGCTGGAAGCTGCTGCCACCCTGCGGGCCTCACCCCGGGACCGCTTCTTCACCATTGTCGTGCCACTGGCCCGGCCGGGCTTTCTGACGGCCGCCGTGCTGACCTTCGCCCACACCATTGGTGAGTTCGGCGTGGTACTGATGATCGGCGGCAACATTCCCGGAGAAACCCGGGTTCTGTCCGTCGCGATCTATGACCATGTTGAAGCCCTGCAATACGGTCAGGCGCACTGGCTGGCAGGAGGCATGCTGCTGTTCTCCTTCCTGGTTCTGGTCGGGCTCTACACCATTAATGGCCGACAGGCCGGCGGGGTCGTCAAATGACCCACGGCAACAGCATTCTCGCGCGGCTCCAGTGTGACTTTGAAACGTTTCGCCTTGACGTGAACCTGCAACTTCCCGGCCAGGGAATCACCGCGCTGTTTGGCCACTCCGGGTGCGGCAAGACCACCCTGCTCCGGTGCATCGCCGGATTGCAGAAAGCGGACGGATATCTCTCGGTGAACGGTGACTGCTGGCAGGACGGTCACAATGAAATGCCGGTTCATCGCCGCCCGCTTGCTTATGTGTTCCAGGAAACCAGCCTGTTTCCCCACCTGACCGTCCGCCGCAACCTCACCTATGGCTACCGCCGGATTCCAGCCAGCCAGAGACGGGTTCAGTTCGGGCAGGCGGTGGACTGGCTGGGACTTTCCCACCTGCTGGACCGTATGCCGGAGAAACTGTCCGGCGGTGAGCGTCAACGGGTTGCCATTGCCCGGGCACTGCTGACCAGCCCCCGCCTGCTGCTGATGGACGAACCCCTGTCCGCGCTGGATCGTCATAGCAAGCAGGAAATCCTGCCTTACCTGGAGAACCTGCATCGCACCCTGGACATCCCGGTGCTCTATGTTTCCCACTCGGCGTCCGAGGTGGCCAGGCTGGCCGATCACGTGGTGATGATGGACGGCGGCCAGGTGGTGGCGGAAGGCCCGTTGCAGGAAACCCTGGCGCGCACGGACCAGCCCTTTGCGCTGGAGGAGGATGCCGGCGTCATCGTCAACGCAGTCATTGGCGAGCAGGATAAGCACTGGCACCTGTGCCGCGCCGATTTCCCGGGTGGCAGCCTGTGGGTACGGGACGAGCCGAAACTGGCTACCGGACTCCCCGTGCGGCTGCAGATCCTCGCGCGGGATGTCAGCATCGCCCTCGCCGCCAACCACGATCAGAGTATCCAGAACCTGCTGTCCGCAAGGGTTCTGGAGATCGCCACGGACCAGAGTCCGGGGACCAGCCTGGTGCGGCTGCAATCCGGCGACACATCCTTCCTCGCCAGATTGACCAGCCGCGCGGCCCACCAGTTGCAGCTCACACCGGGTATGGCCGTCTGGTTGCAGATAAAAACCGTCGCCATTGTGGACTGAAGTACTCCAGAGGCGTCCTGATCAACAGTCTGGCCCGCTTGGCACGGGCCAGCACGCTGCCTGACCGTTAACCTGTCACTTCATGACGGTGCCAACCGGCCAACGGGAGCGAGTAATGGCGACACAACACCAGTGGGTGAACAACAACGGCGTCAACCTGTACGTAACCACCGACGGTAACCCCGATGCTCCGCCGCTGGTGCTGGTCCACGGTTACCCGGATAACCATACAGTTTGGGACAGGGTGACCGAGCAGTTGAAAGACCGCTATTTCGTCATCCGTTACGACGTTCGCGGCGCAGGCCGTTCCGACAAGCCCGCCAGAACCCGTGCCTACCGTATGGCCCATCTCGCTGCGGATCTGGCGGCGGTCGTGGACGCAGTCATTCCCGGCCAGGCCTTCCACCTGGCAGCCCACGACTGGGGGTCGATACAAAGCTGGGAATCGGTGACCACCGGCCCCCTGACTGCAAGAATCCGCTCATACACCACCATTTCCGGGCCGTGTCTGGATCACGTTGGCTTCTGGTTACGCAACAACGTTACCCGTGTGAGCGAGGGCGGTACCCGCAAGGTACTCAAGCAGCTCGTCAGCTCCTGGTACGTGGCCATGTTCCAGCTGCCCTTACTGCCGGAGACCGCCTGGCGTGCCGGTCTCGACAAGCTGTGGCCAAGCTACCTGAAGAACAGGGAGCAGGTGTCCGACGCGCAATACAGCCGTTCTCAGCGCAATGACGGCCGCTACGGCGTGAAACTGTACCGGGCCAACTTCATGCCCAAACTGTTACGGCCGGAACCCCGGCAGGCACAATGCCCGGTACAGCTGATCGTGCCCGGTCAGGACAACTACGTGGGGGAACAGCTGTTTGAAGGGTTGGAGAAATGGGCAGGAAAACTGAGCCGACAGGAAATTGATGCGCCCCACTGGGTACTGCTGACCCAGCCCGACGCCATTGCCGGCTGGATTGACGGATTTGCCAGGAAGGCGGCCCGCACCTGAGAAATACGGGGCGGTGGTCAGCGGGTGCCGTACACCACCATGGTCTTGCCCTTGACCCGCACCAGCCCCTGGTCTTCCAGGGTTTTCAGGACGCGGCCAACCATCTCCCGGGAACAGCCGACGATGCGACCGATTTCCTGGCGGGTAATCTTGATCTGCATACCGTCCGGGTGGGTCATGGCATCGGGCTCCTTGCACAGGTCCAGCAGGGTGCGGGCGACTCGACCAGTCACATCCAGGAAGGCCAGATCCCCCACCTTGCGGGTGGTCTGACGCAGGCGGGAGGCCATCTGCTCGCCAATGAAATACAGCACCCGCGGATCCTGCTGGGCAATTTCCCGGAACTTGGTGTAGCTGATTTCAGCCACCTCGCATTCGGTCTTCGCCTTCACCCAGGCGCTGCGGGAATCCATGTTATCGAACAGCCCCATCTCGCCGAAGAAGTCCCCGGCGTTAAGGTAAGCCATGATCATCTCGCGCCCGTCGTCATCCTCGATGATAACGGTGACGGATCCTTTGACGATATAAAACAGCGAATCGCTCTTGTCACCCGCATAGATAATCGTGCTTTTGGCGGGGTAACGCCGGCGGTGACACTGCGACAGGAAATAATCCAGATGCTTGGTTTTCTGCTCAACCGGCTTGACGATAGTGGCCATAGTGCGAGTCGTGCCTCCTCAAAAACTGGCGGGTCCCGATGTTTGTTATGTACCCGGCTTTCCATGCGGGTTTATTCATATTTCATGAAAATCAGCGCAACTTATAACAAGAAGGCCCGGTTTCGGCAACCTGAAACCATGTGTATCTGTGTAACCGGTCTGGGAAGGGTGTTGCTGCCGGGCATCGCTCTATGTGCTAGCATCCGTGCCAGATCCCTGATGTATTGCGGAGTTTACTGACATGAAAGCAACTGTAGACTGGGCGGGAAATGCCAGCTTCAAGACCACCAGTGGCACCGGTCACACCGTTCAGATGGACGGCCCGCCCGACCACGGCGGCGAAAATCTCGGACCGCGCCCGATGGAAATGCTGTTGATGGGGCTTGGCGGTTGCTCATCCTTTGATGTCATGAGCATTCTTAAAAAAAGCCGCCAGGACGTCACTGCCTGTCACGCCGAGTTGGAAGCGGAACGGGCCGACGCCATCCCTGCGGTTTTTACCCGGATTCATCTGCATTTTGTGGTCACCGGTCACAACCTGAAAGAAAACCAGGTCAAACGCGCCGTCAGCCTGTCGGCGGAGAAGTATTGCTCCGCCTCGATCATGTTGGAAAAGGCGGGCGTGGAGATCACCCACAGCCACGAAATCCGGGAAGCGGAATAGGCGCCTGCAGACGCGGGATTTACGGATAATAAAATGTGGTTGCAAAGACTATCCAACCCCATTCGCGGTGTGCATAATACGCACCCTTCACCGCCGGTCTGCGCAAAAGGTGATCAACCCGGTCAGTAGTCGGTGGCGGCCTCAGCAGAACGCCCGAGCAGGCGTTCTGTAGTCATTCATCTCCATTCTCCGGAGGGGCTGAGCATGGAATCGAAACTCCAGCTGCACGGTTTCAATAACCTGACCAAATCCCTGAGCTTCAATATCTACGATATCTGTTATGCGCAGACCGAAGAACAGCGTGAAGCCTACATCGACTACATCGACGAGATGTACAATGCCGAACGGCTGACCCAGATCCTCAGCGATGTGGTCAAGATCATCGGCGCCAACATTCTCAACATTGCCCGCCAGGACTACGAGCCCCATGGCGCCTCGGTGACCATGCTGATCGCCGAGCACGAACTCTCCTCCGGCGAGCCCGATAACGAGGAATCTCCCGGCCCGATGCCCGACACCATCGTCGCGCACCTGGACAAGAGCCACGTGACGGTTCACACCTACCCGGAAAGCCACCCGCACGACGGCGTGAGCACGTTCCGCGCCGATATCGATGTGTCCACCTGCGGGCTGATCTCACCGTTGAAGGTGCTGAACTACCTGATCCACAGCTTCGATTCCGATGTGGTCACCGTGGACTACCGCGTGCGCGGCTTCACCCGCGACGTGGACGGTACCAAGCACTACATTGATCACGATATCAATTCGATCCAGAACTACCTGACCGAGGACACCCAGAACGCCTATCAGATGATCGACGTCAACGTGTACCAGGAAAACCTGTTCCACACCAAGATGATGCTGAAGGAGTTCAACCTCGACAACTACGTGTTTGGCGTCAACGCCAGTGATCTGGACCCGGCAGAAGCAAAGTCCATCGAGGATCGCCTGCGCCGCGAGATGCTGGAGATCTTCTACTCCCGCAACGTGGAGTAACACCCGGCAATGACCGGCGGGACCTGTCTCCGCCGGTCATTCAGTTTTTTTGATGCCCCACCCCGAAAATCTCCGGTTTATTCCCCGCGACCTCCGGCGTTTAATAGTCTTAATTAACGTGCCAGGAGGACACCATGACTTTACGAGCCATCAAACAGATCATTCCCGCACTGGAGACTTCCGACGGCGCCGGCGTGCGCATCAGGCGCTCCATTGGCCAGCACCAGAACATTCGCCTGGATCCGTTCCTGATGCTGGACGAGTTCGGCTCCGATCAGCCCCAGGACTACATCGCCGGCTTTCCGTCCCATCCCCACCGCGGGTTCGAGACGGTGACCTACATGATCGAGGGGCACATGCTCCACGAGGATCATATCGGTAACCGGGGCGACCTCAAGAACGGTGGCGTACAGTGGATGACTGCCGGTCGCGGCATTGTGCATTCCGAGATGCCACAACAGGAAGCCGGTCAGATGCGCGGGTTCCAGCTGTGGCTGAACCTGCCGGCCGCCGAGAAGATGAAACCCGCAGGCTACCGGGACATTCAGCCGGAGGAAATTCCCGATATCCAGCTGGACGGCGCCAGGATCAAACTGATCGCAGGGGAGATCGAGGTGGACGGCACCACCGTCTCCGGCGCGGTTACCGGCGGCAGCACCCGCCCTCTGTACATGGACATCCATCTGGAGGCGGACACGGCCATCACCCTGCCGGTCAGCGAGCAGCTGAATGCCATGCTGTACCTGTATGACGGTGACGCGAAGCTTCAGCACAAGGCCGAACATGAGCCCCTGAGAGCCGCTGCGGCCACCATCCTCGACGACGGCAACCAGGTGCGGGTTGAGTCCGGCGCCCGCGGGGCCCGCCTGCTACTGATTGCCGGCAAGCCGATCAACGAGCCGGTGGTCCAGTACGGCCCCTTTGTGATGAACACCCGGGAGGAAATCGAACAGACCCTGCGGGACTACCGGGACGGGCACCTGACGGCCTGAGCAGGACGCTACGCGAAGGGCTTTTGCGCCATCAGCCTCAGCACCATGGGCCTCAGGATGAGGTCCAT
Source organism: Marinobacter alkalisoli (assembly GCF_045449795.1). Classification (NCBI taxonomy): domain Bacteria; kingdom Pseudomonadati; phylum Pseudomonadota; class Gammaproteobacteria; order Pseudomonadales; family Marinobacteraceae; genus Marinobacter; species Marinobacter alkalisoli. The sequence continues at coordinate 266,056 of NZ_JBJJLB010000042.1, forward strand.
GGCCAGTCCGAGCTTGGTGCCCGGGATAACCAGGGTGTCATGCCGCGACACGCTGCTGCCGGAGATCATCTGCAGCAGGTAGGGGAAGTCCACTTCCGATGCGTCCCGGAAGCGGATGACCACCATACTCTCATCCTCAGTTGGCACGTCGCGGACCACAAACGGGTTGGAGGTGTCCACCAGGGGCACCCTCTGGAAGTTGATGTGGGTCTGGGCAAACTGCGGCACGATGTCGTGGACGTAGTCGTCCATGCGGTTGATGATGGTCTCCACCACCGCCTCCTGGGAGTATCCGCGCCTGTTGGTATCGCGGTGGATCTTCTGTATCCATTCCAGGTTCACAATGGGCACCACGCCAATCAGGAGGTCGACGTATTGGGCAATGTTGTACGTGTCGCTGACCACCCCCCCATGTAACCCCTCATAGAACAGCAGGTCGGTATCCGCCGGCAACGGCCCCCATGGGGTAAAGGTGCCGGGCTTGTGCCCCGCCGCCACCAGGGCCCGGTCTTCATCGTGGACATACTGGCGGAACTGGCCATTACCGGTATGGCCGTAGTCATAGAGCAGCGCTTCAAGTTTGTCGATGTGATTGGCTGCCAGGGCAAAATGGTTGCGCTCGCCGAACTGGCCCTTGGCGGCCAGCCGGGCCATCTGTTCCCGGGTGTAGCGGTGAAAACTGTCGCCACTGACTGTGGCGGCCCGCAGCCCTTCCCTGGCAAAGATACGGCTGAATATCTGGCCAGTGGTTGTGGTGCCGGCGCCGGATGACCCGGTAACGGCAATGACAGGGTGACGTTTCGACATGACGGAGCGTGCTCAGGCGTTAATGGAGGCTGTCCAGCAGCCGGGGCCTTTCAATCACAAAGCCCTGGGCATAATCCACGCCCAGAAGCCTCAGCATATCGAGAACTTCACGGGATTCAACCCGGGAAGCAATCACTTCCCGTTTCATATAATGCGCCATATCCACCATGGACTGCACCATTGCCCGGTCGGTTTCACTGGTAACCACCTGCTTGGTGAACGTACTGTCCAGTTTGATCAGGTCAACCGGAAGGCTGCGCATCAGTTGGAACGAAACCGGCCCGCTGCCGAAATTGCCCAGGCAGAAGCGACACCCCAGCTCCTTCATCTCCAGCATGAACTCCTCCAGGCGGTCCAGGTCATTGACCGCGGCTGTTTCCGTCAACTCGAACCACAGCCGCTCTATCGGGGCATCCTTCTGGCTCAGCTTGTCATAGATGAATTCCAGCAATGACTGATCGTTCAGCGAATAGCCGGACAGGTTAATACATACACCTCCCAGATGATCCGGATCCGGTGCGCTGTCCCGCAACCAGTCCAGCATACGACCCACCACCCAGCGATCCACCGCCTGCATACGATCATAACGCTCCGCCATACGGACAAAATCACTGCCGGTGATCAGGTCACCGCCGTCGTCGTACATGCTGATCAACACTTCGTACTGCGCCAGCATCCGGGTATTCGCGTGCAGCGGGATCATCTTCTGGCAACGCAACAGCATGCGTTCTTCATCCAGGTTTCCCAGGCTTGCCACCTTCGCGGCAATTTGCTCCTGCCGCGACTGATCGGTTGCATCCAGGGCGTACTCAACGACCTTGCCATGGCCCTGTTGTTTCGACGCTTGCAGGGCGTGCTCGGATGCCCGCAGCCAGCGCTCGGCGGCGGTCAGCGCGGGCAGTTCAGGCACCAGTCCGGCGCTGGCTGACAACCGGTATTCACGGCCGTCAAAGGCAAATTCCGTGGCCTCGATATCAGCCACGATCGTCCGGGTGGTCGCCAGCGCGGTTTCCGCCGGCAGCAGCCAGGCGAACTCATTCCCGGACAGGCGCGCCAACGGCATGCCATCCCCCACCCGGGCGCGGAGGATATCCGCAATCATGCGGAGGGCGTCATCACCCGCCTGATAGCCGGCGGTGTCATTCAGCAACCGGAACTGGCGCAGGTCCAGCCGCACCAGGGCGCGCTCGTCTTCATGGCGGGCCAGCTGCTGGTCCAGCATGCGTTCGAACTCCCGCCGCCCCAGCAACCCGGTCAATTCGTCGTGGGTCGAAGCCCAGGACAGCTGGTCATACACTTTGCGAACCATGCGGTCGAGGCTCTCATCCACCAACGGGCGCTCATACTGGCTGTCGGGAACCACAACGCCCTTGCGCATCTGGCGTGCCAGACCGTCCAGGTCCAGCTCCACGACCCTCATGCCCTGATGGTTCACAAATACGAAACGGCTGAACCCCCGGGCAACCCATACCAGACGAATGTACTGGGGCTCGTCGGGATTCTCCTGATCCCTCAGCCAGTCACCGGTGCGCAATTGCCGGGCCCGATGCACCCAGCGTTGCAGGCTTTTCTGCTCTCGCTCGGACAAAACCTTCTGCTTGTCTTCCCCGGTCTGGACCGGCGGCATCAACACCATTTCCGGCGGATGGTCGGCACTGCGCACCAGGAACTGCTTGAGCTCATCCCGGATCTGAGAGGATGGCATATGGTTGCTGGAAATGGACGACAGACCATCCTGAATAACCCGCAGCAGGTCAGGCAGGTTAATGCCCGCCCCGGGATCATCCGCGAATGCCAGCAGTGAATCGATCACCGTCAGGTAATCCTGCCATAACTGACTATCCGGTCCCTGACGAATCCAGGTCAACGACAACAGATCTCGCCAACCACCCTCCAGCAGACTCAACAGCGCTCTGGGAACTTTGCGATCCGCCAGCTTCTGGTTGAGCACTTCGTTCACCGCTGCCTTGGAGTCCGATACCTTCTGAGCACCCTCGGCTGCAGCGGTCACCCGCTCCACATTGCGACGATACACCAGGTTCTGGCGATCAATCAGGGCGTCCAGTTCCTGCACCGTGGATTCGAAGACTCCGGTATCCTGTTCAAAATCGGTGGCGATGCGATGAATCAGTTCATCAATCCGGCGCTGCACCACCGGGTTAATGCGACCCCCTTTGACCCCCAGCTGGGCCAGGCGGTTCATCACTCCGCGAACCGGGCTGTCCTTATCATCAAAAAAGGCAGGGTCCCGCATGACCACTTTCAGCACCGGCACTTCCAACTGGCGCATGTGGCTTTGGGCATAATCACTGAGCTTCGGGCTTTCCACCACACTGCGGAAAAAGCGGTCCACCACATCCAGGGTGTCCTGCTGCTCCTCATTGAGGGCGTGCTTGCCACTGTCTTTGACCCTTTCCACCACCCGTTCCCGGAGTGTAGCCGCCTCAGCACTCAACACGGTCGACTCCACCTGCAGCTGCTGCAGTTCCCGGTGCAGTTCCCCCGTGGACAGTGGCCGGGCATTGGGCGCAAAAGCCATGGGTTCCGTATCGCCCCGGGCCAGCCGACTGGCGGCCAGCGTGCCGATCAGGTTACGGACAGTGGCGAAGGCGGTCTGGGCGGCATCGGCGTACCCACGGAACTCCATCGGCGCCCGTTTGCCAGCACTCGCGCTCCGGGCCGGAGCAGATGCCGTCGCCGTGGCTGACGCTGCCTGCTGGCCCTGCCCCGTTTGGACGGGTGCCGGTGAACCGCTGGCCGCTTTGCGGCCGGGTTCATTACCCACGGAGCTCCGTTCAGAGAGGTATTTGCTCAGGTCCAGATCCGGCAGCACGCCGTGGCGAATCAGGATGTTGTTCAGCTCCTGGTAAAGCGGAGCAAGCTGCTGAAGCACCTGCTGCTCGAACACTTTCAGGCAGACCTTTTCCACTTCACGACTGGCTTTCAAATGACTCAGCCCGGCATGAAACGACTCACAGACCAGCGACGGTCCCAGCGGGTTGTGGTGGCCAGTGGAGTTGGCAATGCCCAGCTTGTCCAGCCGCAGTTTGAGCTGGAGCAGATCCCCCCGGTACTGGGTGTCCGCCTTGGTAACCATCACCCGTATGGTCAGCCAGTCTTCAAACTCGCCCTTGTCCACCACCGACAGCTCCGAGCCCGGAAACCCTTTTCTCGCCGGCTTGAGAGGCGATTCCAGGCTCTGTGCCATCTGGTGCCAGATCACCCGCTGCCGCGCTTCAAGCTGGCCCGAGGCGTCCATATACTCGTTTGCCTGCTGGTCACTACTTGCCTTCCGGGCCGCCTGCTTCAGCGCCACAATCATCTGCGCCAGACAGGCATCCATCAGCGGTTCAATAAACTGGACAACGGCGCGGGCAGACTGGTGCAGGACAAACTGCACCCGGTCACTGGGCGCTCGCAATGCAGCCCGTTCCTGGAAGCGGTCGCCACCACACTGTTTGAGCATTGCGCTCACGGCGTCCGGATTGGCACGGACAAAATGCACGCCCATGGCCCTTTCGATACGACGAACGATACTGACGTACAGTTCATGACGACGATTGCCATCCGCCGAGCGGAAACGCACGATAATCTCCTCGGGCACGCCCCGGGCTATCGCTCGCTCAAGTTTGCGGGAGGTGTCGCCCGAGTATCGAATGAACAAGCCTTCGGCACAAAAATCCGCGATCTGGCACGGCCACACCTCACCCGCCCCAAGATCCAGCTGGGCCGCGAGTTTGATGGGCTGTCGGGGACTTGTGCGACGTTCTCTGGGATCCATGAACTACCTGATATTCGGCCAAGGCCAGGGTGGGTCGGAGACCGTTGCCTCACCCTGGTCAGCGTCCCTGAAACGGTGACCCGTGTCACCTGCTACTATATGGGGAACATGTCTGTAATATAGTGGGATATCCCGTTGCGAGACAGCCTCACCTTCACATTGTGAACCATGATACAGCTTAATCAGATCTATCTTCTTTTGCTACTGGTAGCGGTGCTTCCAGGGTGTTCGACCATTGGCTACTACAGCCAGGCAGTTGGCGGCCATGTCTCGCTGATGCTGGCTTCGCAACCGGTCGACAGCCTGCTGACGGATCCCGGTACCGACGACGAACTGAAACGTAAACTGACCATCGCCCGGAACGCTCGCCACTTCGCAGAGAACCGGCTGGCATTGCCCGCCGACGACGCATTCACCGAGTATTCCGAGCTGGAACGCCCCTGGGTGGTGGTCAACCTGGTGGCGGTCCCGGAGTTCTCACTCACCCCCCATCAGTGGTGTTACCCCGTCGTCGGGTGTCAGGCTTACCGGGGCTATTTCAGCCTTGGGGATGCGCAGGAGGAGCAACGCCAGTTCGACAGGCAGGGCTTTGATACCTTTATCGGCGCAGTAACAGCCTACTCGACCCTGGGCTGGTTCGATGACCCGCTGCACAGCGGATTCACCCATTTGTCAGATGATCGCATGGTGGCCCTGATGTTCCACGAACTGGCCCACCAGGTGGTCTATATTGACGAAGACACGGCGTTCAACGAGAGCTTTGCCACAGCCGTGGAACTGGAGGGCCTGAGACTGTGGCTGGAAGAGCGTGGCGAAGGTGACCAGTTTGCCGCAGCACTGCAACGGCTGTCGCAAAGGAATCAGACCCTGGCACTGGTGGAACACGCCTCCAGTGAGCTGGAGGCGCTGTACGGGCGTGAGGGGGAACTGTCCGTTGAGACCATGAGAACCAGAAAAAAGCAGGTATTCGCAGAGCTGATCAATCGCTACAACGAGATGGCCAGCCAGTGGGATCAGCCCGGCCCGTTCGGCAGCGCTATCGAAACACTGAACAACGCCAATATTGCCCTGTTCCGGCAATACAATCAGTACGTGCCCGGTTTCCGACAACTACTGAAAGAGCAGGACTACCAGTTTGACGATTTCTTTGACCGGGTAAGAGCTCTGTCTGAACTGGACCAGGAACAACGGACACTGACCCTGTCGGCCTTGTCACAACGGTTTGACGAACACCTTTGAGTTGCGCTGGGTGTTGTAGGAGGCCAGCTTGGGGCCCGGCAACGCCTGTACTGTCGAGGGCTGGAATCCACGTTCGCGGAACCAGTGCTCGGTCTGGGTGGTCAGCACAAACAACCGCTGGATGCCCTGGCTACGGGCCAGTTTCTCCACCATCGCAAAGATATCGTCACCGCGACCGGCACGGCGGTATTTCGGGTCCACGGCAAAACACGACAGCTCACCCGCGCCCTCGTCCGGGTAACAATGGAGCGCGGCACAGCCGACGATCGTGCCGTCACGTTCGGCAACCACAAACCGGTCGATCTCGGTTTCCAGCATTTCCCGCGAGCGCCGCACCAGAATCCCCTGCTCTTCCAGCGGTTGAATCAGCTCCAGGATGCCACCAATGTCCTCAACCCGCGCCTGGCGGATCTGCTCATAGTTGTCACCGCTGACCAGCGTGCCGGAACCATCCCGGGTAAACAGCTCCTCCAGCAACGCGCCATCCTCCACGTAGCTGATAATGTGGGAGCGGCGCACCCCTTTCACACAGGCATCGCAGGCCGCTTTCAACAAAGCGGCATCGTGGCCGGTTACAGCCCCTTCGGCCAATCGTTGAGTGGCCTGCTTTGCGGACAGCTCCCGAATCAATGCCCCGTCGGGCTCAAGCAGCCCCTGATCGTCAATAAACATGATGAGCTTTTCTGCCTGCAGCGCCGCCGCCACCTGGCTGCCGACATCTTCGTAAGACAGGTTGAAGGCGTCCCCGGTGGGGGAAAACCCCTGGGGTGGCAACAAAACGATGTGGCCCAGTTCCAGCAGCTTTTCTATCCCGGCCACATCCACCCGGCGAACACGACCGGTGTACCCAAAATCGATGCCGTCGAGAACGCCAACCGGGCGCGCCGCCACGAAATTGCCACCACTGACCCGGATACGGGCATTGTGCATGGGGGAATTCACCAGTCCCATGGACAGCTGACTTTCCAGATATGCCCGCAACCCGCCAATCGCCTGCAGCACCAGGGGCAGTTGTTGCTCCCGGGTGACCCGCAAGCCACGATGGAATGACGATTCCAAACCGGCTTCATCCAGTCTTTCCTGAATCTGCGGCCTTGCCCCGAACACCACCACCAGGCGCACACCAAGACTGCTCAGCAGTGCGATATCGTGGATAATATTGATGAAATTATCATGGGCAATCGCATCCCCGCCGATGGTCAGCACCACCGTGCGCCCCCGGTGCGCGTTGATGTAGGGGGAGGAATGGCGGAATCCATGCAGCCAGTCGTTAGATTTCAATCGTTTCTCCTGGTCAATCGTCTTTCCTGATGCCTGAACATTACAGGCAAAACTGTTTGATCAACCCCTTCAGGATCGTCACGGTCGGGTCGAGCTGAGACAACTCCAGGAATTCATCCGGCTGGTGCGCCTGATCAATCGACCCCGGCCCCATGACCAGTGTTTCCAATCCAAGTTTCTGCAGCCACGGCGCCTCGGTGGCAAACGCCACGGCATGGGCGGTATGACCGGTCAGCTTCTCACAGGCACTGACCAGCTGCGCATCCGCCGGGGTTTCAAACGGTGGCACGCCGTCGAACAACGGCTCAAACACCATGGACAGTTCACGGCGCTCGGCCACCGGCTGCAACTTGCCGAGGATGGCCTGGCGCAAGGATGCCATATCCATCCCCGGTAACGGCCGCAAATCGAAATGCAGCTCACAACTGGCACAGATCCGGTTGGGATTGTCACCTCCGTGAATGCACCCCAGGTTCATGGTCGGCACTTCTACCCTGAAATTCGGGTTTCGGTATTTCTCCTGCCAGGCAGAGCGCAGACCCAACAGCTCGCCCAGCGCTTCGTGCATACCTTCCAGGGCATTGCGGCCAAGGGAGGGATCGGAAGAATGGCCTGACTGCCCCTCAAACACCAGCCGCTCCATCATGATGCCCTTGTGCATTCGCACCGGCCTCAGACTGGTGGGCTCGCCGATCACCGCATACCGTGCCTGCGGTCGTCCCGCTTCCGCCAGCGCGCGGGCACCATTCATCGAGCTTTCTTCGTCAGCCGTGGCAAGGATGATCAATGGCTGTTTCAGTTCCTGACCGGCAAACGCTCGGGCGGCCTCTATGGCAAGCGGAAAAAAACCTTTCATATCGCAGGTACCCAATCCATACCAGCGATCATCCCGTTCCGTCAGGGTGAACGGATCACTCTGCCAGCGCTTATCATCAAAGGGCACAGTGTCGGTGTGCCCGGACAGCACCAGCCCACCCGGACCGCTACCAAGCGTGGCAATCATATTGAACTTGCCCGGCATGCCGGGCACTTCCATCAATTCCACCTTGAACCCCAGCGGCTCCAGCCACTCCGCCAGCGTCTGTACAACGGCTTCGTTGCTTTGGTCCCAGTCCGGTGTTGCGCTGCTGATGGATGGCAGGGCAATCAGCCGGGTCAGCATCTCGCGAATACCCGGAACCACATCGGTTTTGTTAGTGGACTCAGACATAAAAGAATTCCTGGCCCGGTCTCGGGTCACCGGGTCTGGCCACGCCGCCAGACCTCAAACTTGTCAATGGCCCGAATCATCATCGGATAGGCAATCTCGCCGCCACCGACAATCCGGGCAACCTCCAGGGTCTGCTCGCCAACACTGGCCAGCCGCCCCTCCACGACATTGTCATTGGACAGGGTAATTCTCACGTTTCGCCCAACCCAACGTTCCGCTTCTGTCAGATCGGCAGGGTACCAGTCCGCCACCAGATCACCTTCGCCTTCCGGTATCACTGGTTGCAGCGCCTGCTCCGGGACAGCCGGCTCTGGCGGCTCGACTTCCCTCAGATAGATATCGGGCACTGACTGCCCATTGTAGTTGACCGCCAGCGTTCCGGCACCGTCCTGGTTCGCGCCCCGCACCGGAACACCGAAGACAGACCGATCGGGATCCAGAGTCAGGGTCAGCTCGCCGCCTTCAGTCAACCATTGCCGGTACAACGCCAGCAACTGGCCACTGGCCTCATAACCCCGGGCACTCAGCCCCTGACGAAAGGCATCCATGACAATACTGGTCCATTCATCCGTCGCCACTGAGGATTCGCGGGCACAATAGGCGGCAACCCGGCGCATTAGACCACCGTCACGAACAGTGACGGTCATCGGCTCGCTCCCGGCCTGCGCCATTCGGTCGGGGTTGAGGATATTCACCCGTGCCCCCGGCCACTGGATTTCCAGACTGCCGGTGCTCGCCGTTGTCAGCTCCAGGTACAGGTGATCAGGGTGCTGCCGGATCAGGGCCTCGCCGGCGATGTTGTTCACCCCCATGCGCACCAGGTCCCCGCTGCCCAGTTGCTGGCGGTGATCGGGCCCACAGACCGGGGCAAACAACGCGGGGTTGGTCTCGCCGGAAGCGGTAACCCAATTGCGGAACATGGTTGCTTCCAGGACCAGACGAAGGTTTTCCACCCGCAGGGACCAGGCCGGCGGCAGGTTACCCGGGTCCACCAGCGCGGTCAGGAGATGCAACGGCGAGCCCGCGTCAAACGCCACGCGGCCAATATCGACTGGCTGCGCCAGACGGAAATCCTGATAACTGGCGCCCGTCAGCAGCAGGCGCCCCTCAATTCCAGAGCTGATCGCGCCCCGTTCAATAACCCCGGCACTCTCAACCGCATCCTGGGCTTCCGCCAGGCGCTGGTCCGCCAGCCACCAGACAGCCGCCTTGAACAGCAACCATCCCAGCAGCACCACCACAACAACAAAGGTCAGCAGGCGTTTCATTCATCCATCCTCTCGTCCGGCCGGAGGTCCACCGACCGGACTGCACCACCAAATGTCAGCCCGGCGGGCTGTTTCAATTGCGGGAGATCAGCGTTCCCACACCTTCGTCCGTGAATATCTCAAGCAGGGTTGCGTGGGCAACCCGACCATCAATAATGTGTGACGTACGCACGCCATTCTCCACCGCATTCAGGGCGCAACGGATTTTCGGCAGCATGCCGCCATGGATGGTGCCATCCTCGATCAGATCGTTGACCTGCTGGGCAGTGAGCCCGGTAAGGACCTTGTCTTCCTTGCTCTTGAGACCAGAAACATTGGTCAGCAGGATCAGCTTCTCGGCCTTCATGGCCTCTGCCACCTTGCCGGCCACCAGATCAGCATTGATGTTATAGGACGCGCCATCAGGCCCCACCCCGATCGGCGCGATGACCGGTATCACGTTACTGCGGGTCAGCATTTCGATAACCTCGACATTCACGCTGTCAACTTCACCGACGTGGCCAATATCGATGATTTCCGGGCGTTCCAGCTCGGCGGAGCGATTGACCACTTCCAGTTTCCGCGCCCGGATCAGGTTGGCATCCTTACCTGTCAGGCCCACGGCGGTACCACCATGGGCATTGATCAGCGAGACGATTTCCTTGTTGACCTGGCCGCCCAGCACCATCTCGACAACGTCCATGGTTTCACTGTCGGTCACCCGCATGCCGTTGACGAAGCGGGACTGGATGTTCAGGCGCTCCAACAAACCGCCAATCTGCGGCCCACCACCGTGAACCACGATCGGATTGATGCCCACCAGCTTCATCAGCACCACATCCCGGGCGAAGCTGCTCTTCAGATCCTCGTTCTCCATGGCGTTGCCGCCGTACTTGATCACCACGGTTTTCCCGGTAAACCGCTGAATATAGGGCAAGCCTTTACTCAGGACGGATGCCACCTGCATTGCTGTTTCACGATCCAGTGCCATGCTTCTGCCTTAATAATCTGTCAATTAAAAATCTGCGACCAGGTCGGGGGCCACTTTCTGTAGCTGGTCACGGAACACGCCCTTGATGCGTTCCAGCGCCTCGTTGGTTTCCGCCTCAAACCGAAGCACCAGAACCGGTGTCGTGTTGGAGGCACGGCACAGACCCCAGCCATCGGCGTAATCCACCCGGATACCGTCAATGGTACTGATGCTCCCATCACCGAAACTGCCCTCGCTGGACAGACGCTCCACCAACTGGAATTTGCTGTCTTCGGTAACCTCGACATTCAGTTCCGGGGTACTGATATCTTCCGGGAAGTCCTCGAACACCTCATCACTGTGGCGATCCTCAACGCCCAGGATCTCGAGCAGGCGCGCGGCTGAATAGAGCCCATCATCAAAGCCGTACCAACGTTCGCCAAAGAATATGTGCCCGCTCATTTCTCCGGCGAGCAGCGCTCCGGTCTCCTTCATCTTGGCCTTCATCAGGGAGTGGCCTGTTTTCCACATGATGGGGCGACCGCCCGCATCCGAGATCACTCCGGCCAGGCGACGGCTGCACTTTACATCGTACAACACATCAGCGCCGGGATTCCGGGAAACAACATCCCTGGCAAACAGCATTAGCAGACGGTCCGGCCAGATAATCTTGCCACTGTTGGTCACCACGCCAAGGCGATCCCCGTCACCGTCGAAGGCCAGGCCGATATCCGCACTCTCCGCCTTCACCCGGGCAATCAGATCCACCAGGTTGTCGGGTTTGCCCGGATCCGGGTGGTGGTTGGGGAAGTCACCATCCACGTCGCAATAGAGGGGGATCACCTCGCAGCCCAGCTCTTCCACCAGCATCGGCGCCAGTTCACCGGCTATGCCGTTGCCCGCGTCCAGCACCACCTTCAGGGGCGCCGCCACAGCGATATCCCCGACGATGCGATCCAGGTAAGCCCGACGCACGTCCTCCGATGATTGCGCACCCTGGCCGCTGTTCAGGTCTCCGGTCTGGATACGCTGAAGCAGCTTCTGGATACCATCGCCGGACAGGGTTTCACCGCCAAGCATGATCTTCAGGCCGTTGTAGTTAGCCGGGTTGTGGCTACCGGTCACCATGACGCCCGACCCGGTCTTCAGGTGATGGGTGGCGAAGTACAGAACCGGCGTAGGCACGGCGCCAACGTGTATCACGTCGCAGCCGGTGGCCATAATACCCCGGGCGAGGGCATCCGCCAGATCCGGGCTGGAATGCCGGCCATCATAGCCGATACAGAGAGTGTCGATGCCGCGCTCGGCCGCCTCGCTGCCGATGGCCCGGCCAATGACATTCACGATCTCCGGAGACAGTGTCTCGCCTACAATGCCGCGGATATCGTAAGCCCGGAAGATGCCCGCCGGCACATCCACCTGTGGCAACGCCACTTCCTCAACCGACGGAGCGTTTTCAGAGTCTGCCTCACTTTCATCCATCGCTCCGCCGCCGAAGCCCAGGACGTCCTCATCGCCATCCAGCATGTCGATATCCAGCATGTCCTTTTCCTGGAACAGCGGTTCCTCTGCAGCGGCCGCTTTACCTGCCGGAGCCTTCGGGCGCGCAGACTCGGCGGCCTTGAGAACGCGCCTGTCCACGACCTGGGACAGGCGGTGAAGGACCTCACCGGTGGACGCCACCAGATCCCATTTTAACACCGGCAACTTCACCCGCTCGCCACCAAACACCTTGTGGGCCCACTGGGTCAGTACGGACACATCCTGGCGAATGCTGCGCTGGGCGCCGCCCAGTATGACCCAAACCACAATCGCGGCCACCAAAGTCGGCGCCAGAATCAGAATGATGGCGAGAACCGTATTCAACACCGGCGTGGGCGTCGATGCCGGCTGATAACGGAGAGACCAGTCCGGAGCGGACAGCGCCCGCTCCTCTGCATCGCCATTGCCAGTGCCGTTACTGGCCACGACCCGGGCGGAACCATTGACACTCTGCACCAACGCCAGTTGACCGCCCAACTCACGGTTGTTCACCGCCAACAACGGCTGCAGGCTGGAGGCGTCAAAGACCACCAGCATACTGCCCGCCATGGCGCGGCTGGCCGGATTGCGGACAGAGGCCGCCATCTGGAAATACCACTGACCATTCCGCGGGAAGGCGTTGGGGTGCAAAGAACGTCCGGATTCGGCCTGTCGTGCCAGGTCCAGGCCGGCAAACCCGAGGGTTTCATCGCCTCCGGCACTGCGGGGAATGTCACCATAGGGGAACAGGTGCACGGCCTGAACGCCGGGCAGAACATTACCAAGTTCCGCAGCCACGGATTCCAGGCCGGAGCCGGTCGCCAGGGCCTCACGGACATGACGCTGCGCCACAATGCCATCAACCGCCGACTGCAAAGTGGCCAGGTGCTGATTCAGGCGATTGGTCGCGGCATCAACTTCAAGATTTGCCTGCAGGTCGGCGCGACGGGATTCAGTCGGTTCAAACACCAGCAGGTAAACCAGGGCAACCGCCAGCATCCCGGCCAGCGCCACAACCGCTGCCTGGGTACCGGCCACGGCACTCAGGCGCTTCAGCCGGTGCCCCCTGGATCCCCCACGCTTCCGCTCCGGCTTGCCGTCCTGTGCCTCCGCAACGGTCTCGTCCGGCTGTTTCTTCTTACCCAGCTTCATAGTCCATCCTGTACCTATAGTTTTTTCGCCCGGGGCAATGAGTTACCCAAGTATAGACCTCCGGCAATGTCTCCGCGTTTACAGACTGTTATCGGCTCAGCGGGTACCGGTCGAACCAAAGCCACCGGCGCCACGAGCACTGGCATCGAACGATTCCACCACTTCAAAATCCGCCTGCACGACCGGCACCAGCACCAGCTGGGCCAGGCGTTCTCCCACATCAACGGTAAACTCGTCCTGCCCCCGGTTCCAGCAGGACACCATCAGCTCTCCCTGGTAGTCGGAGTCAATCAGCCCCACCAGGTTACCCAGCACAATGCCGTGCTTATGCCCCAGACCACTGCGGGGCAGGATCATTGCCGCCAGGGACGGGTCCGCTATATGAATGGACAACCCGGTCCGGATCAATTGGGTGTCTCCCGGCTTCAGTGTCAACGGCTCGTCCAGGCAAGCCCTCAGGTCAAGACCGGCCGATCCCGAGGTGGCGTATTCCGGGAATGCAATGGTATCGCCGATGCGAGGGTCCAGAATCCGGACCTGGAAAGTTTGTCGCGTCATGGAGTGTCCTGTGAGAAGTTCTGTCAATGGATCTGGTCGGCAATCAGCCCTACCAGCTGGCGGGCGATACCGGTTTTGCTTTCCGGCCCGATGGCCTGCTGACCGGCAGGCCAGAATACGGTCACGGCGTTGCTGTCGCTGTTAAACCCGAGCCCGGGCACTGACACATCGTTGGCCACGATCATATCCAGTTTCTTGCGCTGCATTTTGTCCCTGGCATAACGCTCAACATCACTGGTTTCCGCCGCAAAGCCAACGGTGAACGGGGCATCGGCACGGGCCGCAATGGTAGCCAGGGTATCGGGATTGCGCACCAGCGCCAGCGACATGTCCTCGCGGGTTTTCTTGATCTTGTCACTGGCGCAGGTATCCGGCCGGTAATCCGCCACCGCGGCGGTGGCGATAAACACATCACAGCCTTCGTCCACCGCCTGTGCGGAGGCGGCCAGCATATCATCCGCCGTGATCACCGGGCGCACTTCCACACCTGCGGGTGCGGCGATGGATACCGGACCACTGACCAGCACCACCTGAGCACCGGCGTCCCTGGCTGCGGCGGCGAGGGCATAGCCCATTTTCCCGGAACTGTGGTTACTGATGTAGCGGATCGGATCGATGGGCTCTCGGGTCGGACCTGCGGTAATAACGACCCGTTTACCCGACAGTGGCCCGCTGCAGACCGCGGTAATGCGCTCAAATAAATCCAGGGGCTCCAGCATACGACCGGGCCCGGTATCCCCGCAGGCCTGGGATCCCTGGTCCGGCCCCCAGAGGGTGACTTGCGGATCCGATTCCAGCAAGCCAATGTTGCGCTGGGTCCGGTGATTATTCCACATAGCCTGATTCATCGCAGGCGCCACGACGATTGGCGCTTCGGTGGCGCAGCACAGCGTGGTCAGCAGATCATCCGCCATACCCTGGGCCAGGCGGGCGATAAAGTCGGCGGTCGCCGGGGCAATGACCACCTGATCCGCCCATTTGGCCAGCTCAATGTGCCCCATCCCCTGCTCCGCCTCCGGGTCCAGCAGAGACGTACGCACTGGCTCGCCGCTGAGCGCCTGGAAGGTCATCGGCGTGACAAACGCCTCTGCGCCCCGGGTCATCACCACACGCACCTGATGCCCTTCCTTTTTCAACAACCGCACCAGCTCTGCACTCTTGTAGGCGGCAATACCACCGGTGATCCCCAGCAGAATTCGTTTCGCGGCCATACTTGCTCCGTATCCGGCAAAAATAAAAGGCCTATAAGATAGCACGGCAGACGCCTCCCGGCAGCCTGCATCCCGTGCTAGACTTCCGGTCGGATTTCAGTGGCCTGCGCAGGGAGCGCCGCCGCGGGTTTCAAGCCATCATTTATAAACAGCAAGGACGCAATCATGACAACTCACCCCTGGCCGGCGGACGAACGCCCGCGGGAACGACTGCTGGCCCATGGGCCCGACAGCCTCTCCGATGCCGAACTACTGGCCATATTTCTTCGCACCGGCACCGCCGGCATGCCAGTCATGGAATTGGCGCGGCACCTCATTGACACCTTTGGCGGTCTCCGCGGCCTGATGACAGCCTCCCGGCGCCAGTTTTGCGAGGTCAGGGGGCTGGGCACGGCCAAATACGCCCAGGTGCAGGCGGCCATGGAAATGGCGCAAAGAGTGATGGATGAACCTCTAAGGCAGGGAGACCCCCTGCGCTCTCCTGCGGACACCCGGCGGTTCCTGTGCAGTCGCCTGGGCACCTATCCCCATGAGGTGTTTGCCGGCCTGTTTCTGGATAACCGGCACCGAGTAATCCAATACCGGGAACTGTTTCGCGGCACCATTGACGGTGCCGCGGTTTATCCCAGGGAGGTAGTCCGGCAGGCTTTGGAGTATAATGCTGCGGCAGTCATTTTTGCTCACAATCATCCATCCGGTGTTGCCGAGCCCAGTCAGGCAGACATTGCCCTGACCGGACGCCTCAAAGAGGCCCTTGGCCTGGTGGATATCAGGGTTCTTGACCATATGGTTGTGGGCCACGGTGAGGTAATATCCCTGGCTGAACGGGGACTGATGTAAGCCAGCCCGGGCCAGATACAAAAAACTGGCCAAATTCCCAACAATTTTTTGCGTTGGGGGGCCAGTTCTGGTATAAAAGCGTCCCTTTCTGGCGGCGTCTGGCGAGCAGCTTGCTATTCGTGGCGCAAGCAGCGACAACCAGAAGCGCGATTAAACGAATTCGTATATTAAGACCATTGCTCAGGTCGGAGGCAAGTATGTCCAGAGTTTGTCAGGTTACCGGTAAGCGTCCGGTCACCGGTAACAACGTATCCCACGCGATGAACCACACTCGTCGTCGTTTTCTGCCGAATCTGCAGAACCACCGCTTCTGGGTTGAATCAGAGAAGCGTTTCGTGAAGCTGCGCGTTTCCACCAAGGGCATGCGCATCATCGACAAAAAAGGCATTGACGCTGTGCTGGCCGATCTTCGTGCCCGCGGCGAGAAATTTTAAGGAGCCGCATCATGCGCGAGAAAATCAAGCTGGTTTCATCAGCAGGTACTGGTCATTTCTATACGACCAACAAGAACAAGCGTAACACTCCGGAAAAGATCGCGATCAAGAAGTACGATCCGGTTGTCCGCAAGCACGTTGAGTACAAGGAAGCCAAGATCAAGTAATTGATCTGGTGACCGACAAAAAACCCGGCCACGCGCCGGGTTTTTTATTGCCTGAAGATTGCCTCAGAAGGTTTCCAGATAGCCTTTCGGCAACGCCACATCCATGGCAATTGGCAGGTGATCCGACATCGGATAGCTGACCACCTCGGAACGACGGATTTCCAGGCTGGGGCTCACCAGAATATGATCCAGAGCCTTTTCCGGTCGCCAGCTCGGGAAACTGTGGGCGGTATCCGGCAATGGAATCAGGTCAGTTTCTTTAAGCGGCGTCTGGGTCAGTAACTCCTCCGCATGATTGTTCATATCCCCCATCAAGACCACATGTTGATAATCACCGATCAACTCGCGAATGTACCCCAACTGCCGCTGCTGACCCGCCCGGCTCAGTGACAGGTGCATCATTACCAGTACCAGCGGATCGTCTTCGGACCCGTAGCGGGCAATAATAGCGCCGCGACCGGGAATCAGACCAGGCAACTTGTGCTCCGTCACATCCAGCGGCCGGTACCGGCTGAGCAGGCCGTTACTATGCTGGGCTATCTGCCCCAGATTCCGGTTGAGCTGCTGATACCAATAGGGGATTCCGGCCGCTTCCGCCAGGTACTGAACCTGATTGATGTAGGCACTCCTCAGACTGCCTCCATCGCATTCCTGTAGCGCAATCACGTCGTAATTACGCAGCAGGCTGGCAATGCGGTCCAGGTTTTCGATGCGGTTGCGATGAGGCAGGAAATGCTGCCAGCTGCGAGTGAGATAGTGCCGGTAAGAGGAGGTGTTGATCCCCACCTGGATATTGAAGGTCAGCAGCCGGATGTGCCGGTGTGGTTCAAACTCCGGCACGTGCTCACTGCCGGAACAACTGCCCCGGGGCTCCCCGCTTGACCGAAGCAGCCCGCCCAGCTGCCTGCGAAAATGTCTGTACATGCTACGAGCTCACCCGACTGTGGCACATTCTCCCAAAGCCCCGAGATAGGTTCTGCTTAGTCTGCGGAGCCGCCGCGCTCTTTTGCGATCAGGTAGTTCACAACCTCAAGAACCGCCTCATGACCACCGGCCATGGACGCGCTGACCGTATACTTGCCATTTACAAGCATAGTCGGTGTGCCGGTGATGCGTGCACCACGGATTTTTGACTGGGCTTTCTGCATTCTCGCATTCACCCCGAAGCTGTTGTAATTCTTGAGGAACTGCTCACCGTCCACGTCGTATCGGCTAACAAATTCCGCCAAAGCCTCACCAGAGTTCAGAGGGCGCCGCTCCCCTGCCAGCGCGTCGAACAGGGCATCATGCACTTTATCCAGCTCACCCATCGCTTCCAGAGCGTAAAAAGCCTTGGCATGGGGCACCCAGGATTTGCCCAGAGCAGCCGGAAGCTGAACATAGTCGACGTCATCCGGACGATTTTCCGCCCACCTTTCTACCAACGGCTTGAAGGCGTAGCAATGGGGGCAGCCGTACCAGAACACTTCCGCCACTTCGATGCTCTCGCTACTGTCAGTACGGACCGGAGAACTCAGCTCCCGATAGTGGGTGCCCTCCCGCCACTCAGCCGCGTTAACCGGGCCCGCAATGGCAAAGGCCGCAAGAAAGGTGACTGCAGTACTCAGACTTCTCAACATCGACTGTCTCCGGTTCTGTAGATTCATTCAGGAACTGATTATGACCCAGCGTGCGCGAAAAGTTCCACCGCCGGGGAATTAAAGACAGGAAAGGCACAAAAAACCCCGCACCAGGCGGGGTTTTTTGTGCCAGGAACGCAGATCAGTTCAGGCCGGAAATATAGTTGGCTACGGCCTCGATCTCGGAATCGGTCAGCTTGGCGGCAACGTCCATCATGATGGACGCATTTGAAGTACCGTTACGCTCCCCATCCCGGTAGGCTTTCAGCTGCTTTTCAACGTAAGCCGCCGTCTGGCCGCCCAGGCGTGGAAAGCCCGCAGGCTCGTTGCCCTTGCCCTGGGGGTTGTGGCAACCGGAACAGGCCGGAACGCCAGACGCCAGGTTACCTCCACGATACAGCGACTGCCCCTGCTCAATGAGCTCCGGATCGGCCTGATTAACCACCATGTCCTGGGCGTTGAAGTAGGCGGCCAGATCCTGCAGATCCTCGTCGGACATATTGTCCAGCAGCCCGGTCATTTCTGCGATCTGACGGTCGCCACTCTTGATGGCCGACAGCTGCTGGTACAGGTATTTTTCACCCAACCCGGACAGTTTCGGGTACACAGCCATCACCGGCTTGGCGCCACCTTCCCCGTGACAACCGGCACAGACGGCTGCGTTTTCCTTGCCTGCTTCAGGATCTCCAGCCCCGTGTGCCATCGCTGTGAGGCCAACACCGAGAACAACTCCTGCGATCAGTTTTTTCATGCTCGCTCCGCTTCTCTCATCCAAAGTATTCTTCGTTATGCAGCCGGCAGGCACTGGCCCAGACAGGCACAAAACCGGGGCTGTTCAGCAGCAACGCTCAGCGTGCTGCCCGGAATTGGTGTAGCATTATACATTAATCCCTGATAACTGAAATCCAATAGGAAACCCAACCACCGTGTCATCTGATCTGACTCAAAAATCGATCTCATTCAACAGCGCCCGATTCCTGATCAGCGCCTCGCGGCTGGAAGAGTGCCCACTGGACTCCGGTGCGGAGGTCGCGTTCGCGGGACGCTCCAACGCCGGCAAATCCAGCGCCATTAACTCCATCACCGCCAATGGCAAGCTGGCGCGCACCAGCAAGACACCCGGCCGCACCCGCCTGATCAACTTTTTCACGCTGAATCGCGAAAACTGCCGCCTGGTGGATCTGCCAGGTTATGGTTATGCCAAGGTCTCCCGGGACATGAAGGACGACTGGCAAAAACACCTCGGGCACTATCTTAATGATCGACGCTGCCTGCGGGGCCTGATCCTGGTCATGGACATTCGTCATCCGCTGACCGATTTCGACCAGATGATGGTGGAATGGTGTGAACATAACAACCTTCCACTGATGATTCTTGCCACCAAGGCGGACAAGCTGAAGTTCGGCCAGGCCAAGACGGCAATGCTGGACATCGCCCGCCGGCTGAAGACATTCCAGTGCGTGGAGCACCTGATTATGTTTTCGGCAACATCAAAGCGCGGAGTGGATGAGTGCCGCGACGCCCTGACGGCCTGGCTGGAAGCAGCCAGTGACGACCTCGCGGATGAAATCGAGAGCTGAACGACTCGCTGTCAGAGGGTCCCTCCCCGCTCGATCCGGTACCCCAGGTCGATACGCCGGTCGCTGATTGCCGCGCCACCGAGGCGGGCAACCAGCTCTTCGGCCGCCCTCTGCCCGACCGCCTCCCGGGGAGTGATCACACTTGCCAGAGGCGGCTCCATGACGCGGCCAACATCATGACCATGGAACCCGGCAATAGCGATCTGGCCCGGCACGGCAATGCCACGCCGCTGGCATTCGAAGAACGCACCAATGGCAACGTCGTCGTTGGTGCAGAAGATGCCGTCGGTGTGCGGATTCTCCGCCAGTATCCGCGCCATCAGCGTAGCCCCGACACTGTATGATGACCGCTGCTCACTGCGCAGCGTTACCGGCATCAGCCCCTCTTCCTCCATCGCCCGATTGTATCCCTCCTGGCGCTGGAGAGTCCGGGCATCCAGCCGGACCGCCAGATAGACCACCCGCTTGCAGCCCAGCCGGATCATTTCCCGCACCATGTCATAGGCGGCAATGACGTTATCGAAGCCGACCGCCTGATGAAACGGTTCCGAATGGGTATCCATGATCTCGACCGTTGGCACCCCTGCGGTTTCCAGCATCCTCAGCGTGCGAGGGGTATGCTGGCTCTCCGAGAGAATCACGCCATCCACGTTGTAGGACAGCAACAAGGACAGGCTGCGCTCCTCGATCTCGGGGCTGTATCCGTAGTGGGCGAGCATCAGGTGATACCCTGCCGGCTCGGTGACCGATTCCACCCCCTTGATGACATCCGCAAAGACCTGGTTGGTCAGTGACGGCAACAGCACACCGATCGCATGGCTGGTGGACTTGGATAGCAGGTCCGGAGCGCGATTGGGGATATAGCCCAGCGCTTCGGCCTCGGCAAAGATACGCTCCCGCATGGGTTCGGAGACATTGTCTCCGCCCCGCAGGCACCGGCTGACGGTCATCTTGGTGGCTCCGACCCGGTCGGCGATATCCTGCAATGTGGGGCGCCTGTTCTTTACCATCTACCACTCCAACAACAGTGAAAGCTGCCTATCATACCTGTGATCAGACTCCGGAATCAGTTCCGGCACCCCCCGCCCCGCAGACCAAGCCTGGTGAGGCACTCGCTGATAACCCGCCCTGGCGTGCCAGAAACATCCACGGCAATGGCATCCTCGTCAGCAGCCGGCTCTTCCAGTAACCGAAACTGACTCTCCAGCATGGCGCGCCCATTGAAGTAATGATCCGTTCGCCGGGAATGCCGCGCCCAGATGGTTTCGAAGTCACCTCTGAGGTAGACGAAACGGGCCGACGGATTTCCGCCTCGCAAACGCTCACGGTAACCGCGCTTCAGCGCCGAACAGGCCAACACCAGGCCGCCCTCTTCCTGCCTGATCAGCGCCGCGAGGTCATCCAGCCAGCCCCGGCGATCCTCGTCGGTCAACGGGATGCCGGCGGCCATTTTTTCAACATTGGCGCGGCTGTGGTAATCGTCCGCATCGTAAAACGGAACCCCCAGTTCGCTGGCAAGCATGGCGCCGGTGAGACTCTTGCCGCATCCGGACACCCCCATGACAATGATTTTTGGTGCATTCATATCACTGCCACCATAGCGCCAGCTGGGGGAACGCAATCAGCAGGCCGAGGGCCACGACCTGAAGCGCGATGAACGGCAGCAGTGCACGGAATATCTCACCCAGGGAAATGTCCTTCGGCGTCACCGTCTTGAGATAGAAAGCCGCCGGGCCAAACGGAGGCGACAGGAAGGACACCTGCATGTTCATACAGAACACCACCCCGAACCAGATCGGACTGTACCCCAGCTCCGTCACGATGGGCACAAAGATCGGCATGGTCAGCAACGCAACGCCGACCCAGTCCAGAAACATGCCAAGAATGAGCAGAATCAACATCATGAACAGGATGGTGCCCAGGCCATGTCCGCCGCTGACGGCGAAGACCATGTCGCGGACGAAATCGATACCACCCATCAGGTTGTAGACGCCGACCAGCGCGGTTGCACCAATCCCGATCCAGATGATCATGCCGCACACCCGCAGTGTGCTGATGGTGGCCTTGCGCACCATGGCAAGGGACAGCTCACCGCGAATCCAGGTGCTGATGGCAATCCCCATGACACCCAAAGCCGATGCCTCAGTGACCGAGGCCACACCGCCATAGATACTGCCCAGCACCACCACGACCGAGAGAATCGGAAACAGCAACGCCTTGAAAAAATTCGGCGCCGGGGTCTCGGGCGCGTCCTGATCGGAAGGCAGCGGCGCCATCTCCGGCTTCAGCCAGACCCGAATCAGAACGTATCCCATGTACAACAACGCCAGTAGCAGCGCAGGCGCGAACGCCCCCTTGAACAGATCACCAATGGAAACGTTGGCCGTCAGCCCATAGATGATCAGCACAATACTGGGCGGCAGCATGGTGCCGAGCGCGCCACCGGCACAGGTGGTGCCAATGGCCAGCTTGCGGTCGTAACCCAGGCGCAGCATCTGCGGCAGCGCCAGAATGCCCAGTAGCACCGTCTCACCACCAATAACGCCAGACATGGAGGCCAGGATCACCGCCACCACCAGGGTCTGTATCGCGACACCGCCCCGCAGTTTGCGCCCCAGGCGGGCCATGGCGTCGAACAGGTCGCGGGCGATGCCGGAATGATCCAGCAGTGACGCCATCAACACAAACATGGGCACCGCCAGGAATACATAGTTGCCGATAAAGCTGTATAGCCGGCTGCTGACGATGGGCAAGGCGTCCGGACCAAACCAGCCCAGGGCAAACACCAGGGCAACCAGACCGGTGGCGAATGCCAGTTGCATACCCGTAAGCAACAGGACTATCAGCATGACCAGCATCAACAGGCTGCCATAACCGATACCGAGGGAAGCCAGTTCAAACATCACGCACCTCCCTTGCCGCGCAGGTCACGCACCAGGTGCAACAGGAACTGCAAGGTCATGACGGCAACAGCGACCAGGATGATCACTTTCAGGAGCGCAGGGAATGGCGGGTTCCAGGCCGAGCCGGAAGTTTCGAGACGCCAGTCGCCCCATGGCGCCAGCACGGCCTCTGTGGCCATTGACCAGCTAGCGGATAGCAACAGCCCGCAAAAAACCAGCCCCAACAGATGATGAACCACCCGCAGCCAGCGCTGGGCACGGTGCGAAACCGCGTCATAGATCAGCACGATACGCACATGCCGATCAGTGGCCAGAGCATAGAGGCCACCAATAACAAAGAGTGTGGCGCCGGCAAAGGTCACCGTTTCGTGCACCCAGAGCGTCGGGGCATCAAACACATAACGGCGGATAATCTCGTAGAAAGACACCAGCACGATCGCCGCAAATACCAGACTCAACTTCTTGCCCAGCCAGACGATAGCCCTGTCCAGCCAGGTGAACCCAACGTCCTCATCCTTTTCAGGCAGGACAAAATCACGATCGGGATCCGGCCCCTGACCGCACGCGTTGTTTTCAACAGACATAACGAACTCCTCGCTCCGGGCCCGCCAGGGCGCCCGGAGGCTGATATCGAGGGAACCTGCTACTTAGAGGAGGCCCTGGGATTCCAGGTATTCAGTGACCGACTGGTACACTTTCCCGGCATTGGGGGACTGTTCGGCATAGGCCTTCCATTGGTCACGGGCGATGGTGCGGAACTTGCGACGCTCCTCCGCGGACCAGTCATGGATGGTAATGTCCGGATTGGCGCGGGCCTCATTGATGGCTTCACGATCGGCCATCGCCAGCTGGGTGCTGATGTCCTGGGCAAAGTCTCTGGCGGATACCGTCATGATGGTCTGGATATCCTCCGGCAGCTTTTCCCATTCCTTGAGCCCCATGGCGATTTCAAGCAGCGGCAGCGAGTGGAAACCGGGATTGACCGGGTGCGGCGCAATCTCGTTCAGGCCAGCCTCGTGGTTGGTGGAGAATACCGTGTAATCCGCTGCGTCAATCACGCCCTTGCTCAAGGCGGTATAGACTTCGGATCCGGGCAGGTTAACCGGAGACGCTCCGGCGGCGGCAAAGACGGATTGCACCAGCCCTTCCGGCGCACGCATTTTCAGTCCCTTGAGATCCTCCACGCCATCGAGGGGCTTTTTCGACACGAACGACTCAACGCCAGTGCCACCGCCGCCAACAAACTTCACTCCGTATGGCTTGTAGAGTTCGTTCATCAGCTCATAGCCGCCGCCATGGTTGATGTAATCGATCAACTGGTCAGGACTGGACCAGGCGCCCACGGTGTTGCCAATCAAACCGAACGCGGGATCCTTACCGGAGAAATAGCCTGTGACGGAAATATGGCCGTCCAGCACCCCCATTTTCATGGCGCCGAGGGTTTCGGTGTGACTGACAACGCTGCCCACCGGCAGCAGATCAATTTCGACGCGGCCACCGGTCATTGCTTCCACGCGGTCGGCCCAGTCCTGCTGAATCTTGAAGTTTTTGACGCCGGAGGGGTCCGAAGACTGGAACTTTAAGGTGAAATCGGCGGCAAAGGCATTGAATGCAAGCGTGGCTGTCAGAACACCAGCCGCGAGTCTTGTGGGGAACATACTGGGATCTCCTGATTGTTATTGTGCCGGCATATGTTACCGGTAACATCAACGATGGTATTGGATTTGAAAAGCGCTGGCAAGGGGGCGGAGACAAAGGATTGCGACAGAAAAAACCGGCCTGCCATCAGACAGGCCGGTGAAACGTCAGGGTTTGCGACGTGCTAAAACCTGAGAACTCACTCAGGGTAACGCCAGGGATGTCCGGATCCCCAGCGTCACAGGTAAGACACAGGCGTTACCCGAAAGTTCCGCAAATCGACTAAAAAATGATCAAGCCGTGCGGTAGCCCACACTGCCAACCGATGACTCACCATCACGGGCTTCCGGCAACTGCGGACGATAACGCTCCCGCAGCGCCATTACCCGGTCCCGGTAGGCGGGCATGAGATAGGGAACCTCCAGCGTCAGCACCTGGTAAATGCCCTGTTTGAGCTCGGTCAGGGAGAGATTGGCAGACTCTTCACTGGCGTGGGCGGTTTTCAGGAACGCCATCCAGTTGGTAATCACCAGCCAGACGTTGAGTGACATGGCTGACCGCAACTCCTCCGACTGCGGCTCAATAATGCCGGCGTCCGCCATCTTCTCGAAAATCCGGCTGATGGCATCCAGGCAACGATTGGTGAATTCACGGTAGTCCCGCCGCAGTCGCTGATCACCATCCAGCAGATGCTCCAGGTCACGATGGAAGAACCGGTAGCTCCAAAGCCCGTCAAACACCGATTCAAGGTAGAACATCATGTCGTCCAGGGTCAGCGGTCGGTCTTCGGGAATATCCAGGTAATAATCCACCAGCTTTTCGTATTCCAGGAAGATCTCGTAAATGATGTCCGACTTGTTGCGGAAGTGGTAATAGAGGTTGCCCGGGGAGATGGCCAGGTGCGCGGCTATGTGATTGGTGGTGACGTTTCGTTCACCCCTCTCGTTGAACAGCTCCAGACTGGAGAGCAGGATCTTGTCTCTGGTTTTCATAGGTTCAGTTAGCTTTATTGTTGTGTGACCGGCGGATGGCCTGATCCGCCATTCGGCTTTCCTTGACTCCCTAGAGTATATACTCTAATAATACCCTCAAGCGCAAATTGAGCACTTTTTCGCCACCATACAACAACAGGGCATCCGGTATGCATCGGCAGCCCGAGGGGAGAAGACCATGGGAGCCAGCGTCGTCCAGCTTACCGAAAGCAAAAAGCAGATCCAGCATACGCATCGCGTCTTTGAGAACCAGAAGAAAGCATTCAGAAACAACCCGATGCCATCACCGACCGAACGCCAGGAAAACCTGAAACGGCTGAAGCGGGCGCTGTTGAGCAATCAGGACAAGCTGACCGACGCGATCGACCGGGATTTCAGCTGCCGCTCCAGAGACGAATCGCTGATTGCCGAAATCATGCCGTCCATCCAGGGCATCAACTACACCCTGAAGAACCTCGGCGGCTGGATGAAACCGTCCAAACGCCACGTATCCGTACTGTTCCAGCCCGCCAGCAACAAGGTGCATTACCAGCCCAAGGGTGTCGTCGGCGTTATTGTGCCCTGGAACTACCCGTTGTATCTGGCCGTTGGCCCCCTCGTTGCCTCGCTGGCAGCAGGTAACCGTACCATGATCAAGATGTCGGAGTTCACTCCGCACACATCGGCCCTGTTCAAGGAAATCATTGAATCCACGTTCCCCGAGGACCTGGTATCCGTGATCACCGGTGAAGCGGACGTTGCCGCGGATTTTTCCAGTCGTCCTTTTGATCACCTGCTGTTCACCGGCTCCACCTCGGTCGGCAAACTGGTGATGCGCGCGGCATCAGAGAACCTGACCCCGGTTACCCTGGAACTGGGCGGCAAATCCCCCGCCATTGTCTCCTCCGATGTTCCCCTGGAAGACGCCGCTCAGCGGATCGCGTTCGGCAAGGCATTCAACGCCGGTCAGACCTGCGTGGCGCCGGACTATGTACTCTGCCCGGCGGACCGCGTCCAGGCGTTTGTGGATGAGTTCCGCGCCCGTTTTGCCGACATGTACCCAAGCCTGCGGGACAACGACGACTACACCGCCATCATCAATGAACGGCAATACCAGCGGCTGCAGGATTACCTGGACGACGCGCGGGAGAAAGGCGCGGAGATTATTGAGCTGAACCCCGCACGGGAAAACCTCAAGGACGGCACCCGCAAGATGCCCCTGACACTGGTGCTGAAGACCACTCCGGAGATGAAGGTCATGCAGGACGAGATCTTCGGGCCGATCCTGCCCATCGTCAGTTACGGCGGCCTTGAGGAAGCGATCCACTACATCAACGATCGTCCGCGCCCGCTGGCGCTGTACTTCTTCGGCTACGACCGTTCCATGCAACAGCAGGTGGTGGACAACACCCTCTCCGGGGGCATGTGCATCAATGACGCCCTCATGCACGTGGCTCAGGATGACCTGCCTTTCGGCGGTATTGGCGATTCCGGCATGGGGCACTATCACGGCAAGGAAGGCTTCCTGACGCTGTCCCATCACCGGGCCATTTTCAGCAAGCAGAAATTCAACAGCGGCAAATACGTCTACGCGCCTCACGGCACCACCGCCCACAAAATGGTCTACAAGCTGTTCATTCGCTGATCCAGCTAACAGCCTGGCAAGCCCAAAGGCTGACAAGACAATGAGTGCCCGGGTATCCTATGGGCTTCTGAACCGAGGAGCAGCGCATGCCTAAAGTTATTTACCCGGGCACCTTTGACCCCATCACCAATGGCCACACCGATCTGATTGAACGGGCTGGTCGCATGTTCGACGAGATCGTCGTTGCGGTCGCCTACAATCCGAAGAAGCAGCCACTACTGAACCTCGAAGAGCGCTGCGAACTGGTCAGGAAAGCCACCGCCCATATTCCGAATGTGAGCGTCACCGGTTTCAGTAACCTGCTGGCGGATTTTGTCCGGGAACAGAACGCCACCGTGATCCTCAGGGGACTGCGCGCGGTGTCTGACTTCGAGTACGAATTCCAGCTGGCAGACATGAACCGTCGACTGGCCCCGGAAGTGGAAAGCGTGTTCCTGACCCCCGCGAACCACCTGTCCTACATCTCGTCCACCCTGATCCGCGAGATTGCATCGCTCGGCGGAGATGTCTCGGAATTTGTTGATCCAGCCGTCGAGGCCGCGATGCAACAGAAGTTCAGTCAATCCTGAGGTAACGCCCGATGGCCCTGATGATTACCGACGCGTGCATCAACTGCGACGTTTGTGAGCCTGAATGCCCGAACGACGCCATCGCTCCAGGTGATGAGATCTACGTGATTGACCCGGACAAGTGCACCGAATGCGTTGGCCACTATGATGAGCCCCAGTGCCAACAGGTCTGCCCGGTGGATTGTATTCCGCTGGATCCGGAACGGCAGGAATCAGAAAGTCAGTTGATGGAAAAGTACCAGCGTCTGAGCGCAGGCTGAGCCCGGGGTTCATCACGGTGCGCCGGGGCGGCGCACCGTGATTCCATCTCAGAACAACGGCGGCAAGGGTATCGCCGTACCGTTCACATTCAGGGCCAGGTCTTTCAGCTCTGCAGACATCGCAAGCCGGTCGCCATTGCGCGTCATCATGCCTTCCTTGATCAGCGGGGCCAGCTGCATCATCAATTCAGGGTGATTCTCCGCCAGCGCCACCGGCAGGCTCAGCTGCATTTGCCCTGTCAGCCGCTGCATCACCATCAGCATCTGTGAGCGCTCCTGATCCGACAGAGTCGGGTGCCTGACCATCAGCTCCCCGTTAACCTCGCCCTCCGGAGTCACCAGGCTGATGCTCGGAAAGCCGAAGCTGAAGCCCTCGGCTGCCAGATCCAGCAGAGCGCCACTGATACGACTCATGCTGGCCATTTGTTGCTCGAATGCAGCAGGCGACCCGGTCTGGTTATCCAGGGCTGCCACCTGAAGATCCGTCAGGGCGCCGGTCAGCTCACTCCAGCTGTCCACATCCAGGCCATCCATCACAAACTCCACCCGCTGAGGCCCGAAACTGTCACCCTCCGACGTGACTGAGTCCAGGGTTACCACCGTTTCGGAATTCACACTGCGGTCGTTGTCGACAGGCCAGGTCTTGCTGGCCATCCTGAAGTCGTCCATGCGCAGAGGCGCCTGGCCATCAGAAGCCAACTCAACGGACGCCAGGGTCGCCACCCCTTCGCCTGTCCATACCTCGCCACGCAGGTACTCCAGGGTCTGTTCAAGCCGGAATTCCCCCAGGGTGACCCGCAGGTCCCGGGTATCCAGCACCATTCCCGGCCACACCATCAAGATATCAGCCCCGGAACCGTCGCCACTGACCTCCGCCCGACCAAAACCTCCGGATACGTTCAGTGATTCCCCGGTATCGTCGTTGGTGACCGAGATGGCGGGGACCGTCAGTTCAGCGATGGCCGTCCCCCACAGGCGGGTCTCCAGGGTCAGACGCGGCTTTTCATCCGGGAAAAGCTCGGCGGCCTCCTCCGGCAGGTCGGAAAGCGGGGAGAAATCCAGCAGGCTTCCGGTCACCCCGTGAGAAACCTTCGCCTTGTACTCAATCCGGTGAACGTCGTTGCTGGCGGGATCCTCGAATGTCAGCGTGCCCTCAAAGCGACCGCTGAGATATCCGCGTTCATAATCCCGGGTTTCAAGCCGGAAGAACGGCTGCGCTGCGTTAACCTCCGTGGTCACGTCCTGCCACTGTTTCTCGGTCAACCAGCCCACACCCCAGGGAGCCACTGCGCCAACGACCAGAACCACCCCACCTACAATCATCCATGTCTTTTTCAATGTTTTCTCCGTAACAAACTGCTGATTATTGTCCGGTCAGACGCTCCAGCAACACCAGCTGGGATGCCAGTCGGTCTTCCCCTTCCGCCGGTTGATTCTGTAGGTAACTGCCATCCGGCTGCAAGACCCAGGCCTGACAGTTATCCGCCAAATAGGTATCCAGATCCTCCCGCACCCGGGCAACCAGACTGGGATCTTCAATGGGAAACGCAGTCTCCACGCGGCTCAACAGGTTGCGCTCCATGCCATCAGCACTGGAACAATAGACATCCGGACGCCCATTATTGCCGAAGTAATAAACCCGGGTATGCTCCAGGAAACGGCCAATAATGGACCGTACCCGGATATTCTCGGACAGCCCGGGCACCTCCGGTCGCAGGCAGCAGATACCACGCAGGATCAGGTCAATCTTCACACCGGCCTGAGACGCCCGGTATAGCGCCTTGATCAACTGGGGTTCGGTCAGGGCGTTGAATTTCAGAATGATCCGCCCTTTCTGGCCATGGCCAGCCTCCCGGTCGATCAGGCTCAGCAACTGACTGTGCAGCGTAAACGGTGCATGGAACAGCTTCTTGATTTTCAGCGCCTTGCCCATGCCGGTAAGCTGCTGGAACAGCTTGTTAACATCATCACCGATGGATTCATCGCAGGTCATGAAGCTGTAATCGGTGTACAACCGGGCATTACCGGCGTGATAGTTGCCCGTCCCCAGATGCACATAGCGCCGTAACCGGCCCTCTTCCCGCCTCACGATCAGGATCATCTTGGCGTGGGTTTTATAGCCAACCACCCCATAGACCACAATCACCCCGGCTTCCTGCAGGCGACTGGCCAGTTCCAGGTTTTCCGCCTCGCTGAAGCGGGCCCGCAACTCAATCACCGCGGTGACCTCTTTTCCACGCCGGGCGGCATCCGCCAGCGCTTCCACGATTTCGGAGTCAGCCCCGGTGCGGTACAGGGTCTGACGAATCGCCAACACCTGGGGGTCCTTGGCCGCCTGCCGCAACAGGTCAATCACCGGGCTGAAATTATGATAGGGGTGCAACAACAGGATCGGACGCTTGCGAATGGCGTCAAACATGGATTCCTTGCTGCGAATCTGTCGTGGAATGGACGGCGAAAATCCGGAATAGGTCAGATCCTGTCGATCCACGAGCCCCCCTACCGCCATCAGGCGAGTCAGGTTGACCGGGCCATGAACCTGATAGAGGTCACGTTCGGTGAGCTTGAACTCCTGCAACAGAAAGTGAACCAGTTCCTCCGGGCAGTTGTCGGCCACCTCCAGGCGCACGCCGTCACCAAAGCGGCGACTGAGCAGCTCACCACGCAATGCCGAGGCGAGGTCTTCCAGATCGTCCTCCAGCTCCAGGTCGGCGTTGCGGGTCAGACGGAACTGATAGCAGCCCTTGACCTCCATACCGGGGAACAGCTCATCGGCGTGGGCGTGAATCATTGAAGACAGGAACACCAGGTTCTCGCCGCCATTGCACACCTCATCCGGCAGGCGCACTAGCCGGGGCAGGGATCGTGGCGCTGGCACGATCGCCATGCCGGTCTCGCGACCAAAGGCGTCTTTGCCGTCCAGTTCCACAATGAAGTTCAGGCTCTTGTTGACCAGTCGCGGAAAAGGATGGGAGGGGTCAAGGCCGATCGGGCTGACCACCGGCAGGATCTCCTCCTCAAAATAGCGGCGCACCCATTCCGCCTGGGCCGGTGTCCACTCCCGGCGCCGGACAAAATGGATATTCTCCTGCTCCATCTCCGGAATCAGCACGTTGTTGAGAATGTCGTACTGTTCACGAATATACTCATGGGCCACGCGGCTGATTTCAGACAGGGCCTGCTCGGGCATCATGCCATCGGAACCGATGGTTTCCCGGCCGTATTTCATCTGCTGGCGAAGGCCGGCAACCCGGATTTCAAAGAATTCGTCCATGTTGCTGCTGAAAATGCAGCAATAAATCAGGCGGTTGATCAGGGGATGAGTGGTGTCCAGGGCCTGTTTCAGCACCCGGTAATTGAACTGTAACTGGCTGAGCTCCCGGTTAAAGAAGTTCTCGCTGGCGCCCAGGTCAACCTCCTGACCGACACTCGGCACTTCAACGGGGGCGGGAACGCTCTGCTCTTCCACCTCGCTCTCCACCACATTCCGCTCTCTTACAGATTCACTACTCATGACTCACTCATTCCAGTTTTAGGGGTTCCGGCAAAACGCCTGGTTTGCCGGAACCTGACATTATTCCGTTAGCCTTGTGTGCCGGAATGCCGTAAAAGGCGCGCAGCCCTGACCGCAAAATACGTCAGTATGGCATCGGCCCCGGCACGACGCATGGCCGTCAGGCTCTCCATCATCACCGCATCGCCGTCCAGCCAGCCATTTTCAGCAGCCGCCATGTGCATGGCGTACTCGCCGCTGACCTGATACACAAACGTCGGCACCTGCAGTTCGTGTTTGACGCGATGAACAATATCCAGGTAAGGCATGCCCGGCTTGATCATCACCATATCCGCGCCTTCCGACAGATCCATAGAGACTTCCTGCAGTGCCTCATCGCTGTTGGCCGGATCCATCTGATAGGTGGCCTTGTCGCCCTTGCCAAGATTGGCCGCCGAACCGACCGCATCCCGGAATGGACCGTAATAGGCAGAGGCGTACTTGGCAGAATAGGCCAGAATGCGGGTTTTCACATAACCTGCAGACTCCAGGGCGTCCCGGATTGCACCCACGCGACCATCCATCATGTCCGATGGCGCCACAATATCCGCCCCTGCGTCGGCGTGGGACAGCGCCTGATTGACCAGTGCTTCGATGGTCACGTCGTTGAGCACATAACCGTCATTATCAACAATACCGTCCTGCCCATGGGTGGTGAACGGGTCCAGCGCCACATCGGTGATCACCCCCAGTTCCGGGTGCGCCTTCTTCAACGCCCGGACCGCCCGCTGGGCAAGCCCGTCTGAATTCCATGCACCGGAACCTGAGGTGTTCTTGAGTTCAGTGGGTACCACCGGGAACAGCGCCACGGCGGGAATGCCGAGTTCAACCAGCTCGGCGGCCTGCTCCACCAGAAGATCAATACTCAGGCGTTCAACCCCGGGCATAGAAGGCACCGGCTCCCTCTGACCTTCGCCCTCCAGAATGAACACTGGATAGATCAGGTTATCAACACTGAGCTGATGTTCCCGCACCAAACGGCGGGAAAAATCATCAGCCCGATTACGACGCAGGCGAGTAGCAGGGAATACACGACTTGGTGAACGCACGAAGCACCTCCTGGGTGGCGAGTAGGACACAAACCTGAAACCGACCGGGCTATCCGGTCGATTCGGTTTCCTCATCATACACGCCCTCGTGGCCAGGGGGCAGGCTCCGGTCGGGCCCCATTTACCGCTTGCCGGGCAAGCCTAACAACGTGGTGTGACAGTGGGGTTACCGTTGGGAATCCAGTGCCTGCGCCCGTTTTCGCTCCGGCCCGCTGAAGTACCGGCTGCGCAGATCCTCAATAGCAGCTTCCCGCTCAGGGCCGGCCAGCCCGGCACTATCCAGCTTGTGACGCTCCTGGCTATAGGCCTGCCAGCGCTGGTCCCAGTCCCTCTGACGCGCCTCCACTTCCGCCAGCCGTTGCGAGATTTCGGCGCCAAACGCGTCCTCACGCCAGGCCTTCAGGGCATCGGGATCCCCAGCGAGCTCCTGCCGCGCCTGCTCATACTCCGCGAAACGCCGGGTTTCCTCGCGGGCACGACGCAAAGGGGCGGGCAAGTCCTGTTCAGCCGCCGCGACGGCCCGTGACCGCTGCTCGTCCGTCAGCGACTCGTCGCCATTAATGCGGCGCTGTTCCAGCTGGAAGCGGTCCACGGCCTCTTCATGGGCAAAGAACGCCTCGGCGGTGCCGGCATCCAGCCACGTCCTCCGCAGGGCATGGATCTCCCGCATGCGGCGCCTGGCGTCCAACAGACTGTCCGCTGCGTCCTGACCATAGGATGACTCTAGGTCTCCCAACGCCAGCTTGTAATCCATGTAGCTCCCCAGGATATTCAGGGCCTCGGAGTGAGCCGGCTCATCCAGTACGGACAACTCGCGTTCAATTCGTGCCACCAGTTGCCGCAGGGGCTCTTCCCCCAGAGCCGAAAGGTAGTACTCAAACAGCTGACGCAATGCCGATGTCGGAATCAGGTTACCGTTGCTGTCAACCTGGGCCCATCCCGCGGGGGACGATGTTCCGCTCAGCGATGCCGGCAAGGTATCGGGTAACACCACGGTGCTCCGCTGCCCCACCCAGCGGGACGGTTGGCCGTTGTTGTCCGGAGCCGGAGCCAAATCCACAGGCGCGGAATCCGGTTGTTGGCTTTCCGACCGGCTCTGCCCGGAATCGATTCCTCCGTCGGGAAGTAGCAGCACAATGACGACCATGGCTGCTATGATCACCAGCAAAGCCGTTGCCAGCCACGAAAGGACTCTCATAATGTAACGGTTCTTGTTGGAATTATGGATCAGCCATTTACCCACACGGCTGATAACGATAGGGCCCAGAATAGACCAATGACTGAAGACACGCTGAGACAGCGTTCAAAAACAGGCCCACAGCCGGTGACTGCAGGCCTGTTGCATCAGAGGGATCGGTTATTGAAGCCGATATCCACCTTGCGGGAAGGATCGGAGCGGAACAATGTGTCCACTTCCTGGATTTGCCCGCCCTGGCTCAGAAATGCCTCAATATCCGCCTGTAACTGTGCACGCACCCGGGCCCGACCAGCGACGGAATGGTTGTCTTCACTGTCACGGTTCCAGCCTCCGGATTGCTCCAGGTTGCTTTCGTCGAATTCACTCATGGCCTCAATCCCCACCAACGAAAACAAAACGTCGAGCGCACCTGACCCGACTTGGGTGGGCCGCTCCGCCTCGGCAACATCCGCCCTGGCGGTATGCCTTGGCGTCTTTATAATCTGCTTTTTCGGACAACGCCATTTACAGGCAACGACTTTTTTGTAACTTTTTGTAAGTAATTACAGGTGATTGATTTTAAAGAATAAAACAAAGATACAACCGACTCTTACTTGGTTGACACAAGAAATGAATAATGATTCACTACTTAAGAGGAGCCAGCATGGCCTACCGGGAAACGGAGAAGATGCGCAAACGTAAGGCGGAAGCTCGCCAGCGCATTGTCAGTTGCGCCTACCAATGCGTGGCGGAAAGCGGCTTTCGCAGCGCCAGAGTCACAACCATTGCCGCACTGGCAGAGGTGGCAACAGGAACAATCTACCGCCATTTCGAGTCGAAAGAAGATCTGTTTGCGGAAATTTTCCGGCTGGCAACCCAAAGGGAAGTCGACAAGGTCGCGGAAGCACTGTCCACCCACGGGGATGCCACCGTGCGACTTGAAGCGGCGCTGCGTCAGTTTGCCGAACGCGCCTTGCGAGGACCGGTTATGGCCTGGTCACTGATTGCCGAACCGGTCGACCCGAAAGTTGAAGAAGAGAGACTGGCCTACCGGCAGGCCTACGCCGAGCTGTTCGAAAAGGCCATCAGAGAAGGCATTGAAGAAGGATGCATTCCCGAGCAGGACGCACGCCAGAGCAGTACATGCCTGGTAGGCGCTATCGCCGAAAGCCTGGTAGGGCCCTTGTCCCCGACCCAGGCGGATAACCCGGCCGAAACGAGAAACGACAACAACGACCCACTGGTCAACGCCATCCTACGTTTTTGCATGCAGGGGCTGACCGGTACCAGGAGGTAACATGAACGCCCGTCAGCCTGCACCACCGATCACCGGCTCAACCGAGCCGGAAGATCGCTATCTGGCCGTGACCCATGACGTGGTCAATCAGCCCCCTGCCCTGGAAGACTACAACCTGTTCGACCAGGACACAGCGCTCAGGGAAGCGGTGGAACGCGAAGGTGGCAGCGCAGCCGCTGACGATCTCCAGGCCTTTGGCGCACTGGCCGGCAGTCGGGAAATCATTGAACTGGGCTTCCGCGCCAACGAAAACAAACCGGTATTCAACACCCATGACCGCTTTGGCCACCGCATTGACCAGGTGGACTTCCACCCGGCTTATCACCAGCTGATGTCCATTGCCATGGAGCACGGCCTGCACAGTAGCCCCTGGACCCATACCGGCCAGGGCGCCCACGTTGCGCGGGCAGCCAAATACTATATGCACTCCCAGGTGGAAGCGGCACACTGCTGCCCTATCACCATGACCTTTGCGGCCATCCCCTCCATCCGCAAGCAGCCGGAACTGGCCGCCCTCTGGGAAGACCGGATCCTCGCCAACCAGTATGACCCCCGCAACCTGCCCGATGACCAGAAACAATCGGTGACCATCGGCATGGCGATGACCGAAAAACAGGGCGGCAGCGACGTCCGCGCCAACAGCACACGGGCCTACCCGGTGGGCACCGAAGGCCCGGGACAGGCCTACGAACTGGTCGGCCACAAATGGTTTGTCTCCGCCCCCATGTGCGACGCCTTCCTGGTACTCGCCCAGACCACCAATGGACTGTCCTGCTTCCTGATGCCACGCTGGCGCCCGGATGGCAGCAAGAACCCCTGGCAGATCCAGCGCCTCAAGAACAAGATGGGCAACGTCGCCAACGCCTCCAGCGAAGCGGAACTGCGCGGCGCCCTGGCCTGGATGGTCGGCGAAGAAGGCCGCGGCGTACCCACCATCATCGAAATGGTGGCCATGACCCGCTTCGACTGCATGATCGGCAGCTCCGCCGGCATGCGCCAGGCCGTGGCCCAGGCCACCCACCACTGTCGCCACCGCAGCGCCTTCGGCCAGCGCCTCAGCGAACAACCGCTGATGCAGAACGTGCTGGCAGACCTGGCACTGGAGAGCGAAGCGGCCATGGCTTACACCCTGCGCATCGCCCGCGCCCTGGACAACCAGCACCTGGAGCACGAACGCTTGCTGGCACGACTGGCTACACCGGTCGGCAAATACTGGATCTGCAAACGCACCCCGAATCACGCCTACGAAGCCATGGAATGCATCGGCGGCAGCGGCGTCATGGAAGACTGCATCATGCCCCGCCTGCTGCGGGAGTCACCGGTCAACGCCATCTGGGAAGGCAGCGGCAACGTCCAGTGCCTCGACACCCTGCGCGCCCTGCAAAAAGAACCGGAAACCCTCGACGCGTTCTTCCGCGAAGTCGCCGAAGCGAAAGGCACCGACGCCCGCTTTGATCGCTTCGTTGCTCAACTGCAAAACGACTTCAAAGACACCAGCGACATCCAGTACCGCGCCCGCAACCTGGTCGACCGCCTGGCCCTGGCCATGCAGGCCAGCCTACTTCTGCGCGGCTCCGACCCGGCGGTAGCCGACGCCTTCTGCGCCTCCCGCCTGCAATCCGGCGGCGGTCTCAACTACGGCAACTTACCATCCGGCACCGACGCAGCGGCCATTATCAAACGGGCAACACCTGTAGTAGGCTAAAGCTCTAATGTTCAGGACATCCAAAGCCTGACTGAATCCGACGCCACCCGAGAGGCTTGAGAACCGCCGGGGGTATGCTTTCCAAAACCCTGCGGAGCCATGGATGGCGGAGCGGAGCTTACAGGGATGTATTCACAGCGTGTTTTGGAAAGCGTACCCCCGGTGGTTCCTGCACCCAAAGTTTATGTCTGAAGCACTTAGAAAACTGCTTAACCAATCTGGCCCGACACCGGTGATCACCCCTCACGTGGGCGTACTCACCCTGCACTTCCAGCTCTATGGCTGCGAAGACCTCAAGGCCAAGCGCAAGGCATTCACCGCCCTGAAAGCCGTCTGGGGCCGCGAACCCGACCTGGCCGTCGCCGAAACCGCCGACCAGGATGCCCTGGACTGCGCCACCTGGACCATCGCCGCCCTGGGCAGCTCAACCCAGCAGATTACCCAGCGCCTCGACCAGGTGGAAAAAGCCATCCAGGAACGGATAGATGCTGCCATACTGGACGTACACCGGGAAATTCTCTGAAACACCCATTCAGGCCTGTGTGGCACAAGATTTCACCAGGCCGTATACTACGCTCCCTCTCAGAGTCAGGCAGAGACTCAGAGGCCAGAAGGGAAGCCAGAGTGCCCGGGCGATATCGGGCAAGACGAATTTCCAGTGTCGGAGTCAACAGTCCGACTGTATCCGCCCGGCATCCGGAACCGGCCGGCGGATGACCACCGATTGACAGTGTGTGGCGCGCGTATGACCGGAAAGAAAAAATCCGCCCAGGCCTCGGTTGAGGCAATGTACCGTGTATTCACAGTGCCCGAGGCACCGGAATCCACCCTGAGCCGGATCGACCAGAACATTTCCCGCAATCTCGCAGGCTTCCTGCAGGAACACATTGTGGCCGTGGAACGGGACCTGTCCGAAGTCGAGAAAAACTTCTCGGACTACGCCATCCCGGAAAAACCCGTGTTTGTCTCCGAACAGGCCCAGTTCCTGCTGGACAAGTTGGTGGCAAACTCCGTTCATACCGCCTCTCCCAGCTTTATCGGCCACATGACCTCGGCACTGCCCTACTTCATGCTGCCGCTGTCAAAGATCATGATTGCCCTGAACCAGAATCTGGTAAAGACCGAAACCTCCAAGGCGTTCACCCCCATGGAGCGGCAGGTGCTGGGTATGATTCATCGCCTGGTCTACGAGCAGGACGGCGCCTTCTACCGCAAGTGGATGCACGATCCCCGCTTTGCCCTCGGCGCCATGTGTTCCGGCGGCACCGTCGCCAACCTGACGGCCCTCTGGGTCGCCCGCAACCGCGCGTTCCCGGCCGAAGGCAGTTTCCGCGGCATCCATCAGGAGGGCCTGTTCCGCGCCCTGCGCTACTACGGCTATGAAGGCGCGGCCATACTGGTGTCCCGTCGTGGCCATTACTCGCTGCGCAAAGCCGCCGACGTGCTCGGCCTGGGCCGGGACTTCCTGATCCCGGTGGACACCGACGACGACAACCGCATCCAGACCGACGCCCTGCGGGACAAGTGCCTGGAACTGCAGAAACAGAAAATCAAGATCATGGCAATCTGCGGCATTGCCGGCACCACCGAAACCGGCAACGTCGACCCGTTGGACGCCATGGCCGACATCGCCCGGGAATTCGGCGCCCATTTCCACGTGGACGCAGCCTGGGGCGGGCCCACGCTGTTCTCGCGCACCTACCGCTCCCTGCTGCGCGGCATTGAACAGGCCGATTCCGTCACCTTCGATGCCCACAAACAGCTCTACGTCCCCATGGGCGTAGGCCTGGTGGTCTTCCGCGACCCGAGCCTGGCCAGCGCCGTGGAACATCACGCCCAGTACATCATCCGTAAAGGCTCCCGGGACCTGGGCAGCACCACGCTGGAAGGGTCACGCCCGGGCATGTCGATGCTGATCCACTCCGGCCTGAAAATCCTCGCGCGGGAGGGCTACGAGATCCTGATCGACCAGGGCATCGACAAGGCACAGACCTTTGCCGACCTGATCAACGCCCAGCCGGATTTCGAGCTGATCACCAAACCGGAACTGAACATCCTGACCTATCGCTACTGCCCGAAGGAAGTGCAGCAGGCACTGGCGCTGGCGGATGAACTGCAGGCGGAAAAACTGAACGCCTGCCTGAACCGCATCACCAAGTTCGTCCAGAAAACCCAGCGGGAACGGGGCAAGGCGTTTGTCTCCCGGACCCGGCTGGAGCCGGCCCGTTACTACCATTTCCCCTGTATCGTATTCCGGGTGGTACTGGCCAACCCGTTAACCACACGGGAGATCCTGGAAGATATTCTGGCGGAGCAGCGGGAGTTGTCTGCAGAGGAAGGTATTGAGGACGAGATATCAATTCTGCATCAGATGGCCAATGCGGTACTTAAACAGCATCAACCGGATGCGCGGCAGGCCTGATATTGCACCCAGACTTGCTGTGAGCGG